>DAIOET010000152.1:0-9038 GCA_036746135.1 Cupriavidus sp.
TCTGGTTGTTGTACCCATCGTGGCCGAATTCGACGCCGGTCAGTAGCGTATGCTTGACCGAGCCGGTATCGAACTTGGCCGTCAGCTCGGTCTGGTTGTAGATCGAGTAGTCGCGGATGTTGCGGTCATGGCTCTGCTGGCGCACGTAGAGCTGCGACAACGGCAGGTTCGTGGTGGTCAGCGCGGTGAATGCGCCGGCCGCATTGATCGTACCCACGGCGTTCGGCGCCGTTTCTCGCGCGTTGGTTTCCACATAGTTGAATGCGGTGTAGTTGCGCAGGCGCAGGTTCGGCGAGAACTTGTGGTCGACACCACCTGACAGCGAGACGATGTTCTGGCGCGTGCGGTCATTGTTGAAGCCGTAGTAGGTGTTGCGATCGACGTTGACGGGATGTCCGTTGATGGCAGGCAGGCCATAGTCGGGCATGTCCTCGTTGTGCTGGAGCAACGCAGACAGCGTGACTTCGGTAGACGTGCCGATGCCCCAGCGCCACGACGGCGCAATACCGAAGTCCTGCACCGTCATCTCGTCGCGCGTGCTGGGCTTGCCATCCTGCGCCATCGCCGAGATGCGGAACGCGGAGGTATCGCCGGTCGGCGTATTCACATCGGCCGTGGCGCGCACCAGGCCGTTGGTGGTGACCGATCCCGAGACCTCGGTGGCAGCCTGCAGCTTTGGCTTCTTGGTGACCTGGTTGATCACGCCGCCGGTGGAGCCACGACCGAACAGCATCGACGATGGCCCCATCAGTACTTCCACCTGGTCCAGTGCAAACGTGTCGCGGTAGTACTGGCCACGATCGCGGAAGCCATCAAGGTAGATGTCGGTACGCGCGGAGAAGCCGTTCAGGTTGATGTTGTTGCCGATTTGGCCACCTTCGGCGCCGCCAATGGTGATGCCGGGCACATTGCGTAGCGCATCGGCCAGCGAACTGACACCTTGCGATTCCATCAGCGCGCGGTTCACGATCGTGACCGATTGCGGTACGTCGCGCAGTTCGGCTGGCAGCTTCGACAACTGGCTGCCTGACGGGTTGAAATCGTCGCGGGCGGCGGAGCCCTGGACCGTGACTTCGCGCAGCGTCTGGGGCACGGCTTCGGCCGTTTGCGTGGCTGCTGGCGCGGGAGTTGAGGGTGCCTGCTGGGCAAAGGCGGCGGGAGCCGCAAACAGGGCAACCAGGGCTGCGGCCAGGGGCGTGCGGCCAGGAGTCCGGCCAAGGGTACAGCGTTTCATTGTCAGGTCCAGTTCGCCCCCTTCAGCCGGGCCCTTTACCGGCAATCATCCGGGGCATATGTGCGGGCGAACCGGAATATAAATACGAACTATTCGCGTTGCAATTCGCGTTGCTGACCGGTCACAGACAAGGACGACCGCTATTGATTGTCCTAAGGTAACAACATGCGTCTTGTAGAAATTGCATTTGTAGACACTTTGTATGCGCAATGCATCGCTTTTTACAAGTTGACCAGACAAATGAAACGGCCCGCATGTAGCGGGCCGCCTGCAGACATATGATCACCCGGACGGGTGATCTCATCCAAAATATTTTCTTACAGCTGCTTACTCGGCTGTCATGTGCGCGTTCTTGGCAATGCGGCCCAGGCGTTCACGTTCGGACTTGATGAACGCCACGAAGCTCTCGACCGAGCCACCCGCGGGTTCGATGCCGTTCTGGATCAGGCGTTCACGGATCTCCGCGTTCTGCATGCCCGCGGTCAGTTCCGCATTGAGCTTCTTGATGATCGCGGGGTCGGTGCCCTTCGGCGCGAAGATGCCGGCCCAATGGCCAATGCGAACTTCGGGCAATCCCTGTTCCGCCGTGGTGGGGATGTTCTGTGCCGCGGGCATGCGCTTGTCCCACGTCGCACCCAGTGCCTTGAGCTTGCCGGCCTTGATCTGCGGCAGCACGACGATCGATGCCTCCGAGGTTGCGGCAACCTGGTTGCCAATCACCGCAGTGATGCTTTCCGATCCGCTCTTGTAAGGCACCACGGTCAGGTTCGCACCTTTCTCCTTGAGCATCTCCTCAACGAAATGCGGCGTGCTGCCACTGCCTGCAGTGGCGAACGGCACGCCGCCCTGTTTCTTCGAGTACTCGACCAGTTCCTTCACGTTGTTCACCGGCAGCGATGGCGATGCCACGATCACCGACGGGCTTACCGCGATCAGTCCAACCGGTACGAGATCGTCGGGCTGGTACGGCATCTTCTGGCGAATCAGGCTGTTGGTCACGGTACCCACGGCACCTACCAGGAACGTATAGCCGTCGGGCTTGCTCTTTGCCACATAGTCGGCGCCCACCACACCGCCCGCACCGGGACGATTCTCGATCACCACGGGCTGGCCAATCCGCTTGCTGACTGCTTCGGCGCCAGCGCGCGCGACGAGGTCATTGGCGCCGCCAGCAGTGAACGGCACGACGAACTTGATCACATGGTTGGGCCACGCATCTGCTGCGTGGGCGGTGGCGGCGAACAATGAAGTGGCGGCGAGTGAGAGGGCCAGTGCGCGGCCGCGAGGGAAGCGATGCATGCTCGTGTCTCCGGTAGTTTTTTTGATCAGGATCGGGGAATCGATCTTACCGAAGGAAGCTGTCGTTTTGCTGAAGCGAATCGCGATAGGTGAGGTGCGGCTCAAACTGCGCGGCGTCGCTGCTTGATGCCCCGGCCCTCACCCCCAACCCCTACCCCGCAGGCGGGAGAGGGGAGCATGCTCGCTGCTTTTTCACACGTCACTGCTGGCGCACCCAGGATTGGGTCCGGCCGATCAGGCTGATGCCGATGAAGCCGCGCACATTGAGTTTTTTTCCATCGTCGGCCAGCGACATCTTGCACTTGTAAAGCTTGCCGGTCTCGGGGTCCAGGATCTCTCCGCCGGCCCATTCGTTGTCGCCGGTCTTGCGCAGGCCGGTGAGCAGCGTCATGCCGATGATGGGTTGGTCCTTGCGTGCATCGGTGCACTTGTCGCAAACCTTGGGCGCACCTTCGGAAGGCACGAGGCTCTTCACAAGCTTGCCGCTGTACACGCCATCCTTCTCGGCGATCTCGATCACGCCGCGCGGCTTGCCGGTGGCATCGTCGATGGTGTGCCATGTGCCCGAGGGCGTGGCTTGCGCCAGTGCCGCGGTGCTGGCGGCGAGTGCCGCGGCAAACGTTGCCGCGATGGTGGCGGTGCGAAGCAGGGCGCGGGGGTAGGTCATGCGCATGGAGGTCTCCAGTTCAGTGTGTCGTCGGCATCGGCGCCGTGCGACGCCAATCTACTGGCGGCGGTCACGCGCTGCAATCACCAACAGCCGTTTGCGTACGCACCAGAGCGTACCGCAAGCGCGGTCGCAATCGGCCGCCTGACGGCGCCGGGCCGGGATCTTGTCGTGCAACAAAAGCCGCCGGAAGGCTGTACCCGAGACATTCCTCTAGCGGATCGGTCAGTGGTGTAGCCACGCCACACGACAAGGCTTGCCGAGCCCGGCATCCGTAGGAACCCGAATGCCTTGCGGTCAGTGCCTGACGCCGCAGTGGTCACCGCAGCGATGCGCATCGATCGATGCGCATCGCTGCGGATCAATCTGGATCGATGACGGCCATGCGCGCATTCGCGGATTTGCGTTTGGCCGCGATGCGATGCCATCGAACTGTCGGGTGTGACTGCCCTCGTCGTTCGTCGTTCGTCGACGTTGATTGAGGTCCATCGCAGTTCAGCGACGTCGCGTTGCACACACGAACTTGTGTCGAAGCGGGAAACCGTTGCGTTGACGCATCACTCTTCGTCGTGCTCGCGCAACTGTCGGATCGACGCACGTCGTGCGTGGACATCGCATGCGCGCAGTCGTTGCGCGCGCGTGTCGCGTCATTGATCGCACATGCATTGCGACACCGCCTGGCACGACTCGGTTCGACGTCTCCAACGCACGGCGCGGCCATGGTGATGCACCGCTCGCGCATCACCATGCGCGACCGCGCAAGCCAATGTTCATGCGGATTTCCAGCCGGTCGGCAGATGCGGGGATGCGCGCCGCGATGGCGCGTCCGATGGTGAGCGCACGTCTGCGCGACGGTGCGTGAGCGAAGTGCGAACACGCATGGTGATGATGGCCCGCGACGCGTGCGAAGACCATCAAACACACGACCGATGGAACTTCATCGACGTTGTGAAAGTCGAGATCAATGTGTGTGTCGATGGTGTCGCGATCGAAGTACGCGCGTCGAGTAGATCGATTCGATCTTGCGTGCAAGTTTTTTTGCACTTTTTTCTTAACATCATCGAACAAACGAATTATGATTCGCCTTGACAAGAGTCTCACTTCATTGCATCGACGTGGTTTGACGAAGCGAGTCGACGAAGCGGATCGAACGAATCGACGAGCTAACGAATCGGACCGAAGCGTAGCGTCGCAAGAGGGCAAGCAAGAAGCAACGATGATGGCGATGCTTCGATGCAGTGAAGGTGGGTAGCCGAGGAGCAACAGAACTTTGACGCAGACCGGGCCGATCAGGCTTCTTACAACGCGTGCAGTCTCCTGTAGCCCAGTGACGGGATGGGCGAGCTACCCCCGTAGGATTGCCGTCTGCAGTGCGCGAGGCCAAGCCCGTACTGCAGGCCTGCTGACCGATATCTCCTCTTTTCTGGCAGTGCGCCGACATGATGGACGGCGCGGGCCAATCGAATATTCCAGGGCACGGCATGCCCCGGAAATCCGCCTGGACGCTGGCTTTGCAGCCCGCGCGCGGATTTTGCGCTGCCGTGAAAACACCGCGCTGTGCGACATGGGTCGCCGCGGTTTCCCTGTCACCGAATTCATTAGCGTGCGGTTGAAGATGTGTCGTGCGCCGATGAATCGCTCGCTCGGTTGGGGCATGCATGAATGCGCCTCGGATCGGTCGGGTCGTCCATTTAGGTCATTCGATATTTCACGCTAGTGAAGGAGTTATCCATGGCAACTGCTGCAAAGAAAAAGCCGGCGGCTAAGAAAGCCGCCAAGCCGGCCGCCAAGAAGGCCGCCGTGAAGAAGGTCGCCGCCAAGAAGGCTGCACCGGCCGCCAAGAAGGCTGCTGCCAAGAAGGTCGCTACGAAGAAGGTAGCTGCCAAGAAGGTCGCCGCCAAGAAGCCGGCAGCCAAGAAGGCCGCAGTGAAGAAGGTTGCTGCTAAGAAGGTTGCAACCAAGAAGGTCGCCGCCAAGAAGGCAGCACCGGCCAAGAAGGCCGCAGTGAAGAAGGTTGCTGCAAAGAAGGTCGCAACCAAGAAGGTCGCCGCCAAGAAGGCAGCACCGGCCAAGAAGGCCGCAGCCAAGAAAGTAGCCGCCAAGAAGGCCCCGGCCAAGAAGGCCCCGGCCAAGAAGGCTGCTGCCAAGAAGCCGGCTGCCAAGAAGGCCGCTGCGAAGAAGCCTGCTGCCAAGAAGGCTGCCAAGCCTGCCGCGGCCCCTGCCGTTGCACCTGCTGCTGCTGCAAAGACCGCGCTGAACCCGGCTGCTGCCTGGCCGTTCCCGACGGGCAACCGCCCGTAATCGCGTCGCCTCGTGCGAGCGATCACAACCGGGAAACACCTGGACACGCATGGCGTGCCACACTGACCGGATACCGCGTATCCGGTCCGCAAGACAGCAAGTCTTGCCAACCCGCCGATGGCATCCGTGCCCGGCGGGTTTTTTATTGGCGGAACGCATATGCGGCCATCCGCCGCCGGTGGACCCAAAGCAAAACGCCGCGGCCCGGAGGCACGCGGCGTTTCAATCTGACATCCCTGTAATCTTTTCAGTGCGAGACGCGTGTCACGCCACCGGAAGACAGCAGGCGCACCCGGTCGCCCGGCCTGAAAACCTCGTCGGCCTCCTGAGTGATCGCGCGCATGTCGCCATCCTCGAGCTGCACCGTGATTTCCAGACCGCGCCGTTGCGTCACGCGGTTCTCGGCTGCACTACCGGCAATGCCGCCAAGTACGGCACCCAATAGACCGGCTGCCACGGAGCCGCCACCACTACCAATGGTGCTACCCGCGGCGACGCCACCGATTGCACTGCCGGCAAGCGTGCCCGCCCCCGTGGTGCTCCCCTGGATCATGACTTCGCGCACGCCCTGGACCACGCCGTAGCGTACGGTCTGTTCGCGCTGAGCCTGGCCGGGCGAATAGACGCTGCCCGAATTCGAGTAATTGGCGCAGCCGCCGACCAGTGCCGCCGCGGCCAGTACTGCCACACCGCCGGTTCGAAGTATCTGATGCATGGCAACTCCCGTCTGAACGCCGCGCCGTTCGTCATCTCCCGGTGCGCGCGGAGCACCGTTTCATCTTAGGCGTATTGATAACCGAATGCCGATGCGAACCGGCTGCCGATTTCTTCACGCGAAATCCAGTGATTCTGTGGACCCTGCTGGGCAATCTTCAGCGCGCCCATCAGCGACGCGAGGCGGCCGGTGGTTTCCCAGTCCAGGCCCTGTTCGATGCCGTAGAGCAGGCCGCCACGGAACGCATCGCCGCAGCCGGTGGGGTCCACCACGCGCTCGGCCTGCACGGCCGGAATGGCGTATTGCTGGCCGTCGGCGAAGATGCTGGCGCCACGCTCGCCATGCGTCACGATGAACGCACGGACCTTGGCGGCCACTTCGGCGCTGGTCCACGCAGTGCGCGAGAGCATGACCTGCGCTTCGTAGTCATTGACCGTCACGTAACTGGCGAGTTCAATGAACTGCCGCAGGTCCTCGCCGTTGAACAGCGGCATGGCCTGACCCAGATCGAAGATGAACGGGATGCCAGCTTCCGCAAACTGTTGTGCGTGGTGCAGCATGCCTTCGCGGCTGTCCGGCGCGACGATGCCCAGCGCCGGGCGCTTGCCCGAGGTCAGCGCGTCCTGCACGCTGTTGACCTGCGACTGGCTCATTGCGCCGGGGTGGAAAGCCGTGATCTGGTTGTTGTCCAGGTCGGTCGTGATCATCGCCTGCGCGGTGAACGTGTCGGCCAGCGTACGGATATGTTCGGTGCCGATGCCCAGATCGCGCAGATACTGCAGATACGGGCCGGCGTCCTGGCCCACCGTGGCCATCACCACCGGATCGCCGCCGAGCATCTTCAGCGTATAGGCGATATTGCCGGCGCAGCCGCCGAACTCGCGCCGCATGCCCGGTACCAGGAACGAGACGTTCAGCATGTGGATCTGGTCCGGAAGAATGTGTTCACGGAACCGGCCGTCGAACGTCATGATGGTGTCGTAGGCGACGGAACCGCAGATCAGGCTGGACATCTTTTCTCCATTCGGGCCCCGGCAGCGGGGCGTAACAACTACGTGTAACAAATACGTTAATGAATTCCGCCCGTGCATGACGGGCGGAATCGATCCTGCAACGGTGTGCTAGCGCACAGATTACTTCAGCGCAGCCAGGGCCGCATCGTAGTTCGGCTCCTGTTTGATTTCGGGCACGAGTTCGCTGTACTTGACCGCGTCATTCTCGTCGACCACGACCACGGCGCGGGCGCATACGCCAGCCAGCGGGCCCGACTTGATATCCACGCCGTAGGCGGCCTTGAAATCGGCGCCGCGCATCGTCGACAGCGTCACCACGTTGGCCAGGCCCTCGGCCGTGCAGAAGCGGCCCATGGCAAACGGCAGGTCGGCCGAGATCGTCAGCACCACGGTGTTGGCCAGGCTGCTGGCAGCTTCGTTGAACTTGCGCGCGGAGGCCTGGCACACCGGCGTGTCCAGGCTCGGCACGATGTTCAGCACCTTGCGCTTGCCGGCGAAGTCGGCCAGCGTCACATCCTTCAGGTCCTTGCCAACCAGCGAGAAGGCCGGGGCCTTGTCGCCAGCCTGGGGAAACTTGCCGCCAACTTCGATGGCGTTGCCGCCGAGGGTCACATTGCTCATGGTCTCTCCTTGGAAAAGTAAATATGGCCAGCCGGCCCGGTGCATTGCCGGCCGGCGTGGCGAGGGGGCGCCTGGAATTCAGGGGTAGAAGATCAGCACGCGGTAGTTGGCCGCCGACTGCTGTGTCCGGAATCGTACCCGAACCGGCAGCTCGCTGCCCGCGCGCATGCCTGTGGCGGAGAAGCCGCGCTGGGTCGGATCGAGGTATTCGCTCGGCAGCAGCACGCGGCGCAACAGAAGCTGGTCCTGCAGATCGGTCATCACGAGTTCGATCGCGGGCAGCGCGGTAGTGGCGCGGCCCTGGTTACGCAGCGTGACCGCGAGCTGGTAGACATCGCTGGCCTCATCCTGCTTCTGCAGTTGCGAACTGTCGATACGCAGCGCATCGAGATCGCGCCACGGTGGGACTTCGCAACGGAATGGCGCGCAGGCCGCTTCAAGTATCGGGCGCAGCACGGGCAGGCTGCCCGCGATCTGGCTGCGTGCCAGATACATACCTTGCACGAGCACGCCCAGTGCCAGCACGATGACCGCGGCACGCATCCAGGTGCGCCTGCTACCGGGTAAGGCGACCTTGGCCTGGCTCGCTCGCGGTAGTTCGCGCCCGCGCGCATGGCGCAGGAAATCCGGGGCAAAGGTCGGACCGGTGGCCGGTGCTGCCGAGGCGTCTTCGTGCAGCCAGTGGCGTGTGGTGGTCTCGCGTGCCACGGCGTCGAGCGTGCCGTCACGCGGCGTCACGCCGAGATCGTTCTCGATCACGGCCTTCGCTTGCGCGGCCCAGGCCTCGGCTTCGGGATCGGCAGGATCGGCGGCACGAAGAAAGCCGCTGGCGCTGGGTACTGGTTCGGCTGGTAATGGCAGCGGTGCGTTATCGGCCGTCCGGGTCACGCCATCATCGATGTCGACCGGATTGTCGATTGGATTGTCGATCTGATCGATCGCTGCATACTCAGTGTTCGCATCCTCGTCGCGCGAAGTCCGCTGAGCTGCTTCCTGGGCCATCGCATCGCTTGCATCGTGTTCCGCGGGCGCTGGCTGGTCGAAAGTCGCTGCTGTACGCTGCGGGGGTGTTTCGGCCGGCCTCAGCGGTGGCCAACTGGCCTTTGCGCTATAGGCGCCGTACGGTGGCATACCCGTGGGCGACTTTGGCGCGAAGGCCGCAGCCGGATCGAGCGACGAGTGTGTTGC
>DAIOET010000153.1:0-9037 GCA_036746135.1 Cupriavidus sp.
AAGCTACCCCACCGAAGTCGGTTCCTAAAGTTACGTCGTATTTTGCCGAAGGCCAAAGGCATATGCTTGCGCCGCTATGGTGGCGCGCTTACCATGCGGCGCTGGCGCGCCGCGCGCCAACAGATCCATTGCGTCCCCCGCCCTGGCGTACTGCGGCGCAACCACTATTCGAAGTAGCGTATTCCATGAGTCTTCAAGATCCCCGCGGGCCGCATGCAGGCCAATCCTTGTCCCAGTTCGAGGGCGAGCCCGATGAGCGGGACTCGACGCAGTCGGATGAACGCTACCGGCTGACTCACAGTTCCCAGATCGGCACAGTGCTGCGCGACATGGCATGGCAGAAATGCCTGCTGAACGTACGTTCGCGGGGCGGCTCGGAGATCGTGACATCGATCCTGCATGTCGATCCGGCCAACAAGACTTTCATATTCGACTGGTGCCGTGCCGATGCGGAGCGCCAGGCGCTGCTGGCATCGGAGCAGAACGCCTTTTCGGGGCTGCTGCGCGGCGTGCCGGTGAACTTCGTGGTGGGCACGCCCGGTGCCACTCGCTTCGAGGGCGGCCCGGCCTTTATCGCCGACTTCCCGGAAAAGCTCTATCACTTCCAGCGCCGCCGCCATTTCCGCGCGCGCACGCTGCTGACCAAGGGCTACCGCTGCGAGATCCAGTTGCCGGAATCGGCGGACAAGTCCGTTCTGCAGCTCGATATTGCCGACCTTTCGCTGTCGGGCGTCGGCCTGCGCTCGCGTGCCGTGGGCGCCGACCAGTTGCCGGTAGGAACCGTCATCAAGAAATGCCGGCTCGATTTTGCCGAACTGGGGCGCCTGGAGCTGGATATGCAGGTGGTGGGGCACTGGCTGGTCGGGTTTGACGACAACACCGTCCACCACTACGGCTGCGCCTTCCTGAATCCCGATGGGCGTATGGAAAACTTCCTGCAGCGCCTGGTGTTCCAGCTCGAACTGGCCCACCGGGGCTGAAAAATGCCGGGGCCATGCCCCGGCGTAGCGGTCAGCTGCCTACCAGCTTGCCAATTGCCACTGCCGCCTCGCGCATCGGGGCGAGCAGCCGCGCGACCATTTCCGATTCCGAAACCTTGTTGGCCTTCACGCTCACGCTGATGGCGGCCACCACCATGCCCGTCTGCGAGCGCACCGGTACGGCAATTGCGCGCAGGCCGGGTTCCAGTTCTTCGTCGATCAGCACATAGTCCAGCTCGCGCGCGCGCTGGAACGCCGCTTCCAGTTCTGGCCGCGATACCTTGGTCAGCAGCGTGCGCGGACGCAATTCGGCATGTTCGAAGAACGCTTCCAGCACCGCATCGGGCTGATGGGCCAGCAGCAGGCGGCCGGTGGACGTGCAATAGGCCGGTAGGCGGCTGCCCATGCCCAGCGCGTGAGTCAGTACGCGCTGCACTTCGGAGCGAACCAGGTACAGGATGTCGATGCCGTCGAGAATGGCCAGTGCCGATGTCTCGTGCACGCGGGCGCTCAGCGTGTCGAGAATCGGCTGCGCCGACGACACGAGCGAGGTCGACGAAAAGTAGGCGTGGCCCAGATGCAACACGCGGGGCCGCAGCGCAAAGTGTCCATCCTGCTGGCTCACGTATCCCAATTGCTCAAGCGTATAGAGACAGCGCCGCACCGACGCGCGCGACAGTTGCGTGCGCTGCGCCACCTGCGAGATGGTCAGCGGCCGCTTGCGCTCGGAAAACGCCTCCAGCACCGTCAGGCCGCGGGCCAGCGACAGCATGAAGTTCGGGTCCCCGGCAAAGCTGTTGAGGATGTCGGCCGGCGGGTGCGCGGCGCGGACCGTATCGGCCTGGGCCGGCTTCAGGTGGATGGGATTGGGGGCGTCCATGAATGGCCAATGCGCTGTTCGATAATCGCGCATCTTACCGCCGCGGCTGGCGGATTTCCGAACTTCGGGCAAAAAAATGTCGCCGATTGGGACGGCGACGGGGGAAGGGGGGGTGTCAGTCGAGACGGAGATCCCGGTGACATCGCCAAGTATAGAGAGCCCCATGGAGACATTAAATACAACTTAGGTGGGGTCCCGTCTGGCGCACTTCGCGGCCGCGGTCATGGTTTGCCCAGGAACAGGTAGAACGCGTATTGGCCGCCGGCCGCCCGCCCGTAGGCCAGGTAAAGCGGGCCGATGGGACTGTCCACGCCCAGGAACAGCGAGCCGGACTTCAGCAGCCCCGTCGGGCTGCCCGGAACGAGCGGGGCGCCGACGCGCCCGGCTTCCAGCGAGGCTCCCGCATAGACGCCTTCCAGCAGTGTCTGCTTGGCGAGCTTGTTGTAATAGACCAGCCGGGCAAACTGGATGTTGCCGCCAATCAGCTGACCGGTGCTGTACCCGGACTGCTGCAGAAAGCCGCCCCACTGGAACAGGTCGTAGCGGGGCAGCGCCGGGCCGCCCAGATTGGAGCCGGCACGGATGCCGAAGCTCAGCGTGTTGTTGCCGAACGAATAGGCGCCCGTGGCCGTGAATTCGCCTTTCGTGTACGTATCGGTGGCGCCCATGCCTGCCTGCGACGAAAAAATGTTCAGCGTTCCACCGTAGCCAAAGCGCGGAAAGTTGATGCTGTCGAGCTGGTCGAACAGCAGGCGGCCAGCGATGGCGCGTCGCTGCACTTCGCTCCCGGCGGCGGGTGCCAGTGATTCGGGCCCGGTCGACAGGGACAGGTGCTGCTGCCCGATCACCACGCCCAGCCGTGCTTCGCCATACTTTGTGAACTGGCTGCCGACGTCGAAGGCGAAGTCGGTGCGGCGCAAGTCGTATTCGGCAATCTTGTTGTCACCACTGAACACGTTGACCGGGCGTCTTTCCAGCTCGATGCGCGGTGCCACGAAGAACAGCTGGCGCGTATCGAGCGGTTGGTAGAACTCGCTGACCAAGCTCGAAGTCTGCCCAACCTGCACGTCGTTGCGCCATTCGGCGCCGAGCGCGTTCAGCCATGTGCGGCGGTAGCTCGTCAGCAGGTTGAAATAGGCGTTGCCGCGGAAGTCGGAGCTAAGGCCCAGCCCGAAGCGCAGATAGTCCGGTCCGTAGGTCTTTTCCACCGCATCCACGCCCAGCACTCGCTTGCCAGGCTCTTCCAGGAATCGATAGTTCACGTGTTCGAAGTCGCCGGTGCCGAACAGCCGCCGCATGTCGCGGTCCAGCGTGGCCTGCGTGATTGGCTCGCCGGGCTTGGTCTCCATCGTGGCCGCGGCGAAGGCCGGGTTCACGCGCTCAAGCTTTGAAAAGCGGATCTCGTCGACCGGGCGCAGGTCAGGAGGCGGCAGCGCGCGCTGGGCGGTGCGCAGCGCCGCATACTGGTCGGTCGGTATCGACAGCGCAGTCAGCCTGTCGGTCTCGCGGCGCGCCGCTGCTTCGCCGATCGGAATCGCTTTTGGCAGGTGGTTGAAGTCGCCCGCCGAGAAATCGCCGAGTGCCGGCTCGATCAGAATGTCGGTGGGTTTGAGCGACGCCAGCGATGTCCGCACGTTCTGCTCGGTCAGGATGTTGAGCATCTGCCCCGTCACGCCGATCAGCGAGGTGAGTTCCTCGCGCTTCATCAAGGGCGTTCCGAGGTTGACCGCGATGACGATGTCCGCGCCCATTGTGCGCGCCACGTCCACGGGCAGGTTGTCGGTCAGGCCGCCATCCACCAGCAGCTTGCCCTGGTACTCGGTAGGGGCCACGGCACCGGGCACCGACATGCTGGCGCGCATTACGTTGGCCAGTTCGCCTTCGCTGAACACGACCGGCGTGCCGGCCACCAGGTCGGTGGCGACGGCGCGGTATGGAATGGGCAGCAGGTCGAAGTTGCGGTAGCCCGGCGCATTGGCCAGTTGCCGCAGCACGGTTTCCAGCTGCACGCCCGATACCACGCCCTTGGGTAATAGCAGGCCGTCGCTGCGTACCCCGATCTCGGGCGTGATCAGGTTGGTGTGGTCCTCTATCTTGCGGCGGATGGCCAGGTCTTGCCGCGGCGGCCGTTCCTTGAAGATCGCGTCGGTGGAGAGGCCGCCCACGAGCTTTTCCATATCGGGGGTGCTCATGCCGGCGGCATACGCGCCGCCGACCAGCGAACCCATGCTGGTACCGGCGATGCAGTCCACGGGCACGCGCAGTTCCTCCAGCACCTTCAATACGCCGATGTGTGCCGCGCCGCGCGCGCCGCCCCCGGACAGCACGAGACATATTTTCGGCCGTCCTGCCGGGTGGGGCAGCATGGATGGCTTGACGATGGAAGTGCCGGGCACGGCGGGACTCAATACCGGCGGGGCGGCAGGGGCGGGATTTGGCGGCGGCAATGGCTGCTGGCCCGCTTCGGTGGCCATGACGGTGGCGCAGGCCAGCGCGGCCGTCACGGCTGTGGCGGACCGACGCAATGCGGAAGTGATGCGCGTGGCAGTAACCATGACAAGAGACATTCCGCCGTGTACCGGCTTTTTGGCGCAACCACACTAGCAGCAAGCGTCAGGCACGGCACAGCACCCTCGAAACAATTCAATATGGGTTTGGATTCCTGCATATCAGGGATTGCCGTCGCATGCATTGGACCAAAGACCCTGAGCCCGTGGCCGGAGCCGTATTTCGCAGGCGGCATATACTGGCGCGGTTTCGTTTTCTTCCTGCATTGCCGTGTCCGCCGAGTCCTTTCCGTTGCCCGATGACCCCAAGCCACAGCCGCCCGAGCGCCCCGGCGACAACGAGTGCTGCCAGAGCGGCTGCGATCCGTGCGTGTTCGACTTCTACAACGACGAGATGGATCGCTACCGCCAGGAACTGAAGGCCTGGGAAGCCCGCCAGGTCGGCCGCGTCAAGGTGGACCCGTGAGTGACATCGCGGCGCTGACCGGCTTTGCCGAACGCCATCGGCGGCTGTTCGTGCTGACCGGGGCGGGCATCAGCACCGACTCTGGCATCCCCGGCTATCGTGACGAGCAGGGCCGCTGGCAACGCTCGGCGCCGATGACGATCACGGCGTTCCTGAGCGGCCCCGCCGCGCGCCAACGCTATTGGGCGCGCAGCATGGTTGGCTGGCCCGTGGCAGACGCGGCGCAGCCGAACATCAGCCACAGGGTGGTGGCGCGGCTGGGCGATGCCGGCCGGGTGGCGGCACTGGTTACCCAGAATGTGGATGGCCTGCACCAGCGCGCGGGCAGCCGCGATGTGATCGAGCTGCATGGCAGCATCGGACAGGTGATCTGCCTGTCGTGCGCCACGCGCTATCGGCGCCAGGACATCCAGCGCTGGCTCTGGCTGCATAACCCCTCGTTCCGCGACATCTCGGCGTTGCCCGCCGCCGATGGCGACGCGCATCTGGAATCGCCCCTGTTCGACGACTTCGCCGTGCCGGACTGCGAACGCTGCAGCGGCGTGCTCAAACCGGATGTGGTGTTCTTCGGCGAATCGGTGCCGCGCGAGCGCGTGGATGCCGGCCGGCAGGCACTGGACGCCGCTGACGGGGTATTGGTCATCGGTTCGTCGCTGACCGTGTTTTCCGGCTACCGGTTCTGCCTGTGGGCCGCGGAGCGCGGCGTGCCGATCGCGGCGCTCAACCTGGGCACAACGCGCGCCGATCCGCTGCTCACGCTCAAGGTGTCGGCGCCGATCGGGCCAACGCTGGCGGCGCTGGGCAATGCCCTCGGCCTGGATGTCGCCGACGCCGGTTGACCGCGGCGAACGACGCGGCTAGCATCTGTGCGTTGCCGGTGCAGCGGATTGCGCCGGCATATTTCGAATCATCCTCACACCATGACGCTCCGAGCCATCGCTTTCGCCACTGCTGCTGTCGCCGCCGATCCCTGCGGCCTGCCAGCGCGCGAGCGCGGTTTGCTTGGCGCGGGTCCTGTGGCGCCTCCCTCCATCGCGCCTCCCACGGCGCCCCCGATGGCGCCCCCACGCGGCTGACTGCCGCTGTTCTTATCCCCGGTTTGACCGACTGATGTCGTGCTGATGCGTGCCGCGTGAGCACGCGCCGGGGTCTGCGTGGTTTTCAACAGGACAACTCATGACTTCCCAAAAGAATGCCGTGGCGGCAGATGCCGTCATGCGCACGCGCGCGAGCCTTCTGGCTACCTATGGCGCCACCCCGCTGTTTGTACTGCTGTGGAGCGGCGGCGCGATCTTCAGCCGCTGGGGCCTGGCGCATGCGTCGCCGTTTGCCTTCCTCACCTTGCGATTCCTGATCGCGCTTTCGGTGCTCACCGCGCTGGGGATGCTGCGCCGGCGACTCCTGCCGGCACCCGGAACACGCTGGCGGGTGGCGCTGGCCGGTGCACTGATGATTGGCGGCTACTCGATCTGTTACCTGCTGGCTCTCGATCACGGCATGACGCCGGGCGTGCTGGCGACAGTGCTGGGCGTGCAGCCCATCCTGACGCTGCTCTGGGCCGAACGTCGCGTTTCGCTGACACGCCTGGGCGGGCTGGTGCTGGCGCTGGCCGGGCTGGTCACGATCGTTGCCGACAGTCTGCTTGCCGCCCGGCTATCGGCGGGCGGATGGCTCTGCGCGCTGGGCGCGCTGGCCTGCATCACGACGGGGGCGGTCTGGCAGAAGGGTGTGAAACAGGCGCCCGTTGAAGTGCTGCCGTTGCAATATGCCGTGGCGCTGGGGATGTGCCTGGCGTGTCTGCCGTTCCAGTCATTCCGCTTCGAGCACGTCGCGGGCTTCTACGTGCCGCTGCTCTGGATGGGTATCGTGATCTCGGTAGTGGCGACGCTGCTGTTCTACCGCTTGATCCAGCGCGGCGATCTCGTCAACGTCACGAGCCTGTTCTACCTCGTGCCCCCGGCCACCGTGCTGCTTGATTACCTGTTCCTGGGCAACCGCCCCGCGCCGCTGGCACTGGTCGGCATGGTAGCCATACCGGCGGGGCTGGCGCTGGTGTTCCGGCCCGCGCGCTAGCGCAGGTCGAGCTTCACGCTGATGCCGTCGGGCTTCACGGTGATGGCGCCGGGCTGTACGTCGCGGCCGTTGAAGCGCAGTTCCTCGGGCTTGAACGTATGCAGCGGATAGTCCTTGAGCAACTGTTCGGCCACCACGGCGCCGATGGCATTGAGCTGCTGTGTGTACTGGGCCATGCCCTGCACCTGCACATCCTGCACGGTGGGGTTGTCGAGCAGCACCGCGCGTTGCGTGGTGTCGTACTTCACGCCGCTGTTGAGCGACATCGTGCCGTTGACCGGCGGTGATGGAATGATGGTGTTGGTCACCGCCGCGTCCACCTGCGTGGTGACGCGGTTGGTGGCTTCATCGAGCACCAGGCGCGGACGCGATAGCTGCACGCTGACCAGCTCGCCGTAGCGCAGCGTGGTGGGAAAGCGCTTGTCCACGGCGCTCTGGAGTTCCGCCTTGGTGAACGTGTATTCGCCGGTCCAGATGTTGTAGCCGGCCTGGGCGGTGCCAGCGGCGGCAATGGCGCCAGCAATGACGATGGCTGCTGCCAGGAGCCGCGAGGTGCGGCGGGTGGGCGTGGCGGTCAGGAACATGGGTGCGGAACGGACTGTCGATAGCCGGTCTGACCCGGTCACTGCGCTGATCGTTCCGGAAAGTGATGCACGCGCTTCAATAGTGCGGCGGAATTTCGTGCTGAGGATTGGTCTCGGCCGCCATTGGCGCGGCGGCGCGCACCTGTTGGTACAGCACGCGGAACTGGGCCTGCAGCAGGTCGATCTGTTGCTGCTGGCGGGCGACGGTCAGGTTGAGCGTGTCGATCAGGTCCTCCTGGAAGGCGACCTTCACTTCCAGATCGGTCAGGCGGGATTCCATTGGCGATTCTCCGGTTGGGCGCGGCGCATTGTACGGGATGCTACCCGGCGCCCAGCCGGAGGCGCATGGATCAGCGCGTCATTCCTTCGGTGCCACCAGCACCATCCAGGTGATGCCGAACTTGTCGGCCACCATGCCGAACCGTTCGCTGAAGAACGTCGGCGCGGCCGGCATTACCACCTGGCCGCCCTGGGACAGCGCGCCGATGGTCTTGTCCACTTCGGCGCCGCTGCCCACGGTGATCGACAGTGCAAAGCCCTTGAATTCGGCGTTGCCCTTGTTTTCGCCGTCGGAACCCATGATCGTGGTGTCGCCGACCTGCAGAGCCATATGCATGACTTTTTCGCCGCTGCCAGGCGCCGGGCCGCAGCCGGGGCCGGCATCGGGCGGTGCATCCTTGAACCGCATCAGCGCTTCCACCTTCGCGCCAATGGCGGTCTTGTAGAACTCGGCCGCTTCCTCTGCGCGACCGTCGAAGAACAGGTAAGACTGGACTTTCGAAGACATCGACATCTCCTGCTGGGTTGGGTCCGGCGGGCCGGAACATTGTGCGGATGCGGCGCTTGTGTACGCCGTCCACAAAAGCCTAGTCGACGGTCTGGACAATGTCCACATTTATTTTGGCGCGGCCTGCGTTTGGCGCTGACGCCGTGCCATGTCACAATTCAAGGTTACGAGTTTCGGGCGCCGGACCGGCTCGCCGCATGATCCAATCGTGCGGGGGCGCCCCAAGAGCCGACAAATTCACCTGGTTTTCTGGCGATGACTACCATCCTGCAGCACATTCCTTCCGGCCAGCGCGTCGGTATCGCATTCTCGGGCGGCCTGGACACCAGCGCCGCGCTCCTCTGGATGCGTCAGAAGGGCGCCATTCCCTACGCCTACACCGCCAACCTGGGCCAGCCGGACGAGCCGGACTACGACGACATCCCCCGCCGTGCGATGGCCTACGGCGCCGAAGCCGCCCGCCTGGTGGACTGCCGCACCCAGCTGGTGGCCGAAGGCATCGCCGCGCTGCAGTGCGGCGCGTTCCACATCTCCACCGCTGGCGTGACGTACTTCAACACCACGCCGATCGGCCGTGCCGTGACCGGTACCATGCTGGTGGCCGCGATGAAGGACGACGGCGTCAACATCTGGGGCGACGGCAGCACGTTCAAGGGCAATGACATCGAGCGTTTCTACCGCTACGGCCTGCTGACCAACCCGGGTCTGCAGATCTACAAGCCGTGGCTGGACCAGCAGTTCATCGACGAACTGGGCGGCC
>DAIOET010000154.1:0-9004 GCA_036746135.1 Cupriavidus sp.
CGGCGCGGGCCTTGTAGAGCAGCGACAGGATCATCGCGTTGATACCCACCGACTTACCCGAACCCGTGGTACCGGCCACCATGCAATGCGGCATCTTGGCCAGGTCGGCCACCATCGGCTTGCCGGCGATGTCCTTGCCCAGCGCCATCGTCAGGCTCGACGCACTCTCGTTGTACACGTGCGAACCCAGTATCTCGGCCAGGCGCACGGTCTGGCGCTTCGGATTCGGCAGTTCCAGGCCCATGTAGTTCTTGCCCGGAATCGTCTCGACCACGCGAATCGACACCAGCGACAGGCTTCGCGCCAGATCGCGGGCCAGGTTCACTACCTGGCTGCCCTTCACGCCCGTGGCCGGCTCGATTTCGTAGCGCGTGATCACCGGGCCAGGATAGGCGGCCACCACCTTGACCTCGACCCCGAAGTCCTTGAGCTTCTTCTCGATCAGGCGCGACGTGTATTCCAGCGTCTCGGCACTGACCGTTTCCTGATGCGCGGGCACGGCGTCCAGCAGCGACAGCGGCGGCAGGTCCGAATCATGGATGTCCGCGAACAGCGGCTGCTGCTTTTCGCGCTCCACGCGCTCGTGCTTGGGCACGGCCTGCGGACGCACGATCTGCACCGGCACGGCCTCTTCCTGCTTCACGCGCTGCACTTCCACGGTTTCGGTACGTTCCACTTTCGCCGCGGCACCGATGATGCGGTCCTGCTTTTTCTCGCGGCGGGCCTTGAAGCCCATGAAGAACGTCTCCACGAAGCCGCCCACATGCTCGGCCACCGACAGCCAGGAGAAATGGAAGAACAGGGACAGGCCGATGGCAAACATCAGCAGCAACAGCAGCGTCGCGCCGGAAAATCCCAGCGCCAGTTGCAGCCAGCCCCCGAGCAGGTCGCCCAGCACGCCGCCCGGCGCGCGCGGCAGCGCCGAGCGCAGCGGATACATGCGGATGGCCTCGAGGCCCATGCTCGACACCAGCGTCAGCACGAACCCGATCCAGCTGATCACGGTACTGTGCTGCGGCTCCTGCACACGCTCAGGCAGTTCGGCGGTCAGCTCGCGCCAGCCGCGCCAGCATCGGCGCAGCAGCAGCACGCTCCACCAATAGGCGGAAAAACCGAAGATAAAGAAGAGGATGTCGGCCACCCAGGCGCCCACACGGCCGCCGAGGTTGCGGATATCGGACACCTGGCTGGCATGCGACCAGCCGGGGTCCGCCTTGCTGTAGCTGGCCAGCACACACAGGAAGCCGAGCGTCACGGCAAGCAGCAGGAACCAGCGCACCTCGCCAAGCAGCTTGCCGATGCGCGATGGGAGTGCCGACGGGTCGGTCCGGGTAGTCGTGGTTGCGCGAGCCATGCGTCAGGGTCTGTTCGATCGTGCGAAGTGGACGATGGGGGCCATTTTAACCTCGGCTGCCCCTATCGCCTCCATTGGAATTTGCAACAGTCGGCAAACGCCGCGCCACTTATAATGGCGGTTTCGAGTGACACCGGCACGAATACCGCGCCGGGTCATTTGCTGCCTACAGGAACGCATCATGTCTGCAAAACACGCAAAAGTGCTGATTCTCGGGTCCGGCCCGGCCGGCTACACCGCCGCCGTCTACGCGGCCCGCGCCAACCTGAACCCGGTGCTGATCACCGGCCTGGCCCAGGGCGGCCAGCTGATGACCACGACCGACGTGGAAAACTGGCCCGCTGACCCTAACGGCGTCCAGGGCCCGGACTTGATGCAGCGATTCCTGGCGCATGCCGAGCGCTTCAACACCGAAATCATCTTCGATCACATCCATACGGCCAACCTGACCGAAAAACCCATCCGCCTGATCGGCGACGCAGGCGAGTACACCTGCGATGCCCTGATCATCGCCACGGGCGCCTCGGCACAGTACCTGGGCCTGCCGTCCGAAGAAAGCTTCATGGGCCGCGGCGTGTCGGCCTGCGCCACCTGCGACGGTTTCTTCTACAAGAACCAGGAAGTCGCCGTGATCGGCGGCGGCAACACGGCCGTGGAAGAAGCGCTGTACCTGTCGCATATCGCCAGCAAGGTCACCGTGATCCATCGCCGGGACAAGTTCCGCGCCGAGCCGATCCTGGTGGACCGCCTGCTCCAGCGCGTCAAGGAAGGCCGCGTGGAACTGCGCTACGACCATACGCTCGACGAAGTCCTGGGCGACCAGTCGGGCGTGACCGGCCTGCGCATCCGCAGCACCAAGGACGCGTCGAAGACCGAGGACCTGAAGCTGTCCGGCCTGTTCGTGGCAATCGGCCACAAGCCCAATACCGACCTGTTCGTGGGCCAGCTGGAGATGAAGAACGGCTACATCATCACCAAGAGCGGCCTGTCGGGCGATGCCACGGCAACGAATATCCCGGGCGTCTTCGCCGCGGGCGATGTGCAGGATCACGTTTATCGCCAGGCCATCACCAGCGCCGGAACGGGCTGCATGGCCGCGCTGGATGCCCAGCGCTACGTGGAAGCACTGAAGTAAATTCCCGCCGGCCAGCCCACGGCTGGCCCCGGCGCGAAGCCAACGGGGACGCCCGCCTTGCTGCGGTCGTCCCCGTTTTCCTTATAATCGGTGCCGAGCGTTATCTAAGGTTTCTGCTATGTCGAACGGCGCCAAAACCCCTCCCAAGCGATTCGGCCTGCACGATCTGGCCGGGTTGCGTGACGACCTCAAGGTCGACGCCGAGCGTCGCGAGGCCGAGCGCGTGGCCGCCGAAGCCGCCGCCAGGCGCGCCGAGGAAGAAGCCAACGTCTTCCGTTCCAGTGTCGGCACGGTCAGCACCCTGCGCGACCGCAATCGCGTGCATCATCCCGTCAAAGCCCCCGCGCCCATCGCGGTACAGACCCAGCTCAACGACAAGGCCGTGCTCGAAGCGTCGCTGTCCGATGAGTTCGACGTCGAGAACCTGCTCGATATCGACGAGACCATGTCGTTCCGCCGCCCCGGCATCGGCGAGGATGTGATCAAGAAACTGCGCCGCGGCGAGTGGGTGCCGCAGGACAAGGTGGACCTGCACGGACTGCGCAGCGACGAGGCCCGCGAGGCGCTGGCCAATTTTCTGCGCCGCTCGGTGCGAAACGGCGTGCGCTGTGTACGTGTGATCCACGGCAAGGGCATCGGGTCACCCGACAAACTGCCCGTGCTCAAAGGCAAGGTGCGCAGCTGGCTCGTGCAGAAGGAAGAAGTGATCGCTTTCGTCCAGGCCCGCGAGTCGCAAGGCGGCGCGGGCGCCCTGATGGTTTTGCTGCGCCAGCCCAAACCCTGACGCCACCTATGCACCTGCACCTGCCGTTCGATCTGCTGATGGGGCGGCTGCCCCTGATCCTCCATGTCATGGAGATCACCGGGGTCCTTGCCTTTGCAGTGTCGGGCGTGGTCGACGCGCGCAAGCAGCGGCTCGACGCCGTGGGCACCTTCATCGTTGCCTTCGCCACGGCATTTGGCGGCGGTACCGTGCGCGACGTCTTGCTGGACCGGCGCCCGTTCTACTGGGTCGAGCACGAATACTATGTGCTGCTGATCTTTGCGATGTCGATTGGCGCGGCCATCGTGTTTCGCGTGGTCAGCAGCGTGGCGTCGGACCGCGCAATGCTCGTGGCCGATGCCATCGGCCTGGGATTGTTCTCGGTCACCGGTACGTCGCTGGCGCTGGTGGCCCAGATGACGCCGACCGTTGCAGTCATGATGGGCATCATATCGGCCGTGTTCGGCGGCGTGCTGCGTGACGTGCTGTGCAATGAAGTACCGATGATCCTGCGCGACCGGTCGCCCTATGCCACGTGTTCGTTCGTGGGCTGTTGGGTCTACGTGGGGCTGACGTGGCTCCGCGCCGACCAGGAAGTGGCGCTGCTGGCCGGCGCACTCGTGACGATAGCGATGCGCCTGCTGTCGGTGCAGTTCGGGTGGAAGCTACCGAGCTGAACGGGCGATACCTTTGCGAGGCTGCCGAAGGTAAAAAAAAGCCGGCCCGAAGGCCGGCTTTTTCTCAAACCCGGTTTTTGCTCAGACTGCTGCTTCGTCCTGCTCGCCGGTGCGGATACGGATCACGCGCTCGATCTCGGTCACGAAGATCTTGCCGTCGCCGATCTTGCCCGTGTGGGCGGCCTTGACGATGGCGTCGAGCACGGTGTCGAGCTGGTTCTCGGCAACCACCACCTCGATCTTGATTTTCGGCAGGAAGTCGACCACATATTCGGCGCCGCGGTACAGCTCGGTATGACCCTTCTGGCGGCCAAATCCCTTTACCTCGGTCACCGTCAGACCGGTCACGCCCACGTCGGCCAGTGCTTCACGCACTTCGTCGAGCTTGAACGGTTTGATGATGGCGGTAATCTGCTTCATGGCTGGCCTCTGTCTCTAAAGGTGTCGGAAGATGACAGATTCTAGCCCGAAACACCACATCCCAGTCAGTTCGCCTGGTCTGGAATGCGGTCCAGGTCGCGCATCCAGACCGCCGATTCGCCGTCGCTAGGGGCGCGCCAATCGCCACGCGGCGACAACGAACCGCCCGAACCCACCTTCGGCGCATTCGGAATGCATGAGCGCTTGAACTGGCTGGTACGGAAGAACCGGTCGACAAAAATCCCGAGGATCCGCTTGATTTCCGGCAGTTGGTAGCTGTTGCGGGTCACATGGGGCCCGTTCGGCCAGACGCCGCGCTCCACATCGCCCCAGGCGTGCAGCGCCAGGAACGCCACCTTGGACGGCGCGTAGCCGTAGCGCAGCGTGTAGTAGAGGTTGAAGTCCTGCAGTTCGTACGGTCCGATGATCTGCTCGGTCTTCTGGCCGGGCGCCTCGTCCTGCCCGTCGCCCGACGCCCCGCTGGGCACCAGTTCCGGGCTGATATCGGTATCCAGCACGGCCAGCAGCACGTCCTTGCCGGTGTCCAGCACTTGGCCCGTATCGGCCACCCAGCGCACCAGGTGGCTGATCAGTGTCTTGGGAACGCTGGCGTTGACGTTGTAGTGGGACATATGGTCCCCCACGCCGTACGTGCACCAGCCCAGCGCCAGTTCGCTCAGATCACCGGTGCCGATCACGATCGCGCCATTGTGATTGGCCAGCCGGAACAGGTGGTTGGTTCGCTCGCCGGCCTGCACGTTCTCGAATGTCACGTCATAGACGTGCTCGCCGCGTGCATAGGGATGGTCCAGGTCCTTGAGCATGGCCATGCAGCTCGGCCGGATATCGATCTCGCGCGCCGTGCATCCCACCACTTCCATCAGTTCGCGCGCCTGCTTCAGCGTGCGGTCGCTCGTGGCAAAGCCCGGCATCGTATAGGCCAGGATATTGGCGCGCGGCAGACCCAGTCGGTCCATCGCCTTGGCGCAAACCAGCAGCGCGTGGGTGGAATCCAGCCCGCCCGATACGCCAATGACCACTTTCCTGATCCGGCTTGACGACAACCGCTGCACCAGCGCCTGCACCTGGATGTTGTAGACCTCCATGCAGCGCTCGTCGCGGCGCCGCGCGTCGGCCGGCACGTACGGAAAGCGCTCCACCTTGCGCTCCAGCGGCAGCTCCTGCGCGGTAGGCAATTCCATATGGAACGCCACCACGTCGAATTTCTCGACTTCGTCCTTGTGACGGCGCACCGACTGCCCGAACGACGTCTGGTGCATGCGTTCGCGCGACAGCCGCTCCAGGTCGACATCGGCAAAGAGCAGGTGCGATGCATCGGCAAACCGCTCGGATTCGCCCAGCAGCTCGCCGTTTTCATAGATCAGCGCCTGACCGTCCCAGGCCAGGTCGGTGGTGGATTCCCCCTTGCCGGCGGACGTGTACAGGTACGCGGCCAGGCAACGGGCCGACTGCTGGGACACGAGCTGATGCCGGTAGCCAGACTTGCCGATCACGATGTTCGACGCCGACAGGTTCACCAGCACCGTCGCACCGGCCAGCGCCGCAAACGACGACGGCGGAATCGGCACCCAGACGTCTTCGCAGATTTCCGCGTGGAATCGGAAGAACGGAATGTTCTCGATATCGAACAGCAGGTTCGCGCCAAAAGGCACTTCGGCACCCAGCAACGAGACCGTATCGACGGCCGCGCAATCGGCGCTGCTGAACTGGCGAGCCTCGTAGAACTCCCAGTAGTTCGGCAGGTAGGTCTTCGGCACCACGCCCTGCACGGTGCCATTGGCCACCACTACCGCGCAATTGAATAGCTGGTGTTCCACCAGCACCGGCATGCCGACGATCATCGCGGCACGGATGCCCGCCGATGCCTCGACGATCCGCTGCAGCGCCAACTCGCATTCGCGCAGTAGCGCGCGCTGATGAAACAGATCGTCGCAGGTGTAGGCCGGCAGGCCAAGTTCTGGAAAAGCCACCAGCACCGCGCCGCCGTCGGCAGCCTGGCGTGCCAGCGCAATGGTTTGTTCGGCGTTGAAGGCGGGATCGGCCACGCGGCACTCGGGCACGCCAACGGCCACGCGCGCAAAGCCGTGGGAATAGAGATTGTGGAAGGGGTGCGTCATGTCTGGGCCCGTACCGGGAAGGAACGTCGGGGGAGTGGACATCGAAAAACGGATATGCGCATTCTACGACGCCCTGCCGCACGCCGTCGCCCGTCGTCGCGCTGACAACGCCTGCAGCACAAATTCAATTCCGGTAGACTCGGCCGGCACCTACGCCAACCCGTTTATGAGTGACCCGCGTCCCCAATACCGCACGGACATCGTGCTGGACCTCGCCGAGATCGATGCCGCCGACTGGGACGCGCTACTCGCCGCCCAGCCCGAACCCACGCCGTTCCTGCGCCACGCGTTCCTGCATGCGATGCACGCCAGCGGCAGCGCCACCGACGAATCCGGCTGGTCGCCGCGCTTCCTGACGCTCTGGGTGCCCGACGGCAATGGCCCGGGGCGCGACCGTCTGGCGGCGGCCATGCCGCTCTATGCCAAGTCGCACTCCTATGGCGAGTACGTGTTCGACTGGGCCTGGGCGGACGCCTATCGCCAGCACGGGCTTGATTACTATCCCAAGTGGCTTGCGGCCGTGCCATTCACCCCGGTGCGTGGCGCACGGCTGCTCGCTGAAGATGACCTGGCCCGCCATGTCTTGCTCCGTTTCGCACTGGCGATGGCCGAGGAAAGCCAGCTGTCGTCGCTGCACATCCTGTTTCCGTCTGACCACGAGGCCGACCTGATGGAAGAGGCCGGCATGATGATGCGCCACGGCGTGCAGTTCCACTGGACCAACCCCGGCTACGAGCATTTCGAAGCGTTCCTGGCCACGATGTCGCAGAAGAAGCGCAAGAATATCCGCGCCGAACGCCGGCGCGTTGCCGAAGCAGGCATCACGTTCCGCCAGTTGAAGGGCGCGGACATCGACGACGATGCATGGAAGTTCTTCAACCGCTGCTATCGGCAGACGTACCGCGAGCATCATTCCTCGCCCTACCTGAACCTCGACTTCTTCCGCCGCATCGGCGAGGCGATGCCCGAAAACCTGCTGCTCGTGATCGCCACGCGCGAAGGCCGCGACATCGCCAGCTCACTGCTGGTCTACGATGCCGACCCCGCCGTCAGCACGCTTTATGGCCGCTATTGGGGCGCCCTGGAGCATCACCCCTGCCTGCATTTCGAAACCGCCTACTACCAGCCGCTGGAATTCTGCATCGCCGAGGGCATCGGCACCTTCGAAGGCGGCGCACAGGGCGAGCACAAGATGGCGCGCGGCTTCCTGCCAGTTGCCACGCGCTCGGCGCATTGGCTCGCGCACCCGGCGTTTGCCGATGCCGTAGAGCGATTCCTGGAACGGGAGCGCCAGGGCATGGACGCCTATCTGGACGAACTGAACGATCGCAATCCGTTTGCCAGACAGGCGGATTGAAGTGGTCGCGGCTCGGTGACGGCTAGCGGCGCCACCGCATGCGCCGCATCGTGTTATCGCCCAGCATGTAGTGGTGAAACAGCGCGGCCATCGCATGGAGACCGATCACGAGGTAGAACGCCTTGCCAAGGACCTCGTGGATTTCCTTCGCAACGTCCTTCAGCTCGGGATTCGGCGCGACGATCGGCGGCAGGTCGATGCCCAGCACGGGCACCGTCAGGAATCGTCCGGCGGCGTTGGTCATGATCAGGCCGAGGATAGGCTGGGCGAACAGGAAGAGATAAAGCAGCCCATGCCCGGCCGCGCTGGCCAGATGCGCCACGCGCGGACCCGGCTCGGGTGCGGGTGCGCCGCGCATCAGGCGCCAGAGCAGGCGCGGCACGGCCAGTGCCAGCACCAGCGCGCCCGTCCACTTGTGAAGTTCCATGACGACCATGCGCGCCGCTGTGCCCTTGTCCGTGAAGCCGCGCAACTCGATCGCCGCGTAGGCCACGGCAATCAGGATGAACATCAGCCAGTGAAACGCGATCGCCATCGCGTCATAACGCGCGAATACGGCCGCGCCCTGTGCGGGCACGCCGGTCTGCGGGACAGACATCGGTAACTCCAGATTTATGGGGAACGAGGCAAGCTTACCGCCGGCGTCAGAGGACCGACCTTGCCAAGGATCAGCGCGGCCAACAAAAAACCCCGCCGGGTGGCGGGGTTTCCTGGCCAACGGCAGCGGTGCGATTACTTCTTGAAGTTCGCCACGCCGTCGGTGATTTCCTTGTGGGCTTCCTCGATGCCGGCCCAGCCTTCGACCTTGACCCACTTGCCTGCTTCGAGTGCCTTGTAGTTCTCAAAGAAGTGCTTGATCTGGTCGAGCGTGTTTTGCTGCACGTCGGACAGGCCCTTGATATTGGCGGTAGCCGGGCTGAGCTTGTCGACCGGAACGGCCACCAGCTTGGCGTCCACGCCCGACTCGTCGGTCATCTTCAGCATGCCCAGTGCACGGCAGCGCACGACGGCGCCGGCCAGGATCGGGAACGGGGTGATAACCAGCACATCGACCGGATCGCCGTCACCGGACAGCGTTTGCGGAATGAAACCGTAGTTGGCCGGGTAGCGCATGCCCGTGCCGATGAAACGGTCCACGAACAGCAGGCCGGTTTCCTTGT
>DAIOET010000155.1:0-8935 GCA_036746135.1 Cupriavidus sp.
CCGCGATGGCGGCGGCTTCGGTATCGCGCAGATCGGCGGCAAGTGCCTGCGGCGAAGCCGAGGGCGTAGCGTGCTGGCGCCACGGCAGACGTGCCGCATCGATGCCGGATTGCTGGTCGCGCACCGCCTGCCAGTAGTCGCGGCCTGCGTCCGCATTGTCCTGCGCCAGGTCGGCGGTCCAGTCGAGGTAATCGGAATAGGACAGCGGCGCTTCGCCCGCCGGTGCGGCATCGCTGGCATAGGCCTGCGCCAGTTCGCGCATCAGCGTGACCAGGCTCGGGCCATCGATGGCAAGCGCACTGCCAGCCAGCGTCAGGCGTGCGCGGTTGGGGTCCAGTATCTGCACGCGGGCGTGCAACGCAGGCCCGTCGGCGGCTGCCATTTCCGTCGCGTCGATCCAGACGGGGGCGATGCCGGCAAACTGTTGGCGCAATCCGCGCAGGCCGTCCACGCGGCCGAATGCCAGGCCGGTGGCGGGATGGCGCCCGGCGACGCGGGACAGCGCGCGTTGCAGGCGCGGCGTGTCGAGCGGGCCTTCGAGCATGGCGGATAGCGTGACCGATGCCTCGGCATGCGCTTCCAGCGCGCGTTGCTCGCGGCCGAGTGCCTGGGCGTGGGCGGACAGGGCGTCGATGGTATTGGTGATCGCGTTCATCGATCAGCCCTCCACCGTGGCCGTGTCCGGCTGGACGGCGGGCGCATCGAGCGGCGGCAGGTCCTTGCGCTCGAACATGTCGCCCATTGCCACGACAATCTTGCGCGGCCCCTCGAACGGGTCACGCGCGTGCGCGGCCAGCATGTTGTCGAGCATCACGATGTCGCCCTGGCGCCAGCTGAAGCGCACGGCGCAGGCCTCGTAGAGTGCGCCGATCAGCGCCATCACATCGTCGCTGATCGGGCTGCCATCGCCAAACGTTACCTGGCGGGGCATCCGTTGCGGGCCGACGATGTCCAGCAGGTCGCGCCGCACCTCGGGGTCCAGGCAGGCCGTGTGGTGGAGCTGCACCTGATTGAAGAAGCTGCGCTCGCCGGTCACGGGATGGGCGATTACCGCAGGGCACAGCTCGCGCGTCTGCAGCGTGTCTTCGTCCAGCCACGTGAAGTCGGTGCCGGAAGCCCGCAACCGGGCTTCTACCTCGTCACGCGAGTCGGTCTTGAAGAAGTCGCGCCAGCTCACGTCGAGCTTGTCGTTGAACGTGCGCACGTAGCGCAGGCCCTTGGTTTCGAACTGCGCGGCCAGGTCCGCCGGCAGGCGACGGTACATCTCCCGGCAGTCGACGATCGGCGTGGCGCCGCCAACCGGCGACGGCAGCTCGCAGAAGAACCACTGCTTGCGCGGCCAGCGCGACAGGTGCGCACTTTCGTTGTGATAGAGGATCATTTCGCGCTCCGGGTAGGGCGTGGAGCGATACGTGTTGCGGCCGCCTTCCTTCTTGGGCAAATCGCCGTACGCGCCATAGAGTCCCGGTTCGATCGATTCGGCGAAGGCTTCGAATTCCTGTGGCGTGCGCAGCCCGAAGCCGCGCAGCAGAATGCCGCCGTGGCGGCAGAGCGTGGCTTCGATGTCCTGGCGATGGGCCAGCGCCCACGCCACGGGGTCGAGGTCCGCGACGGCAGGTTCGATCACGATGGGGAAGGTCTGGCCCGGCGACAGGAACGAGCTGCGCACCAGCGATGCGGCTGGCGCTGCAGGCTCCGCCGGCCGTTGTGGTTGTCGGGCGAGCTTGCCGAGCCTGGCAAGTTTGTCGAGTTTGCTGGGGCTGGACACTTGGCTGGAGGTCATGGCGGGCTTGTCGGTAGCGGGTTCGCAAAGGCCGGCCGGCACATCGAAGCCGGACAGCAGTCGGGCGGGATTGGCCACGGCCTGCGTCAGCACCGCGCCAAAGGCGTCGGCAATGCGCTGCACCGTGGCGCGCGGAAACAGCGCCGTGGCATAGACCCATTCGGCACGCAGGCCGTTGGGGCACGGATCGAGAAACACGGCCAGATCGAACTTGGCCGCATGCACGGGCGTGGGCAGGCGATGGGCCTGCAAGCCATCGAAGCGGCGGGTGTCGGCCGGTGTGTTCTGGAGCACGAACAGCACCTGCACCAGCGGATGCCATGCGCGTTCGCGTGGCACGCCGGCGGCCTCGACGATGCGCTCGAACGGTAGTGACTGATGGTCGAAGGCGGCCAGCGTCTGCGCACGCACCTGGTCGAGCAGATCGGTGAAGCGCAGATCTGCGTGCGGGCGGGCACGCAGCGGCAGGACGTTGACGAAAAAGCCGATCAGCGCTTCGAGTTCGCGGCGCGTGCGGCCGGCCACGTCGATGCCGACGAGCTGGTCTTCCGCATGGCTCAGGCGATGCAGCAGCAAGTGGAACGCCGCCAGCAGCACCATGTAGCGTGTGGCGCCATGTGCATGGGCTAGCGCGTCGGCCTGGGCCAGCAGCGCGGTGGGCAGCTCGCTATGACAGGCGGCCCCTTCCGACGACGCTACCGGTGGGCGCCGGTTGGGCGTGGGCAATGTGGGCAGACGCGGCGCGCCCTGCAGTGCCGTGCGCCAGAACTCGACGTCCGCCTGGTCTTGCGGCCCGTGAGATTCGGTCTGTTGATGGGCCGCGTAATCGGCGTACTGGATCGGCAAAGGTTCCAGCGCGGCCGCCGCACCGGAGCGTGCCGCGTTGTACGCCGCGGCGAGCGAATCGAGCAGAACGCCGATCGACCAGCCATCGCCCACGATATGGTGCAGCGTGATCAGCAGCGCGTGGTCGTCCTCGGCCAGTCGCACCAGTCGCGCGCGCAGCAGCGGAGGATGCGCCAGATCGAATGGTTCGCGCGCCTGATTCTCGGCCAGCTCTTGCAACGCCGGATCGCGCCGGGCGTGGCTCAGCGCGGACAGATCGCTGACGGGGAGATCGATGGAGAGGGCGGGCATGATGCGCGCGTAAGGCGCGCCGTTGGCATCGCCGGGATAGCCGGTGCGCAGGATTTCGTGGCGGGCCACCAGCGCATCGAGGCTGGATTGCAGGGCCTGGGCATCGAGCGCACCCGTCAGGCGCAGGCCACCGGCCATGTTGTAGGTCCATCGGTCCGCCGGGTCGGCAATGCGGTCCGTCAGCCAAAGCCGTTGCTGTGCGGGTGCCAGCGGCATCTGCGCGGCGCGCGGCACCGGCTGCATCGGCAGGGTGGCTGCCTTGCCCTGATGCTGATCGAGCGCGGTGGCGCACGCGGCCAGCGTCGGATGCTCGAACAGCAGCCGCAACGGGATGTCGGCGCCATATTGCTCGCGCAAGCGCGCCACCAGGCGTGCCGCCGTCAGTGAACTGCCGCCACTGGCGAAGAAGTGGGCGTGCCGATCGGCCGGCGCCGTGCCGAGCAGTTCCTGCCAGAGCGTGGCCAGTGCGATCTCGGTGGCGCCGCGCGGGGCTTCCGCCGCGTCCGGGATGGCGCCATTGGCCGACGTGCCGCCGCGTGTGAACGCGCCATGCGCCCAGATGGCGCAAGCGTCCAGCGTATCTTCGAGCCAGCCCTGGCGGCAGGCGCTGCGTTGCAGCTTGCCGCTGGTCGTCTTCGGCAGGCCGCCGGGATTCAGCAACAGCGCCACGGCGAGCGATTCGCCGCAGGCGTTGCCGACTGCTTCCGCCATTGCCTGCATCAGCGCGACATGGCCAATGCGTTTCTGGTCCGGGCGCGAGATTTCCGCTGCAACGCCGATCGCTTCGCCATCGGGAGTCTGCACGGGGAATGCTGCCACGCGGCCACGGCGGGCGGCGGGAACGTGGTCCTCCACGGCGCGCTCGATATCCTGCGGATACAGGTTCTGCCCGCGCACGATGATCAGATCCTTGCGCCGGCCCGCGATATAGAGTTGCCCGTCGCGCAGCAGACCGAGGTCGCCAGTGCGCAGCCAGCCTTCGGCGCTGGCGCCAAACGTCGCGGCCGTGGCCTCCGTATTGCGCCAGTAGCCATGCGTGACGCTGGGACCCGCGACTTCGATCTCGCCGACGCTGCCGTCCCGCAGCGCACGGCCGTCGGCACCGGCGATGCGGATCGAGTGCCCGGTGCGTGGGAATCCGCAGGCGACGAGTTCCATGCCCGCTTGAACGGGTTCGCCACGGCCCTGAGCCAGCGCGCTCGCGTCGAACGTCGTGCTGACCATGCCGTCGCCGCGCTTGCCGCCGGTGACGAACAGCGTTGCTTCGGCCAGGCCGTAGCATGGATACAGGGCCTGCGGGCGGAAACCCGCTGCTGCAAAGCGGTCAACAAAGGCGCGCAGCGTATCGGCCCGCACCGGTTCGGCACCGGAGTAGGCGACCGCCCAGCTCGACAGGTCCAGCCCATCCAGGTTGCTGTCGCGCACACGCTCCACGCAAAGGCGGAACGCGAAGTCGGGGCCGCCCGACACCGTGGCCCGGTGCCGGCTGATTGCCTGCAGCCATCGGACGGGACGCTCCAGAAAGTACTGGGGCGACATCATCACCACCGGCACGCCCGTGTAGACGGGCTGCAGCAGTCCGCCGATCAGGCCCATGTCGTGATAGAGCGGCAGCCACGTGGCAATCACGTCGCCTGCCTTGATGTCCATGCCGGCGGCGATGGCCAGCTCATTCGCCATGACGTTGCCGTGGCTCACCATCACGCCCTTGGGCGTGGCGGTGGAACCCGACGTGTATTGCAGGAAGGCCAGCGTGCTGGCATCGGCGGGATAGGGCTGCCAGTCTTGCGGTATCGGCGCGGGCGCTGCATCGGCCAGCACGATTGTGGCCTGCGGGGCGATGGCGGCGAGCGCTTCCGCCTGGGTGGATGCCTGCGCGGCAGTGGTGATCATTAGCGCCGGTTCCGCGTCGCCTGCGATGGCGCGCAGGCGTGCCACCTGGGCGGAACGCACGGCACCGGGCTCGAAGGCCGGCACGGCGGTCAGGCCGGCGTACAGGCAGGCGAAGAACGCCGTCACGTAGTCGATGCCGCTATCCATCAGCAGCAATGCGCGCTCGCCGGGTGCGGCGCGCGTGGTCAGGTGGGCGGCCAGGGCGCGCACGCGGGCGTGCAGTGCGGCGTAGTCGTAGCGGGTCTCGCCACCGGCGTCGATGATGATCAGCGCGGTGTCGCCGGCGCGGTGCGCGGCCAGATGGTCGAGATGGGCCACCAGCGTGGCCGGTACGTTCGGATCGGACTGCATGGAGTCGGCTTTCCAGGAAGGCGGTTGGCGTTGGACGATGCGTGGTGCCCGCGCTCAGGCAGGGGCGAGCACGGGGGAAGCGGAGGGAAATCCCAGGCACGCGGCCAGCCGGCTCACCACATCGGCCTGGCTGTCGTGGAGGAAGAAATGCCCGCCAGCGAACCAGTCGAGCGTGTGGCCCGCGCTGGTTTCGATGCCCCAGGCATGGAGGTCGGCCGGTGCGATCGGGTCGTCGTGCCCGGCGAACACGTGTAGCGGCACGGGCATGGGCGTGGCGGTGGCGGAGCGCCGGAACGTTTCGCACACCCGATAATCGGCGTCGAGCACGTCGAGCGTCAGGCGCAGCAGTTCGGCGTCGGCAAACACCGCTTCGGGCGTGCCGCCGTGCTTGCGCAGGTCGGCGCTCAGCGCGGCGTCGCCACGCAAGGCAGCCAGCCGTTGCGGATCGCGGCGCGAGGGGGCCGCACAGCCGGAGACGACCAGATGCTGCGGCAACGGTTGGCCCGACTCGCGCAGCAGTTGGCAAAGACGCCAGCCAAGCAGACCACCCATGCTGTGGCCGAAGATCGCAAACGGGCAGGCTGTTCGGGCGCGATGGCGGCGCAACTGGTCTGCCATCTCGCCGGCGAGCGACTCGAAATCCCGCAACAACGGCTCATCCAGGCGCGCGCCCCGGCCCGGTGGCTCCAGCGGAACCAGCGAGATATCGGCAGGCAGCAGACGCCGCCAGCGCAGATAGGCGGTGGCACTGGCTCCGGCGTAGGGCAGGCAGAACAGTTGCAACGCGGCCATGATCAGCCGTCCGCCCGCGTTTGCTCCTCCATGAACCGGCGCAGGCTCAGCGGACGCATGTCCGTCCAGGTGCGCTCGATGTGGTCCAGGCAGGCCTGCTTGCCGCCGCTGAAGCCCGCCGATCGCCAGCCGCCCGGCACGGGCTTGTAGTCAGGCCAGATCGAATACTGCTCTTCGTGATTGACGAGAACCAGGAACGTGGCGTCGTCGCGGTCGAAACTCATGAAAGGCTCCCTTTCGGTACGGAGTGGCTGGGGCCGCGCGCTTCGGCGGCCATCACTCTGTTGGACGAAAGGGGCGGGGGATTATTTAGGGGCGGTGCCCGGCGGGCGGCGGCAAGCCCCGCCGGATGGACGGGGAAGGTATTGATTCGTATGGACTTTCGGGGTGGGCGTCATGCCCGTCCGGCGCGGACGGGCGGGCATTGCCGTGGCGCCTCACGGCGTGATGGCCACCTTGAGCACCCCATCGCGCTGATTGGCAAACAGGTCATACGCGGCTTCGATATCGTCGAGCTTGTAGTGATGCGTGACCAGTGGCGCCAGGTCGATGCGCTGGGTCTCGATCACGTTCATCAGCCTGCGCATGCGCTCTTTTCCGCCAGGGCACAGCGAAGTGATGATCCGATGGTCGCCAAGCCCGGCGGCGAACGGGCCGAGCGGAATGTGCAGGTCTGTCGAGTACACGCCCAGGCTCGATAGCGTGCCGCCCGGCTTGAGCACACGCAACGCCGCTTCGAAAGTGGCCTGCGTACCCAGCGCCTCGATGGATGAATCCACGCCACGCCCGCCGGTCAGGCGAAGGATTTCATCGACGACATCGGTCTTGCGGAAGTTGATCGTGGCATCGGCGCCCATCTGACGCGCGATGGCCAGCCGCTCATCGAGACCGTCGATGACGATGATGCGCGCGGCGCCACGCAAGCGCGCGCCCGCCGTCGCACAAAGGCCGATGGGGCCTTGCGCAAATACCGCGACAATATCGCCGATCTTGATGTTGGCTTGCTCGGCACCTGCAAAGCCGGTTGACATGATGTCGGGGCACATCAGCACCTGCTCGTCGGTCAGGCTATCCGGTATTGGGGCGAGATTGGCCTGTGCATCGGGCACCAGCACGTATTCGGCCTGTGTGCCGTCGATGGTGTTGCCAAACCGCCAGCCACCGAGTGGCTTGTAGCCGTGCCCGTGGGCCTGCCCATCCTGCGATGAGCAGCCGTCCTGGCAGGCATAGGAGTGAAAGCTCGGGCAGATCGCGCCGGCAATGACGCGCTGGCCTTCGCGGTATCCGGTGACGTTGCTGCCGAGCTTTTCGATGACACCGACCGGTTCGTGGCCGATGGTCAGTCCGGGCTGTACCGGGTACTCGCCTTTGAGGATGTGAACGTCGGTGCCGCAGATCGTGGTGGTGGTGATGCGGACGAGGGCGTCGCTGGGGCCTACGTTGGGAATGGGCTTTTCCCGGAGGGTGATCTTTCCCGGGGATTCGAAGACGGCTGCTCGCATGGTGGGCATGATGGTGCTCCTGGAGACATCGAGGGGGCGGCTAGGGTCTACCGGATTGAGTTTATTGCGAGGCTTACAGTGTGATGTTGATCGGCGTTTAGGAGTCGCTAATCTGACGCGGCAGGATCTCGGGGGCCATCGCATACCCAGCCGGCCGTGGCGGCTTCGAGACTTGGGTCTGCCGCGGTTTACGGCACCGCATACCCAGGTATTACCTGCCAACGCCAATGCACGACCCGGGCAACGCCTCCGTAGAATGGCCCCCGGTCCGCCGCATTCCTACCATTCCATCAAGGCCGCCGTGATCGGTGTTGGCGGCGCAGACAATCCTGACGCAGTACCCATCGTTGCCAAGGCAGCAAATGCCCTTGGGGGGAGAGGCTTTTGCCTTCGCTACGGTGCGCGGATCGGGTTTCGGTGATTCACATTGCAGGAATGGGCGGCACACCATGAACACTCTCTATCTCGATCGGCTTGCCGCCTGTTCCGCGCTGGATGCCGTGGTCAGCACCATCGCAATCGGCGCGCATCTCGTCAGTGAACGGGACGGTTACGTGCACCACGGCATTTATGTGGGAAACGGGCAGGTCATCCACTACGGCGGTTTCGATCGCGCGGCGGCGCGCCGGCCCGTCGAGTACATCTCGCTGCGCTGCTTTGCGGCGGGCGTGGGTGTCAGCGTTCAGTCCGAACCGAATGCCGTCTATGGCGCCAGGGAAGTGGTTGAACGTGCCAAGTCCCGCCTGGGCGAAGACCGGTACCGGTTGCTGACCAACAATTGCGAGCACTTCTGCGCGTGGTGTGTGTCGGGCGTGGCGCGAAGCGAGCAGGTTTGCCGCTGCCTGCGGAATCCCTGGACCGGCTTCAAGACGATGCTGGCGCTGTTCCGGGGGCAGTTCACGGGCTTCAGCCAGGCGCAGCAAGCCTTTGCGGGTGTGGCGCGGGTTGCCGCGTTTCTTTTTTGAATCTGGTGCGCGGCGGGGTCAGCATCCCGGAATCTCCGGCCATCGGTAGCAACCCCTAGTTGACTCTCTATTTCATGGGCATAAAATCTGTTTCACAACCATGAAAACAGAATGCTGGCCATTTGGCACGGCATCCATGTTGGAGACAGCCCACCCATGACAGCACCCTCCGCCGGCAAGGCGGCTCCCACCTATTTCGTCCGCACTGAAGATGTGGCCGGCTATCACCCGGCCAACCACGTCGGGACGTTGAACCGCCGCATCATCGGCCGCGAGAACGTTGGCGCCACGCAGCTGGAAGTGATCCACGGCACCATCGAGCGCGGCAAGGGTGCCTTGCCGCATGCACATCCCGGCATCGAGCAGGTCTGCTATGTGCTGGAAGGGCGCGCGCGGGCCGAGGTCAATGGCGAGTCCAGGGAACTGGGGCCGGGCGACTGCTGCTTTTTTCCGGCCGATGCCATGCATGTGTTCACGGTGATCAGTGACGAACCCGTGAAGCTGCTGGTGAT
>DAIOET010000156.1:0-5610 GCA_036746135.1 Cupriavidus sp.
TCAAGGTACGGAAAGGCGAGTCCGTGCCGGGGCTGTTTGATTCCGCCTGGAGGTTGCACCGCGAAGTCGTGGAAAAGAGGAAGGAAGGTAGCGATGCCTAAGGCTGCGGTCTGCAACGGCGATCCGACCACCACGCGCGGGGTCATCATCGCCCATTCCTCAACGATATTCGATGAGAACAGGCGCGTTGCCTTGCATGGTGACTACGCGACGTGCGGTAACTGCAAAGGCTCCCATCAGATTTACGGCAGCGGCGAGGGTATGTCAGAGCTGGGCCGTAAGGTGGTCGTCGAAGGTGACCTGGTGATGTGCCCGTGCCAGAAGAACCGCGTTCTCCGGGGCAGCAATCCGGGGATATTCCTGCAATCCAGCAGCGGCACTTCCACGGCAAGCAGCGCGACACCGGAACAAGCGCCCCATACCTTGGCTGCAGCGCAAAGGTATGACCAACAGGTACAACTCGTCGACGAGGCCACCGGCAAGCCATTGGCTCGCACACGGTATCGGCTCACCGGCGACGCTGGGACATTCGACGGCCGCACGGACAATAACGGCATGACCGATCGGGTGGCGAGCGATAGCCCGGGCACAATGACACTTGAAATCTTTGGGGAGGGCGTCTGATGCAGCCGATCAAGACGGTAAAGGTTCGGCTCACTCCGGTCGAGGACCGGGCCCCGGTCAAGGTGTATCTGCTGAGGCCGCGCGGCACGCTGTATTGGGGAGGGGCGGGTTTGGACGGAGGCTATGTGCAGCCGCAATTGGCCGCATTCAAACGCGCAGGAATACAGCACAGCTTTGCGGGCCTGACCAATTCGGCCGCTGCCTCACTATCGGACAAGCTAAAACCCGCAGGAACGATCATTGACGCTATCCGGTCTGGCCTAGTTCTTCGGTATCGAGACAATGACGAATGGACCATTACCAGTGGCATGACAGGGGAGGCACCGCAGTTCAATCTGGTGGGCTACAGCTACGGCTCACTGCTTGCGGCTCAGACGGCCTGGTACTACGCGCAGATGGGTCATGTTATTGACCACCTCGTGCTGATCGGGTCGCCCATCTCGAACACGTTCCTTTCTGAGCTGCGCACACACGGAAATATCCGCAAACTTGTTGTGATTGACCTGGCGGAACACCACGATCCGATCTATGCAGGAATGCCGTGGGTGGAATTGGCCGCAAATGCCGCGCTGCTGGGCAAACAGATGGTGGCTGGAAAAGGGGAGGGCCACTTCTACTACGCGCACGTAGTACCTGATAGCCCGCGGCGTTGGGCAGCGCTGGCCGACAGACTGGCGACGGAAGGGTTGCGATGAAATGGAAACCGCGCCCCACTTTGGCCGGTATCGTGCGCTGGCTGAGTTGGCTGCTGGCGATCGACGGCCTGCTCTACCTGCTCGTGACCATCGCTACACCCGTCAAGGCCGACGACCTCTATACTGGCTCGCCGGTCGTCTATCTGGCCTTGGCCGCTGGTGTGGCACTCCTTCTGCTTGGCGCGGCCTTGATGCTGGTTCTATGGGCTTTCATCGAGGGGGACACTCGCCGATGGCGTTCGTTGGGCCTCTGTGCGGCAGGCCTCCTTGGCTGGCTGGTGTGCTACGCCCTAGTGGGTGCATGGATCGACTGGCAGATACATGGATGAGCGGCGGGCAACTAAGACCCGCGGGAACGGCGAACACGAAACCAGCCTCATCCGCGCCGCCCGCTTTTTCGTCAGTTTCGCCCGGCCCGCCGCCGCGCCGTTACTGCCAGCGCGGCCCAGTCCTTCTGTCCGTCCCCGTGCGCAATCGCTTCGATATGCGCATCGCGCAGGGTGCTGGCCAGTGTCATTGGCACATTTGCCTGTTCTCCCGCCTCCAATGCCAGGCGCACATCCTTGCCGCCCAGCGCCAGCTTGAACCCGGCTGGCTCGAAGCGGTTTTCAGCGATGGCACCGCCGTAGATCTTGTAGACCGGCGCGGCGAACACGGTGGAGGTCACCAGATCCAGGAATGCGGCGGGATCGACGTCGTAGCCTTGCGCCAGCGCCGCGCCCTCGCTCATCGCGCCGATTGCCGCGCCGATCATGAAGTTCACGCCGAGCTTCACCGCGTTGGCCTGTTCCGGCTTCGCGCCAAAGATCCAGGTCTTCTGGCCCAATACATCGAACAGCGGCTGGACCGTAACCAATGCTTTTGCATCGCCAGCGGCGAGGATGTTCAGCTGGCCGGCCTCTGCCACGTTGACGCGCCCCAGTACCGGTGCCGCGATGTAGGCGATGCCGCGTGCCTCGTGCACGGCGGCCAGTTCGCGGGCCAGCGCGACCGACACGGTGCCCATGTTGATGTGGATCGCGCCGGCGGCGAGCGCATCGAGTACCTGGCCGCCGATGACGGTGTCGCGCGTGGCGGTGTCATCGGCCAGCATCGTGATCAGCACGTCGGCGCCTTGAGCGGCTTCGCTGGGAGTGGCGGCGCCGTGGGCGCCGAGTTCGACCAGTCGAGCGACTGGCGACGGCGACCGGTTCCAGGCACGTACCGGATGGCCGGCCTTGATCAGGTTTGCGGCCATCGGCAGTCCCATCGTGCCGAGTCCGAGAAAAGCGATTTGCATGACGGCCTCCTGTTGCATGCTGGCGTCCGCTTGGACGCACGTGCGGAAAGGCCGCAAGTTAGCACGCGCCAGGCATTGGCGTATTAGCCCTGTTGCAGATGCGGTTGCGGGCTTGGTTACATCCGATGGTCGTGCATGGCGCCGCCGCTCAGATCGACCATGTCCGGCGTCACATCGGCAAAGCGCAGCACCTTTCCGCCGTAAGTGGAGGCAAACTTCCGCGCCGCGTCTTCCTTTTCGAAGCCGGCGATCGTCGGCCCCATCGACCCACGGCGTCTGCTGCCGATCACGTAGAAGCCCTTGCGGGCATCGAACCAGTGCCCGCGCGGCTTGTCCCATTCGGCCAGGTCCATGTCCTGCGTGAACACGGCCGTGACCTTGCGAACCTGTTCCGGCCGCAGCAACGTGCTGAACATCTCCACGGTGTCGCAGTACCAGACTGGCCGCGTTTGATCGCCGAAGAAAATCTGCGCCTTCGGGCCCGGATAGTCGCCCAGCAGCATGCCGTCCAGATCGCAGGTCGTGGCTGGATCGAAGTCGGCCGGTGTGATGGCGACGGACGCAGTGCGCGAGCACGCGGCCAATATGCCTTGCGCAGAGAGCAGGCCGATGCCGATCAGAACGTGGCGGCGAGTCAGACGAGTCGGATTCATGTCCGGAATCTCCAGATGGCAAGTATCAGCGGCGCGGCAATCCACGCCAGCATGGCGCTGCCCAGCGCCCACGGGTTTGCCAGGACGGGCGGAACGACGCTGGACAGGCCGTACAGATCGCGTACGGCATCCAGCGAAAACACGTTGAGGATGCGGAACAGGTCGGCAGGATTCAGCAGCAGCACCGTCGTCATGGCGGCGTCACCGAACTGGCCGCCCGTGGCAACCAGCATGCCCAGCAGCAACAGGTCGAACACCAGCACGAAGAACAGCCAGAGCGCGACCGCCAGGCCGGAGGCACGCGCACGGTCGCGCGCGATCACCGACAGCAGCACGGCAATGCTCAGGAAGGCCAGCCCCAGCAGCACCGCGCTGCCAACAAAGCGCAGAAACTGTTCGACCATGCCGGCCCCAAAACTTGCAAACAGCAGCATCCCAACCGTGGCAAAACCTGCAAGTGTCGACAGCGTCAGCGCCGCCGCCAGGCCAAGGTACTTGCCCAGCAGCAATTCCAGCCGCGTCAGGGGGTAGGCCAGCAGCAAGTCCAGCGATCCGCGCTCTCGCTCGCCGACGATGGCGTCGAAGCCGAGCAACAGCGCGATCATCGGAATCAGATAGATCGCCAGACTGACCAGGCTGGCGATCACGAATGCCGCCGAGCGCATGCCGATCTCACCCTGCTGGGCGCCGCCAAAATAGCCGATGACCAGCGAGAATGCCGCGAACACCAGCGCGATGGCCACGACCCAACGGTTGCGCAGGCGGTCTCGGAACTCCTTGTTCGCCACCGCGGCGATCTGGCGCCATTCAATGCACGGCATGGCTGGCCTCCGCACCAAAGAACACATCCTCGAGCGTCGGCTCGTCGATGCGCAGGTCATCCACGCAATCGGCCAGCAGCCCGACCAACGTCATCTTGGTCTCGCGCGGGCACGTGAGCTGGAAGTCCAGCTCGGCGCCATGCAATTGCACCTCGGGCAGCGCCTCCAGCCTGCGCCGGATCACGGGCAGCGTGCCGGGAACGATGCGCACGCGTATCCGCAGCGGCAATCGGTGGCGCGCGCGCAGGGCACTGACCGAGCCGAGCGCCTGTACCTTGCCATTCGCCAGCAGTGCCAGCCGATCCACACGTTCCTGCAGTTCGCTGAGGATGTGCGAGGTGATGACGATGGTCACGCCCGCCTGCTTCTGCTCGCGCAGGATTGCGTGAACGTCGCGCAGTGCCAGCGGGTCCAGGCCATTGCTCGGTTCATCGAGAAACAGCACACGTGGCGAGCCGAGCAACGCCTGCGCAAAGCCGAGCCGCTGCCGCATACCCTTCGAGTATTCGCGTACCGGGCGATTGGCCGCATGCGTCAGCCCGAATCGCTCCAGCAGGGCGGGGCAGTCGCGCGCCTCCACGCCCTTCAGGCGAGCGAAGAAGCGCAGCGTTTCCAGCCCGCTGAGGTTGTCGTAAAGCACCAGGTTCTCGGGCAGATAGCCGATGCGCCGGCGCGCCGCGCGGAATGCCGCGGTGCCGACGGCGGCACCGTCGATCTCGATGGTGCCGCGCGAGGCGGGCACAAGGCCAAGCATCATCTTGAACAGCGTGCTCTTGCCCGCGCCGTTATGGCCGATCAGGCCGAACATCTCGCCTGCGTGCATCCGCAGGCTGACACCGTCCACGGCACGCACGGCGCCGTAGTGCCGGGCCACATCGCGCAACACGACGGTTGCACCGGATTCTTCAGGGTCGCTCACGCCATTGGCTCCATTGCGGATGATCGGGCGTCATGCGCGGCGCGGCGTCCACCACGCCGGGCACGCGCATGACCGGAAACTGTCTGGACACCACACGCATGGCTTGCACGGCGGGGCTGGCGAACAGCAGCTTGACGGCCGGATGCCGCCAGGTCAGGCGGTCGACGACATCGTTGGCTTCGTACGGAACATCGCCGATGCCGTCGCCATTGCGATCCCAGCCCAGGTAGTTGCTCCAGTGATTGCCGCCCGGCTTGCCGGCGGCATCGCCCCACGGTTCATCGCGCGCGCCGACATAGCGCACCTGTTCCCGGTTGCCGATGAAATCGTTGCGCTGCACGACGTTGCGCGTGGAACCGGCGGACAGATGCACGCCAACGCGGTTATCGATGACGAGATTGCCACGCAGCGTCACGTACTCGGCGTCGTAGATGAAAAAGCCGCGCGCGTTGTCCGCCACGATATTGTGTTCGACCACGGCGTCCTGCACCGTGCGCAGCATGATGCCGTGATCGGCATTGCCCCAGGTGCGGTTGTTGCGCACGGTCTGGTCACGCACTTCCATCAGAGCCAGTCCGCCCCGGTTCCGATAGCTGTCGTTGCCTTCCCATAGGTTGTA
>DAIOET010000156.1:5710-8812 GCA_036746135.1 Cupriavidus sp.
AGCTCGCAGCCCGTGATCGCGGCGCGATGCGCGCCGGGCATCAGGTAGATGCCGGCGTCCTGGTTCTTCAGGCTGTCGCCGGAATCGCGCACGATCAGACCATCGATCGTGACGTCGGGCGCGGCGACCGTGATCGTATTGCCGCGCAATTCACCGGCGATGGTGGGGCGGCCGATGCCGCGCAAGGTCAGCGGTTTGCCGATTCGCAGATTCCCTTCGTAGCTGCCTTGTGCGATACGGATCTCGTCGCCATCGCGCGCGGCGTCGATGGCTTGCTGTATCGATTGTCCGGGGTGCACGTCGACCACGGCTGCGCAGGCCGCGCCTGTGCCAAGCGCGAGCCCGAGCAGCCAGAGTCTGATGCCATCGATCATGCCGAATCCTGCCCGCCGGTTGCGGCATCGGAGACGGGCACGATCGGGATGTAGTACCCGTCGCGGCCGATTGGCGTGATCGGCAGGCCATCGCGTTCACGCCGCTTGCGTTCCTTGGCCAGTGGCGGACAGGCATGGGCATCGGTGTAGAGCACCATGCAATCCAGACACAGCAGGCACTCGCGCGGATCGATACGGCCTTTCGCGTCGATGGCTTGCGCACCGCAGCCTACCGCGCAGGCCTTGCAGCGCGTGCAATCGGGTTTGCGGCGGATGCCGAACACACGCAGCATGCTCGGGATCGCCAGCGATGCGCCGAGCGGGCACAGATACTTGCAGTAGGGCCGTTCGATGAATAGCGAGATGCCGAGAATCGTGCAAACGAACAGCCCGAATGGCCACGCACGGTTCTGGATGCCAACCAGGAAGGTAGTCTTGAACGGTTCGACCTCGGCCAGCTTTTCGGCCAGTCCCATCGATAGAAGCGAAACGCCAAGCAGTCCCGCAAATACCGCGTACTTGAGCCACTTGAGCTTGTCATGCACCTTGCGTGGAAGCTGGAACTGCCAACGCTTGAGGCCGATCAGCCGGCCGATGCGGAACATGGCCTCGGACAGCGAACCGAACGGGCAGAGCCATCCACAGAACAGTCCGCGTCCCCAGATCAGCACGGTCGCGGCGATGAAGATCCAGAACAGGAATAGGAACGGGTCGGACAGAAACAGCGACCAGCGCCACTGGAACAGCAGCGAATGCACCCACGTCAGCACCTGCGTGACCGACGGCTGCGCCATCGCGCCAAAGCCGACAAACACGATGCTGATGGCCCACGCGCTGTACTTGAAGGCGTTGACAGGCCACTTGTTCCGCTGCGTGGCACGGCGCGTGAGCTTGTTGCGGAATGCATGCACGACGGCCACTGCGACCAGGAAGACCGCGAACAGGATGATGCCGGTGGCGCGCGACTTCCATACCTTCAGCCATGCCGGGGGCGGGGTATCGACTTTCGGGCGTCCGCCTTCGAGCAAAGTGCCGGGCAGCCAGTACTCGGCATCGAAGCTCGCAAACGTGCGCGCGCCGGTGGCGCGGTCGACGCGATTGCCCAGGAACACCAGCTTCCACGGCCACGCCGCGGAGAACGCGCCCGACCGCACGATAAAGATTGCCGATTCCGTAAAGGGTGGGGCATCGTCAGGCGCCAGGCCGTAGAGGTTCTGGTAGTCGAGATCGCGGAACGTGAAGGTGTCGTCGCCCTGCCTGATCTGTACGCGGTCGTAGAGGCCGCCGCGCACGAAACCCGAGCCTTTGAACGACTCCTTGCCGGCCGTGCGAATCACGAAGATGGCATGCTCGTTCGGACGCAGGCTTTGATGCAGGTTCTGCCAGCCACGGTCGCCCAGCACGCTGCGCGCGACATCCGGATGGTTCAGGTCGCCGAACCACAGGTCGATGAACGGTTCGCCCGACTTCGCCAGGCCGACCTGTTCGGGCTCGATACGCAGCCGTTTCACCAGCCCCTGATCCACCAGTTGCTTCCAAGCGAGCTTTGGATTCGCTGCCGCGTAGCGAGCTGGCGCGCGTTGCACGGGCGCCAGGATGCCCACCTGGCGCGCCACTGCGGCGCCCGAAGTCATCAGCACCTGGTTTTGCGCGATCACGGTGACCGTCGCCCCGGAGATCGCATCGACGCCGAGCACGCCCTCGTCGGGCCGTGCACTGCCAATCTCGATCTTGTCGGTGACGGACTTGCCGATGTACTGCGCGTTGAAGCGCGGCAGCGCGGTTTCCGGAATGCCCAGCAGCAGGATCGGCTCGGAATGCTTGAGCACCTTGATGCCGACGAAGCGGCCGCTGTTGTCCATCCCGATCAGCGTGACAACGGGCTTGCCGGAATAGGCAGGCGTGTCCGTGATATCGGTCGACAGCATGACGTAGCCCAGCCGCGTCCGCTTGCCGTCGGCGGCGGCCGGACCGTAGGCTTCGACGTAGGGCGGTTGGCCCATGCGCTGCGAAAACGATGCCGCGCCGGGAAACACCTCGTTGCACGGTACGCGCGCGCAGAGGTCCGGCGCGGTGGCCAGGTCGGCGGGCAGGTGCGCTTCGTAGGCCGTGTCGGCCAGCGCTGGCTGCCACGCAGGGACGGCCAAAAAAAGCGCGGCCACCAAGACCGCGCGAATAACGGAGAGGAGTGACATGGCGTGGGGGCGCCGCCCGTCCGCGCGCGTGTACGCGTCGCGGACGAGGGGCCAGGGTCAGGCTTCGACGATCATGCGGGTACGCATTTCCAGATGCAGCGCGTGGCAGAAGTGCGTGCAGTAGCACCAGAACACACCGGGCTTGTCCGCGATGAACGACACCGACGCCGTTTCCTGTGGGTTCACGATGAAGTTGACGTTGTACTTCGGGATCGCAAAGCCGTGCGTCAGATCCTCGACCTTGTCGAGGTTGGTGAGAATCAGCGTGACCTCGTCGCCCTTCTTGAGCTTGAACTCGCGCAGGCTGAACACCGGAGCCTGCGACGTCATGCGCACCGTGACCTTCTTGCCCTCGCGCGTCACGCCAGACTTGTCGGGGCTGACGGCCAGCGGGAAGTCTTCCATCGCATAGACCTGCTTCGGCTTCACCAGATCGCGCTTGAAGATGATGAAGTCATGCGGCTCGCCGCGCACCGGATGGTCGGCCAGCAGCACCATCTTGTCCCCGGAGATATCCACCAGTTGCTCGTTCT
>DAIOET010000157.1:0-8811 GCA_036746135.1 Cupriavidus sp.
GGGAATCAAAGGTACTGCAGATCGATCAGGATCTGGCGCGTTTTCAGCGGCTCACCCTGCAAATAATAATGCAGCAGGAACCGCATCAGGGCGCGGCTTTGCGTAACGGTCTGCGCGCGTGCGTAGTCGTCCTGCCCCATGTCGAGCAGGGTCTGGCCCGACACCACCGGCCAGCTCGATGGATCGCTCGCATGGGCGCGCCGCACGCCACGCTCCGGCTGATAGACGTAATCCAGCCCCGGCTGCACACGCTCTCCAGTCTTGATGCACTGGTCGAACGCCACGGCAAACCCGGTCTCCTGCAGCAGCACGCGCTCGAAGCTGCGCAGCACCAAGCTGGCCGATTCGCCGTGCGCCAGCCGCGTCAGCGTGATCATGTAGTGCTTGAACAGCGCCGGATGCGCGTCCTCGCGCGGGCAGAATCGCAGCAGCAGCTCGTTCAGGTAGAAACCGGACAGCAGTGCGTCGCCCGACAGCGGCAGCATGCCGCCCATGTACTCGGCCTTGGTCAGCGTCTTGACTTCACCACGCCCGGTCCACGACAACGAGATCGGATGAAAATGCTGTAGTACGGCGCGCAGTGCCGAATGCGGACGCTTGGCGCCCTTGGCGACCATCGCCATGCGGCCGCGGTCGCGCGTAAAGACGTCCAGGATCAGGCTCGTTTCGCGGTAAGGATAGGCATGCAGCACGAATCCCGCCTCATTGGCCACGCGAAGTTCCGAACGGGCCGGCACGATGCGCATCGCGCGGTCCATCATCTCGCGCCCCGCCGCCACGGCCGGATTCAGTGCCGGGATTGCCCCGGACTCCAGCACCTCGGCGGCTTCCTCGGCGATTGGATCGGCGCTGCGCGCACGCGGCGCGGCGCGGCGCACGTCAGGCATCCTGGTCACTCGTAGCCGTAGGCCCGCAATCCAGCTTCGTTGTCGGCCCAGCCGCTCTTGACCTTGATCCACATCTCCAGGTAGACCTTGCCATCGAACAGCTTTTCCATGTCGAGGCGCGCCTCGGTGGAAATCTGCTTGAGCTTGCTGCCCTTGTTGCCGATGATCATCGCCTTGTGCGCATCGCGCTCGACCAGGATCGTGGCAAAGATCCGACGCAGCCGGCCTTCCGTTTCAAACTTGTCGATCACGACAGTGCTCGTGTACGGCAGCTCGTCGCCAGTCCAGCGGAATACCTTCTCGCGAATGATTTCCGACGCCAGGAAGCGCTCGCTCCGGTCGGTCATCGCGTCGACGTCGTACATCGGCTCGCCTTCGGGCAGGAACGGCCGGATGATGCCCAACAGGCGCTGGATATGATCGCGCGTCTTGGCCGACATCGGCACCACTTCCGTAAACGGAAAGCGCTGCCCCATCTGTTCCAGGAACGGCATCATCACTTCCGAGCGGCCTTCGCCGATGCGGTCGAGCTTGTTGCAGACCAGCAGCACGGGCACATTCTTCGGCAGCAGCGACAGCACCTTTTCATCGTCGGCGCCGAAATAGCCGGCTTCGACGACGAACAGCACCACGTCCACCGACGACAGCGTCGACGTGACAGCGCGGTTCAGCGAGCGGTTCAGCGCGCTGGCATGGCGCGTCTGGAAGCCCGGGGTATCGGCAAAAACATACTGCGTATCGTCCGTGGTCTGAATACCGACGATCCGATGGCGTGTGGTCTGCGCCTTGCGCGACGTGATACTGATCTTCTGGCCAACCAGCGCATTCATCAACGTGGACTTGCCGACGTTGGGACGGCCAACGATGGCCACGGTGCCGCAGCGGAATGCCGGGGCACCGGACGGTTCCGCAGCGTCCTGCTGCGGAGGGAGAGAATCGGTCATTCCTTCAACCTGAGAGACAACTGGGGATCCGGTGGCACCGGCTGCTTGCGCGTCTTGCCTGTGCGTTCGGCACGGCTGCGCTTGAGCAACTGGGGCACGAGCTTCTGGACTTCATCAAGCGCGAGCTTGGCCGCCGCCTGCTCGGCCGCGCGGCGCGACGCGCCAGTGCCGAACACGCGCACCTCCAGTTTAGGCACGATGCACTCGACTTCAAATTGCTGGCTATGCGCCGCACCGTGTGTAGCGATGACGTTGTACTGCGGCAAGGCGATCTTGTGGCCCTGCAGGTACTCCTGGAGCAGCGTTTTGGCATCCTTGCCCAGCGTGCGAGGATCCACCTGCTCCAGAATGGGGATATACAGCTTGCGGATCAACGCCCGGGCGGCATCGAACCCGCTATCGAGGAACACCGCGCCGACAATGGCCTCGAGCGCATCCGCGAGTATCGAGGGGCGACGGAAACCACCGCTCTTCAACTCGCCTTCGCCAAGGCGCAGCGCATCGGACAGCTGCAGCATCTGGGCGATCTCGTACAGCGCCTGCTGCTTGACCAGATTGGCCCGCACGCGCGACAGATCGCCCTCGTCCAGCTTGCCGAACATGCCATACAGCATGTCGGCCACCGCGCAGTTCAGCACCGAATCGCCCAGGAATTCGAGCCGCTCATTGTGCTGCGCGCTATGACTGCGATGCGTGAGCGCCTGCTGCAGCAATTCGGGCTTGCTGAATCGGTAGCCGAGACGTTGCTGCAAGGCGTCGAGGGTCATGTCTTTACTGCGTTCCCGAATAGGTAATCAAAAAACTCAATGGTCCGTAGACCTTCACTTCGGTCCGGTATTCGAAGCCGATGGAGCGGATACGCCCGGTATCGTCCTCATTCACATCCAGATCCTCGCCCCGGATCGAGGTGATATTGTCGATCTGGGCCTGCTTGTCGAAATTGGCGGCCACATCCTTGCGGTTGGACGCCCGGTCCTTGGCATAGTTGACGGCACGCTTGACCGAGAAATACTCCAGCGCGCTCGGTATCGACTTCAGCGCCGGCAAAGCCACCGCGGCTACCAGAATAACCACGATCAGCAGTGAACCCATCGAAAATCCACGTGATTTTTTAACCACAAAACCACGGACTTTCCCCCGATTACCCCAAAACTTCTGACCCATCGCGCTGCCCTCGTTTTTGAGTGTTTTGCGCTGCGTAGCACCGTCGAGCCATCGACGAGCGATTACTTGAACGATCCCACGCGCCCGAAATTGCCCAGATTCATCCAGATCATGAACGCTTTGCCGACGATATTCTTGTCCGGCACAAAGCCCCAGTATCGGGAATCCAGGCTGTTGTCACGGTTATCCCCCATGACGAAATAGTGACCTTCCGGCACTTTACACGTCAGTCCCTGCTGATTGTAAGTGCAGTTTTCGCGGAACGGAAAATCAGGATCGGCACCTGCCACAAAAGCCGGCCGGTCCGCGTCGTTCAGAATGCCATGTTCAGGTCCGCCCGGCAGCTTTTCGGTGAAATGCTTCGAATAGGCCAGACGCTCTTCGTCCAGATAGTCCGGCAGCTGGCTGTACTCCGCCGGCTTGCCATTGATCGTCAGCTTCTTGTTTTCGTAACGCACCACGTCGCCCGGCACCCCGACCACACGCTTGATGTAGTCGAGCGACTCATCCTTCGGGTAACGGAACACCATCACGTCGCCACGTTGCGGCTCGCCAACATCGATGATCTTCTTGTTCACCACGGGCAGGCGAATGCCGTAGTCGTACTTGTTCACCAGAATGAAGTCGCCGATCAGCAGCGTCGGGATCATCGAGCCGGACGGAATCTTGAACGGCTCCACCACGAACGATCGCAGCACGAACACGGCCAGGATCACCGGGAAAAAGCTTGCCGAATATTCAAGCCACCACGGCTGGCGCATTTTTTCCTCGGCCAGCTTCGCGCGCGAGCGATCCAGCTCCGCCGTGCCCTGCCCCGCCTGCGTGTACTGACGCTGAGAGTCGAACTCGGCCAGGGCCAACTGCGTCACGCTGCGGCGCTGGCGCTCGAATACCAGCTTGTCAGCAACCCAGGCAATGCCCGTAATGACGACCAGCACGAAAAGGATCAGTGCAAAATTCATGACGGCTTGGAGTGATGTCGATTTATTGGTATTGCCAGCTTGTTATGGCCAGTCGCGCGCTTACTTGTCGTCCACCTGCAGGATCGCCAGGAAGGCCTCCTGCGGGATTTCCACCGTTCCCACCTGCTTCATGCGCTTCTTGCCGGCCTTCTGCTTTTCCAGCAGCTTCTTCTTACGGGAGATATCGCCGCCGTAGCACTTCGCCAGCACGTTCTTGCGCAGCGCCTTGACGTTTTCACGCGCAATGATGTTCGAGCCGATGGCCGCCTGGATGGCCACGTCATACATCTGGCGCGGAATGATTTCGCGCATCTTGGCTGCCACCTCGCGCCCGCGATATTGCGAGTTCGAGCGGTGCACGATCACGGACAGTGCGTCGACCTTGTCGCTGTTGATCAGGATATCGACCTTGACCACATCCGACGGGCGATATTCCTTGAACTCGTAATCCATCGACGCATAACCGCGCGAGACCGATTTCAGGCGATCGAAGAAATCCATGACGATCTCCGCCATCGGAATTTCGTAGGTCAGCTGCACCTGCTTGCCGTGGTAGCTCATGTTGATCTGCGAGCCGCGCTTCTGCGTGCACAGCGTGATCACCGAGCCGACGTAATCCTGCGGCATGTACAGGTTCACCGTGACGATCGGCTCCAGGATTGCTTCGATCTTGCTCGGATCGGGCATCTTGGCCGGATTCTCAACGGTCACCATCGTGCCGTCGCGCAGCTGCACCTGATAGACCACGGTCGGCGCGGTCGTGATCAGGTCCATGTCGAATTCGCGCTCCAGGCGCTCCTGCACGATTTCCATGTGCAGCAGGCCCAGGAAGCCGCAGCGGAAGCCGAAACCGAGCGCCTGCGACACTTCCGGCTCGAACTGCAGCGACGCATCGTTCAGCCGCAGCTTTTCCAGCGATTCGCGCAGCGCTTCGTACTGGTTGGACTCCACCGGGTACAGACCGGCGAACACCTGCGGCTTGACTTCCTTGAAGCCCGGCAGCGGTGCCTCGGCGCGGCGTGCGGTCGTGGTGATCGTGTCGCCCACCTTGGCGGCCTTCAGTTCCTTGATGCCGGCGATCACAAAACCCACCTGCCCCGCCGTCAGCGCGTCGCGCTGGACCGACTTCGGCGAGAACACGCCCACCTGCTCCACCAGGTGCTGCGCGCCCGTAGCCATCAGCAGGATCTTGTCCTTGGTACGCAGCGTGCCATTGACGACGCGCACCAGCATCACCACACCGACGTAGTTGTCGAACCACGAGTCGATGATCAGGGCCTGCAGCGGCGCGGCGGCGTCGCCCTTGGGCGGCGGCACCTTGGCGATCAGCGCCTCGATAACATCCTCCACACCCTGGCCGGTCTTGGCCGAGCACGGCGTGGCGTCACTGGCGTCGATGCCGATGACATCTTCGATTTCTTGCTTGGCGTTGTCCGGATCGGCCTGCGGCAGGTCGATCTTGTTGAGCACCGGCACCACTTCCACGCCGAGTTCGATCGCGGTGTAGCAGTTGGCCACGGTCTGGGCTTCCACGCCCTGCGACGCGTCCACCACGAGCAGCGCGCCTTCGCAGGCCGACAGCGAGCGGCTGACTTCGTAGCTGAAGTCCACATGCCCCGGCGTGTCGATCAGGTTCAGGTTGTAGACCTGGCCGTCGCGCGCCTTGTAGCTCAGGGCTGCGGTCTGGGCCTTGATGGTAATGCCGCGCTCTTTCTCGATGTCCATCGAATCGAGCACCTGCGCTTCCATTTCCCGATCGGACAGCCCGCCGCAGCGCTGAATGATCCGGTCGGCCAAGGTGGATTTGCCGTGGTCGATGTGGGCAATGATCGAGAAATTACGAATATGGTCCATCTAGTGATCTGGAAAACGCCAGCGCTGCCGGGCAAGTCATGATGGCACCGGAGCGGCAAAAAAGGTGGGGCGCACGGTTTTGCGCCAATCCGCGATTTTACCGGATTTTCAAGGACTTCCGTCGCGCGAAATGCCTCTGCGAGGGCTGGCTGATGGCCCTCCGGGATGGCGCCTTGCGCACCCCGCCAAAAAACGATCGCGCCGGAGGGCTTCCGGCGCGATCGTCTGGCCTGAAAACGGCCGGATCACGGCCGTCGCGGGTCTCCGCGATACTTAGCGGCCCTGACTCGGGCGCAGCGTCAGTACCTGGGTGGCGTCGCCACGACGCACAAACACGGCCGCCATCCGGTTCTTGTCCAGCACCTTGACGAGGTCATTGAACTGGCGGGCGCCGGTCACGTCGGTATCGCCGAGACGCAGGATGATGTCACCAGGCCGGATGCCGGCGCGGGCCGCGGGGCCATCGGCCGTATCGACTTCCACCCCCGACTTGATCTTCAGCTCACGCAGCTTTGCCTCGGCAATGTCGTTGACGACCAGGCCCAGCGCGTTCGGTTTTGCCGCCTGCTGCTCCTCTCCGCCACTGTTGCCACGACGATCACCCTTTCGTGCCGCCGCCTTGGCATTGTCCGGCTCAAGCTCGGCCACAGTGATCTGCACCTCGCGTGTCTGCCCCTTGCGCCACACCTGCAACGGCACGCGCGTGCCGGGCTTGGTGTCGCCGACCATACGCGGCAGATCCGAAGCCTTCTCGATGTCGCGGCCGTTGAACTTCAGGATGATATCGCCGGCCTCGATACCGGCCTTTTCAGCCGGACCACCCGGTTCGACGCTGCCCACCAGTGCGCCTCGGGCACGCCCCAGGCCCAGCGAATCGGCGGCTTCCTTGGAAACATCGCTGATCGCCACGGCAATACGCCCGCGTGTGACCTTGCCATTCGCCTTGAGCTGCTCGGTCACCCGCATGGCTTCGTCGATCGGAATCGCGAACGAAATGCCCATGTAGCCACCGCTGCGGCTATAGATCTGCGAGTTGATGCCGATGACTTCGCCTCGCAGGTTGATCAGCGGACCGCCCGAATTGCCGGGATTCACAGCCACATCGGTCTGGATGAACGGCAGGTAGTCGCCCGTATCGCGCCCCTTGGCCGACACGATGCCGGCGGTGACGCTGTTATCGAGACCGAACGGCGAACCGATGGCCAGCACCCATTCGCCCGGACGGATCTTGTCCGAATCGCCCAGCGCCAGGCGCGGCAGCCCGGACGCCTCGATCTTGAGCAGCGCCACATCGGTACGTTTGTCCGAGCCGATCAGCTTGGCCTTGAATTCCCGCTTGTCGGGCAGCGTGACGTAGATGGTCTCGGCGTCTGCCACCACGTGGGCGTTGGTCATCACATAGCCATCCTGGCTGATGATGAAACCCGAACCCACGCCGCGGCTCTGCTCCTCGCCCTGGGGCGGCGTCTGCGGCTGGCCACGGCGCGGCGGCGTAGGAGCACCAGGCATCGGCACGCCAAAGAAACGGCGGAAGAACTCGGCCATTTCATCGTCTTCAGGCGAATTGCCGCGCGCCCGGACCCGCTCCGTGGTGCGGATATTGACCACGGCAGGACTGGCCTTTTCAACCAGATCGGTGAAATCAGGCAGGTTGTAATTCGAGGCCGCAGCCTGGGCATGGCCCAGTTCGGAAACGGCCGGGCCAAGCACGAGCATGGCCACCATGACCATAGCCCGCGCCAGGGCAGGGGATCTGGAAATCATCGACGAACTCCCGGGAGAATCAGCGAGAAACGGATGCTTCGCGGCAGGCTGGCCGGGGGGCACCTGCGAAGCGTACTGCCTGGTGGTCCGGCGCGGGATTCGCTGCCCCGCCGCCACGCCAAGAATCTGCTCAGTGTAACGCCTTGGGAGGGCGATACTCCACGCCGGCCGCGAACTGCTTCACGGTTGCCGCGGGGACTTCGCCAACTACCGTGATCCAGTAGTCGGACACCCGCCGCACCACCACCTGGGTGGCACCCAGTGAAGCCACGCCCTCACGGCGGGCACGTTGTTCCGATACCGGCTCGATGAACACCGACAATCCGGTCAGGCCGTCGCTATAGACAACCTGCAGTACCTCGAACACACCGGCAGGCTTGCTGCCTTGCGTGGGCGCGCGTAGCTCGCCCAACGGACGACGCACCTCGCGAATCTTCTGAAAGCCCTTGATCGGGCTGTTGATCGTCCACCCTTCATCGGCGATATTCGCTGACTGGTAGCTGACTTCGTAGTGATTCCACGAACTGGCACCCTTGATCGCATTCAGGATGCGCTGCTTGTCGGATGGCACGCCAATATCGACCTGCGAGAAAGCCACCTGCTCCAGCACCTTGCCGCCCTCGCCGATCGTCTGCGCACGCATCAACAGGCCGGAATTCTTGTCCGCCCACAGGCGCACCGCATAACGGGCCGTATCGTGCGGCTCCAGCGCGAACACCTCGCACTCGACGCCAGCAACGCGCTCAGCCGGCAGCTTGCGCATGTCATATAGATCGAGCACATCGCTCTTGTTCGTGGCCAGCAACGCAGGGAAACGGTCTTTCGCCTCCTGCTTCTCGATCACGACGAGCTTGGCTTCCGGGATCAGGCTGTGCACCACATCGTTCTGACGCAGCACTTCGCGCGGCTTGCCGTCGAGCGTTTCCAGCCGCTCGTACTCGTTGTTCACGAGGTCGCTGTAGTGCTGGATCCGCGAGGCGTGCATGACGCTGCCGCGCTGATAAATCAGCGTGCCGACGTAGTTCTCGCGCTGAGCGGCGCGGTGGATCTTGTTGAGCCACGCGGTGGCATCGCGTCGATTCAGCGTGCTGTCGGACGGCTGCGCGGTAGCTGCGGCAGCGGTCAGACACAAGGCCAGAAAAAAGGACCTCCGCAGGCCCTTCTTTCCGTGTACGCCCGCTACATCGGCGGGCGACCGTCCTTTATGCATGTCCGGCATTATTCCTGCGAATTATC
>DAIOET010000158.1:0-8811 GCA_036746135.1 Cupriavidus sp.
GCAGCTGCGTGTACGGGTGCTGCGGGTCATCGAGGATCTGGTCGGTCAGGCCTTGTTCCACCACCCGGCCACCTTGCATGACCAGTGTGCGGTGGGCCAGCAGGCGTGCCACGGCCAGGTCGTGCGTGACGAGAATGGCGGCCAGGCCAAGATCGGTCACCAGCCGGCGCATCAGGTCCAGCAGGCGGGCCTGCACCGATACGTCCAGCGATGCGGTCGGCTCGTCCATGAACACCAGGCGGGGGTGCGTGACCAGGTTGCGGGCGATCTGCAGGCGCTGCTGCATGCCGCCCGAGAACGTGCTGGGCACATCGTCCAGGCGGGCCAGATCGATTTCCATCTTCTCCAGCCAGGCGCCGGCGATCTCGCGCAGGTCGCCGTAGTGGCGGTTGCCCACGGCCATCAGGCGTTCGGCGATATTGGCGCCGGCACTGACCTGCATGCGCAGGCCATCGCGGGCGTGCTGGCGCACGAAGCCCCAGTCGGTGCGGGCCAGCAGCCGCATGCGCGCGCTGGACAGCGATGCCAGGTCGGTCAGACCTGTTTCGCGCATGTCGTAGCTGACGCTGCCGCGCTGGGCCTTCACCTGCATCGACAGCGCCTGCAGCAGCGTGCTCTTGCCCGAGCCGGATTCACCGACCACGCACAGCACTTCTCCGGGATAGAGGTCGAAGTGGACGTCGTGGCAGCCGTGCACGCCGTCCCACGTATGCGTGAGGTTGCGGACGGAAAGCAGTGGCGTGGCGTTCATTGGTGGCCTCCGGCGGCGTTCATGACGGCTTGCGCGGCCTGGCGATCGGCGCAGTACTCGGTGTCCGAGCACACGAACATGCGCGTGCCGGCATCGTCGGTGATGATTTCATCGAGGTAGCTGTCGGTGGCGCCGCACTGGGCGCAGCAGGTCGACCACTTCTCGACGGTGAACGGGTGATCGACGAAATCGAGACTCTTGACCGACGTGTAGGGCGGCACCGCGTAGACGCGCTTTTCACGGCCGGCGCCGAACAGCATCAGCGCGGGGCTGCGGTCGAGCTTCGGGTTGTCGAACTTCGGAATCGGCGACGGGCGCATCATGTAACGCTGGTTGACGATCACCGGATAGTCATAGGTGGTGGCGATATGCCCGTGGTGCGCGATGTCTTCGTAGAGCTTCACGTGCATCGAGCCGTACTCGGCCAGCGCATGCATCGTGCGGGTTTCCGTTTCGCTCGGTTCCAGCCAGCGCAGCGGCTCGGGGATGGGTACCTGGTAGACCATGATCTGGTCCGCCTGCAACCGGGTTTCCGGAATGCGGTGGCGCGTCTGGATGATCGTCGCTTCGGTGGTGCGCTCGGTGGTCTGCACGCCGGTCACGCGGCCGAAGAAGCGCCGGATGTTGATGGCGTTCGTGGTGTCGTCGGACCCCTGGTCGATCACCTTGAGCACGTCCTGGCGGCCAATGATCGCGGCGGTCACCTGGATGCCACCGGTGCCCCAGCCATAGGGCAGCGGCATCTCGCGGCTGCCGAACGGCACCTGGTAGCCCGGAATCGCCACGGCCTTCAGCAGTGCGCGGCGCAGCATGCGCTTGGTGGATTCGTCCAGGTAGCCGAAGTTGTAATGCTCGTCGCGCGCGACGGTGGCGGTAGTGTTTGCGGTGGCGGTGCTCATGCCAGCGACTCCTCTTGCGACGGTTGTTGCTCGGTCTGCGCGGCGCCCGCCTGTCCCGGCTCGGCGCGCAGGCGGCGCAGCAGTTCCAGGTTGGCCTGGAAGTCAACGTAGTGCGGCAGCTTCAGATGCTGCACGAAGCCGGATGCTTCGACGTTGTCGCTGTGGTACAGCATGAACTCGATGTCGTTGGCCGGATTGTCGGCCGCCTCGCCAAGCTCTTCGGCACGCATCGCGCGGTCCACCAGCGCCATCGACATCGCCTTGCGCTCGTTGTATCCAAATGCCAGCCCATAGCCACGGGTCAGGCGCGGCGCTTCATCGGCATTGCCGGCGAACTGGCTCACCATCTGGCATTCGGTCAGTTCCACTTCGCCAATGGTGACCGCGAAGCCGAGTTCCTCGATGAACATTTCGACTTCGGTGCTGCCATAGCGGATCTCCGCCGCGAATGGATGCGAATTGCCATAGCCGCGCTGCGTCGAATAGCCCATCGCCAGCAGGAAGCCTTCGTCGGCGCGGGCCAGGTTCTGCAGCCGCGCGGGGCGTTCGGCGGGAAAGGTCAGCGGTTCGCGCGTCAGGTCGGGTGGGGCGGGGTCGCCCGCGGGGATCGTGTCGGCCTCCACCAGCGACTCGGCTTCGAGCAGGCCGGTCACGCGCGGCATGTTCTGCGCCAGCGGTTCGGGCGACGGCTGCATCGGCGTCGGCTCGCGCCCGGCTTCGAGCGTGAAGTCGAGCAGGCGCTGGGTGTAGTCGTACGTCGGACCCAGTACCTGTCCGCCCGGCACGTCCTTGAACGTCGACGAGATACGGCGCTGCAGCTTCATCCTGCCGGTATCCAGCGCCTGCGTGTAACCAAAGCGCGCGAGCGTGGTGCGGTACGCGCGCAGCAGGAAGATGGCTTCGATCTGGTCGCCGGCCGCCTGCTTGAGTGCGAGTGCGGCCAGATGCGGATCGTAGAGCGATCCTTCGGCCATGACGCGCGATACGGCCAGCGGCATCTGTTCGCGGATCTGGGCAAGCGTGATTTCAGGCACCGACGTGTCGCCACGGCGGTAGGCGTCCAGCATCTGGTAGGAATTCAGGATGGCGCGCTCGCCACCCTTGACGGCTACATACATGTCAGTCCTCCACGTGCGTGGTGCGGGTCATGGCGCAAAAGTGTTCGCCGCTGGCCAGCAGCAGGTCCACACCCAGCGGAAAGCGGGCGTTGTTGGCGCGCCAGCTTTGACGGAAGTCGGCGGGCAGGCCGCGTACGCGCAGTGCCTGCGTGGTTTCGATGCCGGGGCCGTGCAGCGTCAGCGCGTCGCCGTCGTGCAGCGAGGCCACTTCGACGATCAGCGTGGCCGAGCGGTCGGGATAAGCCGGGAGACCCTGCGCGCAGTCGGCCAGCGCGGGCATGGCGTGGCCAGCGGGCACACACACGAATGTGGCTTCACCGACGCTGTCGACCAGCGGGCATCCGCAATGAAAGCGCAGGAAGGCGCGCGCGGCGGCGGGCGTATCGGCGGGCAGCCAGACGGGCGTGTCCGGATCGGCCAGCGTCAGCAGCAGCGCGGTCAGCGCCGGCGACAGCCCTTCGGGCAGGCCGCTTGCAACGGGCAGCGTCTCAAGGCGGCCCGGGTGCGCGAACGCTTCGAGCGTGGCGCGGAAAACAGCCTGCGCGTCATCGACGGGATTGTCGAAGCCGGGCAGCAGGGAGGTTGCGGCGGAGGCAGGGGCTTGCATTGCGTTCTGGGTGGATGACATCAGTCTTCTCCGCGTGCCATCGTGAAGAATTCCACGCGGGTTTGCGCGGCCGTGGCGGCCTGCCGTGCCGCACGCTCGGTCAGCGCCTGCGCCAGCGGCGCGATGACGATGTCCTGCACGCGCTGGTGCCAGGCCGGCTGTTGCAGCAGTGCGTCCAGCACGGCAGCCTGCTCGGCGTGGCGCTGGCCACGTCCCTGCACATACGACACGCCAGCCGTGGCCGCTTCGCCGGGCGTCGCATCCAGCACCACGGCGCAGCGCGTGACCGACATTTCGCCGAGGTTGAACTGCGTGCCCGTGCCGCCGGCGCGGGCACGCACCATCGCCATGCCCGATTCGGGCTTGCGCAGCAGGCGGTAAGCGGGCTTGGCGGCCGCTTCGAACAACCGGGTGTAGGCCGCATCGAGCACGTCCGATTGCGCCAGCGCCAGTACCCGCAGCCACGCGGCACGTGCCGAGTTGGCCTGGTTGGCGATTTCACTCTGCATAATCACCCCTATACGTCTATACGTTTAGATGTAAACTAACACAACACGGCGCTACTAGACCACAGGCACATGAACGTTTCATGACGGGTCGGGGATTTGCTCGGGCACGGCGCGCACGAGCCGGGACTGAGGCACAATCGCACGTCAACCATTAAGGCTTGATGACACAGGGCAGAACGGAAGATGTCTGATCGGGAAGTTGAACGCGGTTCTGGCGTGGCGGTCTGGCGCCAGATTGGCGAGGCGCTGGCGGATGACATCCGCAACAAACTCTATGGCCCCGGCGAGCAGTTGCCGCCCGAGCCGGAACTGGCCACGCGGTTTGCCGTGAATCGCCACACCATCCGCCGTGCGATGGGCGAGCTCGAACTGAGCGGCCTGGTGCGCATCGAGCAGGGCCGTGGCACGTTTGTGCAGGAGCATGCGATCGACTATGCGATCGGACGTCGCACGCGCTTCTCGCAAAACCTGGCCGCGCAGGGCATGCGCGGGCACCTGGAGGTCGTGGACAGCCAGACGCTGCGCGCGCCCGAGATTGCCAAGCATCTGGGCCTGGCGCGCAACGCGGACATCCTTCACATCCAGATGGTGGGCAAGGCGGAAGCCCGCACCATCGACGTGGCCGAGCATTATTTCGACCCCAAGCGGTTTCCGGGCCTGGAGGAAAAGGTGCGCGAGACCGCATCCATCTCTCGCGCGCTGACCCACTATGGCATTGCCGATTACACGCGCAAGTGGTCGCGCATCACGGCCGCCATGCCCAGCGCGCCGGTGGCACGGCTGCTGAACCAGCCGAAGACGCGCCCGGTATTGCAGGTGGAGGCGCTCAACGTCGATATCGACGGCGTGCCCGTGCAATACAGCATGACCCGCTTCGCCGGGGACTGGGTGCAGCTTACGGTGTCCGACAACGACTGACAGATTTTCCGCGGCCTCGTGAAGCACAGTCGAGGCTGCAGCGTCAATTGGCTGGCGGTCATATTGGTCTAGACATCCGTCTGTCATCTGACAGAGCTAACGTAGCCGTCGATCATGTAATTCCATCATGCAAACGACAAATCAATCCTATTCGCTCCCGCTGTGCGGGATTACCGGCCGCCGGGTGCTGGGCGCCGGCGCCGTGGCCCCGGCGACGCTCGGTTTCGAACACGGCAACGTCGCGCAACAGGCGGCCGGTAGCGGCGCCTGCCTGGATGCTGGCGATCTCCTGGTGTTGCCGGGCATTGTCGATATTCACGGCGATGCGTTCGAACGCTCGGTGATGCCGCGTCCCGGCGTCAGCTTTCCGTATGGCACTGCGTTGCTCGACGTGGACCGCCAGTTGCTGGCCAACGGCATCACTACCGAATTCCACGGCGTCACGCTGTCGTGGGAGGGCGGTCTGCGCGGTGAAGCGTATGCGCTGCGCATGTTCGAGGCGCTGTCGCAGCTGCAGCCCATCCTGGGCGCGTCGCACAAGGTGCACCTGCGTTTCGAGGCCTATCACCTGGCCGGCGTCGAAACGGCGCTGCAATGGATGGCGGACGGCCGCGTGAGTTTGCTGGCCATCAACGATCACCTGCCGACGATGGCACGGCGCATGAACGATGAGCGCAAGCTCGCGCAGTACGCGGAGCGCGCCGAATGCGATATGGAAGCGTTCCGTAGTCGCCTGCGTACGGCCAGCCGCCACGCACAGGATGTGCCGGCGGCAGTGGCGAGCCTGATCGCGGCCGCGCGTGCCGCCAATCTGCCGGTGGCGTCGCACGACGATCCCGACGCGGCCACACGCCAGCACTACCATCGCCAGGGCTGCGCCATTGCCGAATTCCCGTTGACCGTTGAAGTGGCCACGCTCGCGCGCCAGATCGGCGACGAAACCGTGTTTGGCGCTCCCAACGTGCTGCGTGGCAAGAGCCACACCGGCGCGCCGAATGCCACGGAGATGATTGCGGCGGGCCTGTGCACGGTGCTCGCTTCCGACTACTACTATCCCGCGCCGCTGCAGGCCGCGTTCAAGCTCGTGCAGCTTGGTATCTGCGGCTTGCCCGAGGCCTGGCACCTGGTCTCGCGCAATCCGGCGCGTGCCGCGGGTCTGCGCGACCGTGGCGTGCTGACGCCGGGCATGCGGGCCGATGCAATCCTGGTGGACGACAGTGTGCCGGGCCTGCCGCGCGTCTGCGGTGCCATCGTCAACGGCGAACTGCGTCATGCCACGGTGGCATTGCCGCTGATCGACCTGGCTGATGAAGGCAGCCTGGCCGCATGAGTCGCGCTGCCAGACCCGCTCATCGTTACGCGATCTACCTTGCGCCGGCCGAGCCGTTCCGCAGTTTCGGCGCCCAGTGGCTGGGCCGCGATGCCGATACGGGCGCCGCTTTGCCGCTGCCGCAAGGCATCGCGCAACGGCCGGCCGCATGGATCGAGGCTCCCGCGCACTATGCGTTGCATGCCACGCTCAAGCCACCGTTCCGGCTGGCCGAAGGCACGGATGCGGCCATGCTCGATGGCGCCATGCGCGCGTTCGCGGCGGCGCGCCAGCCATTCGACGCACCGCTGACGCTGCGCGCGCTGCGCGGCTTCCTGGCCTGGTGTCTTGACGATGCGGACGGGCAGGGCGGGCGCCAGATGCACGCGCTGGCCGATGCATGCGTCAGCGAGTTCGACCGCTTCCGCGCGCCGCCGACCGCAGCCGAGATCGCACGCCGCGACCCCGCGAAGCTGAGTCCCGCGCAGCGCCGGCACCTCGATGCCTGGGGTTATCCGTACGTGTTCGATACGTTCACATTCCACATCACGCTGACCGGCATGCTCGACGCGGCCGACGAAGCCGAGGCGTTCGGCATGCTTTCCGCCGCCGGGGGCCGGTTGCTGGAGCGGCCGCTGCACGTCGATGGCATCAGCGTCTACGTGCAGCAGGAAGCAGGCGCCGACTTTGTCGCCGCGCGCCACTATCGCTTCGATGGCTCCACCGTGGACGGTGCCGGCGTGAGCTGCCTTGAAGCATGAGTACCCGACCTGAAACCGACGGCAGCGGCCTGTTCTATGTGATGGGCCCATCCGGCAGTGGCAAGGATTCGCTGCTGAGGGCCCTGCGCGACCGGCTGAAGCCGGCCGACCCCGTGGTCATCGCCCATCGCTATATCACGCGTGCCGCGGATGCCAACGAAGCGTCGGTGGCACTGACCGCCGACGAGTTCCATCGCCGCATCGATCACGGCTGCCTGGCCATGCACTGGCAGAGTCACGGCCTGCATTACGGCATAGGAGTGGAGATCGAGCAGTGGCTGGCGCGGGGCCTGAAGGTCATCGTCAATGGCTCGCGCGAATATCTGCCCGATGCCGCTGCACGCTATCCCAAACTCTGCGCGGTGCATGTGCGGGTGAAGCCCGAGGTGTTGGCTGTGAGGTTGCGCAATCGGGGCCGGGAATCGGAAGGCGCGATTGCCAGGCGGCTGGCGCGGGCCACGCAGCCTTTCGACGTGCCTGCGGGCTGCAAGCTGATCGAGATCGACAACAGTGGTGACCTGAAGGATTCGGCTGACGCTTTCGCGAGCCTCGTCACCGGCTGATTGGCCCGCATTCTCCTGCGAACGGGAGAGTGGCCGGGGAGTCGTGCCAGCGCATCGATTCCCGGCGCATCCCGCGCAGGATTTCAAAGATCCGTACTGAAGCTGATTCCGTGCTCGGTGAACCCGAGTTGGCGATAGAACTGATGCGCCTGCAGGCGGCGCGCGTTCGACGACAGCATCAGCTTGGCCGCACCGGCCTCGCGCGACAGACGCATTGCTACGGCCATCATCTGCTTGCCGATCCCGCGGCCACGAGCGGCGGGTGCTACCACCACCGCTTCCAGAACCGCCTCGGGCCGTCCATCGTGCACCATCACCGGAAACACGAGCAGGCTGAAGGTGGCCATCGGCACGTCGTTGTCATCCACCATCAGATAGCAGCGGTAGTCCGGCAGGCGGCGCATGGCCGCGTACCGTTCGCGCATGGTGGCCAGCGGCAACGGCGTCTCGTCATCCATCGTCGCCAGCAAGGCGGAGAGGTGCAGCAGCTCCGCATCGGAGCCTTGCACCTCCCGCAGCGTCAGTGCGGTATCGACAGCGGTTTCCATTACGCAATACGGGCGCAGCGCGCGGCCATGTCGAGGTAGTGGGACAGCGGCGGCGTGGTCAGGTCGATCACCTTGGCCAGGTCGTCGTAGCGACGCAGGCGCACCGCTTCCAGCGCGTGTGGCTTCGCTGAAAAGGCTTCGGCCTGATCGCCGTCGTACACCCCGCCTTGCAATTGCAGGCTGTGCACCGACGCTGGCGACAGCGTGTCGAAGTACTCGGGATCGACCGCGCACAGATAGCGCTTGGCGGCCACGTGCATGCGGATCGGTTCCGTCACCTCGGTGCCAAACAGCCGGGCCAGCGCATCGGCCGCGGCTTCCTGGTGGCGCATGTCGGTGGTGCTGCTTTCCGCCAGCATCAGGTGTCCCACGTCGTGCAGCAGCGCGGCAACGATGAGCGCTTCGCTTTCGCCGGCCTGTTCGGCCAGTTGCGCGCATTGCAGCGCATGGGCGGTCTGGCTGATGGCCTCGCCGCCGTAGTACGCGGTGCCGTGGTCGCGGAACAGCCCGGCGATATGGGGCAGGGTCAGCGCGGTCATACGAGCACCTTGCGGATCTGCGCCGAAATGACGTCGATCGCCACCACGAACAGGATGATGATGATCATGACCGCGCAGGTCTGCGCATACTGGAAGCTGCGGATGATTTCCCACAGCACGGTACCGATGCCGCCGGCACCGACGATGCCGACGACCGAAGCCGAGCGCACGTTCGATTCGAAGCGGTACAGCGCAAAAGACAACCACAGCGGCAGCACCTGCGGGATCACGCCATAGACGATTTCCTCGATCGGGCCGGCGCCGGTGGCGCGCACGCCTTCCACGGGGC
>DAIOET010000159.1:0-8763 GCA_036746135.1 Cupriavidus sp.
ATCATCGTCAACAACGCGCTGTACGAAATGCTGAACTCGGCAGGCCAGGCGTGGACGATGTACCCGGGCCTGTCGCACGGCGCCTATGAAGCGCTGCATGCGCACGGCACGCCCGAACTCAAGCAAGCCTACCTGCCCAAGCTGGTTTCCGGCGTGTGGACCGGCACGATGTGCCTGACCGAGCCGCATTGCGGCACCGACCTCGGTATCCTGCGCAGCAAGGCCGAACCGCAGGCCGATGGCTCGTACGCGATCACCGGCACCAAGATTTTCATCTCGGCCGGCGAGCACGACCTTGCCGAGAACATCATCCACCTGGTGCTGGCGCGTCTGCCGGACGCCCCGCAAGGCACCAAGGGCATCTCGCTGTTCGTGGTGCCGAAGTTCATTCCCGACGCCAGCGGCAACCCGGGCGAGCGTAATGGCATCAAGTGCGGCTCGATCGAACACAAGATGGGCATCCACGGCAACGCCACCTGCGTGATGAACCTGGACGGCGCGCGCGGCTGGCTCGTGGGCGAGGCCAACAAGGGCCTGAACGCGATGTTCGTGATGATGAACGCGGCACGCCTGGGCGTGGGCGCGCAGGGCCTGGGCCTGACCGAGGTGGCTTACCAGAACTCGCTCGTCTACGCGAAGGACCGTCTGCAGATGCGCGCCCTGACCGGCCCGAAGGCGCCGGAAAAGGCGGCGGACCCGATCATCGTTCACCCGGACGTGCGCCGCATGCTGCTGACGCAGAAGGCGTATGCCGAAGGCGGCCGCGCGTTCAGCTACTGGACCGCGCTGCAGATCGACCGCGAACTGTCGCACCCCGATGAAGCCGTGCGCAAGGAAGCAGGCGACCTCGTGGCGCTGCTGACGCCGGTGATCAAGGCTTTCCTGACCGACAACGCATTCACGTCGACCAACGAGGGCATGCAGGTGTTCGGCGGCCACGGCTACATCGCCGAATGGGGCATGGAGCAGTACGTGCGCGACGCCCGCATCAACATGATCTACGAAGGCACCAACACGATCCAGTCGCTGGACCTGCTGGGCCGCAAGGTCCTGGGCGACATGGGCGCCAAGCTGAAGGCCTTCGGCAAGATCGTGCAGCAGTTCGTCGAGGAAGAGGGCACCAACGAAGCGATGCAGGAATTCGTGAACCCGCTGGCCGACATCGGCGACAAGGTGCAGAAGCTCACGATGGAAATCGGCATGAAGGCGATGGGCAACCCTGACGAAGTGGGCGCCGCCGCGGTGCCATATCTGCGCGTGGTGGGTCACCTGGTGTTCTCGTACTTCTGGGCACGCATGGCCAAGATCGCGCTCGAAAAGCAAGGCAGCGGCGACAAGTTCTATGTCAGCAAGCTGGCCACCGCACGCTTCTACTTCGCCAAGCTGCTGCCGGAAACCGCCGCGGAAATCCGCAAGGCCCGCGCTGGCAGCGCAACGCTGATGGCACTGGAAGCCGATCTGTTCTGATGGGATTGACTCCCTTCTCCCGCCAGGCGGGAGAGGGGGGCAACACAGACAGTACCGAACCTCTCTCCTCAAACGCTCACGACTCTAGGAGCGCGCATGTCCAATTTCATCGTCAAGAAAGTCGCCGTGCTGGGTGCCGGCGTCATGGGGGCGCAGATTGCCGCCCACCTGGTCAACGCCCGCGTGCCCGTGGTGCTGTTCGACCTGCCGGCCAAGGAAGGCCCGAAGAACGGCATCGCCACGCGAGCCATCGAAAATCTCAAGAAGCTGTCGCCCGCGCCGCTGGGTATCAAGGACGAAGCGGGTCTGATCCGCGCGGCCAACTACGAGGACGACATCGAACTGCTGAAGGAATGCGACGTGGTGATCGAGGCGATCGCCGAACGCATGGACTGGAAGCACGATCTCTACAAGAAGGTGGCGCCGCACCTGGCGCCGAACGCGATCTTCGCGACGAATACGTCCGGCCTGTCGATCACGTCGCTGTCCGATGGCTTCGACGCCGACCTGAAGGCGCGCTTCTGCGGCGTGCACTTCTTCAATCCGCCGCGCTACATGCATCTGGTGGAGCTGATCCCGACCGCGACGACGAAGCCGGAGATCCTGGACCGCCTGGAAGCGTTCCTGACCACCACGCTCGGCAAGGGCGTGGTGCGTGCCAAGGACACACCGAATTTCATCGCCAACCGCGTGGGGATTTTTTCGATCCTGGCCGTGTTTGCCGAAGCCGAGAAGTTTGGCATTCCGTTCGATATCGTCGATGACCTGACCGGTACCAAGCTGGGCCGCGCCAAGTCGGCCACGTTCCGCACGGCCGACGTGGTGGGCCTGGACACGATGGCGCACGTGATCAAGACCATGCAGGACGGCCTGGGCGGCGATCCGTTCTCGGCTGTCTACAAGACGCCGGCTGTGCTGAAGGGTCTGGTCGACGCGGGCGCGCTGGGCCAGAAGACCGGCGCGGGCTTCTACAAGAAGGAAGGCAAGGCCATCAAGGTGCTGGACGCCAAGACCGGCCAGTACGTCGATTCGGGCAAGAAGGCCGACGAGATCGTCGTGCGCATGCTGAAGAAGGACCCGGCCGAGCGTATCAAGCTGCTGCGTGAATCGACCAACCCGCAGGCGCAGTTCCTGTGGGCGGTGTTCCGCGACGTGTTCCAGTACATCGCCGTGTATCTGGAGCAGATCGCCGGCTCGGCTGCCGACATCGATCTGGCCATCCGCTGGGGTTTCGGCTGGAACTCGGGTCCGTTCGAGGACTGGCAGGCCGCCGGCTGGACGCAGGTGGCACAGTGGGTCAAGGAAGACATCGACGCAGGCCGCGCGCTGGCCAATGTGCCGCTGCCCGCCTGGGTGCTGCAGGGCGCCGTTGCCGACAGCGGCGGTGTGCACACGGCACAGGGCTCGTGGTCGCCGGCGACCAGCAGCTTCGTCAAGCGCGCAGCGCTGCCGGTGTACGAGCGCCAGGTGTTCCGTGCCGCGATCAAGGGCACCGATGCCGCGGACCCGCGCAGCGCGGGCAAGACCATCGAAGAGAACGACGGTGCGCGCATCTGGACCAGCGAAGGCGCTGACGACGTGCTGATCATCTCGTTCAAGAGCAAGATGAACACGATGGGGCCGGACGTGCTGGACACGATCGCGCGTGCCGTGGATCTGGCGGAAGCCGGCTACAAGGGTCTGGTCGTGTGGCAGCCGACGTCGCTGCAACTCGGCGCGCCGGGCGGTCCGTTCTCGGCCGGTGCCAACCTGGAAGCCGCGATGCCGGCGTTCATGATGGGCGGCGCCAAGGGCATCGAACCGTTCGTGAAGAAGTTCCAGGACACGATGATGCGCGTGAAGTATGCGGCGGTGCCGGTGGTGCCTGCCGTGTCGGGCATCGCACTCGGCGGCGGCTGCGAGCTGATGCTTCAGTCGGCCAAGCGCGTGGTGGCGCTGGAAAGCTACGTCGGCCTGGTCGAAGTTGGCGTGGGCCTGGTGCCGGCCGGCGGCGGCCTCAAGGAGGCTGCGATTGCCGCTGCCAAGGCGGCGCAGGCAGCGGGCAGCACGAACTATCTGAACTTCCTGACCAACCGCTTCCAGGCGGCCGCGATGGCCAAGGTGTCGACCTCGGCGCTGGACGCCGAGAAGATCGGCTACGTGCAACCGACCGACACCATCGTCTACAACGTCCACGAACTGCTGTACGTGGCGCAGAGCGAAGTGCGCGCGCTGGCCAACGCCGGCTACCGCGCACCGCTGCCGGGTCAGCTGATTCCGGTGGCCGGCCGCTCGGGCATCGCCACGATCCAGGCATCGCTGGTGAACATGCGCGACGGCAACTTCATCTCGGCGCACGACTTCCTGATTGCTTCGCGCATTGCCGAAGTCGTGTGCGGCGGTGACGTCGAGGCTGGCTCGCTGGTCAGCGAAGAGTGGCTGCTGGCGCTGGAACGCAAGGCATTCATCGAGCTGCTGGGTACGGGCAAGACGCAGGAGCGCATCATGGGCATGCTGCAGACTGGCAAGCCGGTGCGCAACTAATCCCGCCAACGAGGAACCGACATCATGAAACAACTGCAAGACGCCTACATCGTTGCGGCTACCCGTTCGCCGATCGGCAAGGCCCCCAAGGGCGCGTTCAAGAACACCCGTCCCGATGATCTGCTGGCCACGATCCTGAAGGCCGCCGTGGCCCAGGTGCCGAGCCTGGACCCGGCGCTGATCGAGGACGCGATCGTTGGCTGCGCGATTCCCGAAGCCCAGCAGGGTCTGAACGTGGCGCGTATCGGCGCGCTGCTGTCTGGCCTGCCTAACACGGTAGGCGGCATCACCGTGAACCGCTTCTGCGCCTCGGGCCTGTCGGCGGTGGCGATGGCCGCCGACCGCATCCGCGTGGGCGAGTCCGATGTGATGATCGCCGCCGGCGTGGAATCGATGAGCATGGTGCCGATGATGGGCAACTCGCCGTCGATGTCGCCGTCGATCTTCGAGCGCGACGAGAACGTGGGCATTGCCTACGGCATGGGCCTGACCGCCGAGAAAGTGGCCACGCAGTGGAAGGTGAGCCGCGAAGATCAGGACGCGTTCTCGCTGGCATCGCACCAGAAGGCCATCGCCGCGCAGCAGGCTGGCGAATTCAAGGACGAGATTACCCCAATCGAGGTAGTCGAGAAATTTCCGGACCTCGCCACTGGCCAGGTCAGCGTCAAGACGCGTACTATCGCGCTGGATGAAGGTCCGCGTCCCGATACGTCGGTGGAAGGCCTGGGCAAGCTGCGCCCGGTGTTCGCCAACAAGGGCAGCGTGACGGCCGGCAACAGCTCGCAGACGTCGGACGGCGCCGGTGCGCTGATCCTGGTTTCGGAAAAGATCCTCAAGCAGTTCAACCTGGTGCCGCTGGCCCGCTTTGTATCGTTCGCGGTGCGTGGCGTGCCGCCGGAGATCATGGGGATCGGCCCGAAGGCCGCGATTCCTGCCGCGCTGAAGGCTGGCGGCCTGACGCAGGACCAGATCGAATGGATCGAGCTGAACGAAGCGTTTGCCGCGCAGTCGCTGGCGGTGATGCGTGACCTGGAACTCGATCCGGCCCGTGTGAACCGCATGGGCGGCGCCATTGCGCTGGGCCACCCGCTCGGCGCGACCGGTGCGATCCGCTCGGCCACCGTGGTGCACGCGCTGCGTCGCCACAACCTCAAGTACGGCATGGTCACCATGTGCGTGGGCACGGGCATGGGCGCCGCCGGAATCTTCGAGCGCGTCTAAACGCGCCGCTGGGACAGTCCTTGGGGAAGGGCTGTCCCAACCTTCGATCAGATGAAGAAATGTATGGACACGAAGATGCCAACACGTTGACGCACTGACACGGAGGAGAACAAAAACATGCAGGAGACCGCCATTCTGGCCGACGCGGCGTGCGATATGCCGCGCGCGATGATGGACGCGCTGGGCGTCCGCACCATTCCATTCCGTATTCGCGCTGGCGACCGCTTTGTCGTCGATACGCGCGACGAGGCCGCGTTGCCGGACCTCTATCAGCAATATCTGGTCGGCAAGCAGGACCACTACGCCGAATCGATTCCGCTGCTCGAACGCGAACTCGAAGACCATCTGCTCAAGAACGTGGTGGCCGGTTGCGACCGCGCCATTCTGCTGACGATCGCCAGCAGCCGCAGCAAGCTCTATTCGAATGCCACGGGTGCCGTGGTGGGCACCGTCGCACGCAGTTTCAAGCTGCGCAAGGACGCAGGGCGCAGCGGCCTGTTCGATCTGACCGTGATCGATACCGGCGCAATCGGGCCGGGCCAGGCGCTGATTGTGCGTGAAGCCGCGCGAATGCTTGCCGATGGCGCAAAGGCCGCGGACGTGGTCGACGCGGTGGAAAACCGCCTGCGCGACGCGGCCCATATGTTCCTGATCCCCGACGAGTTGCTGTACATGTACACGCGCGCGAAGCTAAAGGGCGAGAACAGCATCACGTGGAGCCGCTACATGCTGGGCAGCGCGTTCAATATCCGCCCCGTGATCCGCATGCATCAAGGTCAGACCGAAGCCATTGCCAAGGCGCGCGGCGCCGAGGACGGCGTGCGCCGCCTGCTGGGCCATGTGGAAGCCTGCATCCGCGCGAAGTGCCTGATGACGCCGGCTGTGGCCGCCGCCTATGCGGGTGACATGGATGAAGTGGAATCGTGGCCGGCCTGGCAATCGCTGGCCAAGACCGCGGACAAATATGGCGTGACGCTGATGCTGGCGCCGATGAGCCTGACCGTGGCGCTCAACGTGGGCGCGGGCGCGTTTGGCCTGAGTTACCTTTCCGACATGCCGCCACCGTTTGTGTGAGCGGCGACTTTGCATCACGACCGAGACGAGGAAGACATGAGCATTGCCACCCGCATCGACCAGGGCATTCTGACCATTGGTTTCGATCGCATCGAGAAGAAGAACGCCATCACCGCCGCCATGTACCAGAGCATGGCCGATGCGCTGCGTGCCGCCGAGACCGACAACGCCGTGCGCGTGATCGTGATCGAAGGCAAGCCCGAGATCTTCACGGCCGGCAACGACCTCGAAGACTTCATGAAGCGCCCGCCGACGCAAGGCAGCGATGGCGCGCAGCCGCCGGTGTTCCAGTTCCTGCACGCCATCAGCCACGCCAGCAAGCCCGTTGTGGCGTCGGTCAGCGGCGCGGCAGTGGGCATTGGCACCACGCTGCTGCTGCACTGCGACCTGGTCTACGCGTCGGACACCGCCAAGCTGTCGCTGCCGTTCGCGCAACTGGGCCTGTGCCCGGAGGCCGCATCGAGCCTGCTGCTGCCGCGCCTGGCCGGTTACCAGCGCGCCGCCGAGAAGCTGCTGCTGGGCGAGGCGTTCAGCGCGCAGGAGGCGTTTGCGATCGGTCTGGTGACGAAGGTGCTGCCGGTAGCCGAGCTGTCGGACTACGTGCGTCAGCAGGCCGCCAAGCTGGCGGCGCTGCCCGCGTCGTCACTGCGCGAGACCAAGCGATTGATGAAGGGAGACGATGTCGCGGCCGTGGAGAAGAAAATGGCCGAGGAAGGCGAAGTGTTCCGGCGCATGCTGGTGGCGCCCGAAGCCAAGGAGGCATTCACGGCGTTCTTCGAAAAGCGCAAGCCGGATTTCTCGAAGTTCGACTGAAGGATCAACGCTAACGCTTGTTTGCTCCCCCCTCCCGTCTTACGGGAGAGGGGCCGGGGGAGAGGGCCGGGAATCCGATCAGCGACACGTCGAATGTCGCGTCAGAACCGCCTTGCCCTAACCCTTCTCCCGCAGGCGGGAGAAGGGAATCCACCTCCAAATCAGGCCGGCAGCACCCTCGGTTGCCGGCTTTCATCCGTGGCCACGTACGTCAGCGTGGCCTCCGTCACCTTGACGATCTCGTGGCTGTGGCGCATCCGTTGCGCATACACCTCGACGGACACCGTGATCGAGGTGCGTCCCGTCTTGACGATATCCGCGTAGAAGCTGACCAGATCGCCCACGAATACAGGGTGCTTGAACAGGAACGAGTTCACAGCCACCGTGGCCACGCGGCCCTGGGCGCGCTCCACTGCCGGAATCGATCCGGCGATATCCACCTGGGCCATGATCCAGCCGCCGAACACGTCGCCGTGCACGTTGGCGTCGGCGGGCATCGGTACCACGCGCAGGGCCGGGTTCTTGCCGGCGGGCAGTTCGGAGATGGGGGCGGAAGTGGACATGTCGGCGATCGATGAGAGCGGGAAATACGGGGAATTCATAAGGCGATAAGGCGGTGGTCTGCCGTACCTGGCGATCTCTGCGACAATCGCGGCATTGGCACGAATTCTAACGTATGCGCCGCTATTCCACGACCGCCGAGCCCGCCCCCGCCGAGCCGGCCAATTCATTGTTCAAAGGCGCTGGCGCGCCGCGCAGCGACTGGCAGACCGTCCGCAACCTGCTGCCCTATGTCTGGCACTACAAGTGGCGCGTGATGCTGGCGCTGACCTGCCTGGTGGCCGCCAAGGTGGCCAACCTGGGCGTGCCGGTGCTGATGAAGAAGCTTGTCGACAGCATGGACCTCAAGGCCGGCGACCCCACCGCGCTGCTGGTGGTGCCGGTGGGCCTGATCGTCGCGTATGGGCTGCTGCGGCTCTCGGGTTCATTGTTCACCGAGTTGCGGGAAATTCTCTTTTCCAAGGTGACGCAGAGCGCGGTGCGGGAAATTGCGCTGCAGGTGTTCCGCCATCTGCATGCGTTGTCGCTGCGCTTTCACCTGGAGCGGCAGACCGGTGGCATGAGCCGCGACATCGAGCGCGGCACGCGCGGCATCCAGTCGCTGATCTCGTACTCGCTGTACAGCATCCTGCCCACGCTGGTGGAGATGTCGCTGGTCGTCGGCTTCTTCTTCCTGCACTACGACATCTGGTTCGCGGCGATCACGCTGTGCGCGCTGGTCGGCTACATCGTGTTCACGATCGTCGTGACCGAGTGGCGCACCCATTTCCGGCGCAAGATGAACGAGCTGGATTCGCGCGCCAACCAGAAGGCCATCGATTCGCTGCTGAACTTCGAGACGGTCAAGTACTTCGGCAACGAGGAATACGAGGCGCGCCGCTACGACGAGAACCTGCGCACGTACCGCGCCGCGGCGATCCGCTCGCAGAACTCGCTGTCGTTCCTGAACTTCGGCCAGCAGGCCATCATCGCCACGGGCCTGATCCTGATCCTGTGGCGCGCCACGGTGGGCGTGGCGGCGGGCAAGCTTACGCTGGGCGATCTGGTGCTGGTCAACACGCTGATGATCCAGCTCTACATTCCGCTGAACTTCCTTGGCGTGAT
>DAIOET010000160.1:0-8701 GCA_036746135.1 Cupriavidus sp.
ACCTTGCCGCCCTGGATATGGCCGATGGCGGTGCCGGTGATGTCGAACATGAACGTGACCTTGCCGCTCATGACGTCGGCCATCGCCGGTGCATTGCCTTTATACGGCACGTGCAGCATTTTCACCCCGGTCATCTGCGCGAGCAGTTCCGCCGACAGGTGGTTCGACGCGCCAATGCCGGCCGAGCCGAAACTCACTTCGCCCGGATGCTTGCGCGCGTAAGAGACCAGTTCATCGACGTTCTTGGCCGGGAAGTCCTTGTTGATCAGCAGGACATTGGTGTAGTCGGTGATCAGGCCCACATAGGTGAAGTCCTGCGCCGGCTTGAAGCTGACCGATTTCTGGATCAGCGGCGTCATCGTCATGGTGGGGCTGGCCACGAAGTAGAGCGTGTAGCCATCCGGCTTGGCGCTGGTGGTCATGCCCGCCGCAATCGCGCCGCTGGCACCGGCGCGATTGTCGACGATGACGGGCTGCTTGAGCACGCGGCCCATGTAGTCGGCATAGATGCGCGCGGCGGTGTCCACCGGGCCGCCCGGCGCGTAGCCAACCAGCAGCCGCACCGGGCGCGAAGGGTAGGTGTCGGCCAGGGCCGTTCCGTGGGCCAGCGCCAGTAGCGCGCCGGCGAGCATGATTCGCAGCATCGTCTCCTCCTGTTTCTTTATCAGGGTGTTGTCGGGGGAGACTTTGCGGCATGCCCGCCTGCCGGGCAATTTGCATTTCCTGAAGGTGGCCTTTGATGAAGCGATAACTGCCCGCGGCCCCGCTCCGGCGCTGTCAATCGAGCTGGATCCCGGCAGTACGGACGATTTCCGCCCATTTCGGGGTGTCGTTGCTGACCACGGTGGCCAGTTCCGCCGGACTCGATGCCACGGGCTGCAGGCCCATCGCCGTGAGCCGCTGGGATACCTCGGGCTGCTTCATGATCCGGGCGATTTCGGCCGACAACCGCTCGGCGATGGGGCGCGGCGTGCCGGACGGCAGGAATACGCCGAACCAGCCATTCGGCTCGAATCCGCTCAGGCCGGCTTCGGCGAACGTGGGCACGGACGGCAGGGCGGCATGGCGCTGCGTGCCAGTGATGCCCAGCACGCGGAATTTGCCGCTGCCAAGGTAGCTGTTGGCCGACGTGACATCCACAAACGCGGAGTCCACCTGGCCGCCCAGCACGTCGCTCACCAGCGGCGCGGCACCTTTGTACGGGATATGGACGATGTCGATGCCGGCACGGATCTTGAACTGCTCGCCGTGCAGATGCGACGACGTGCCATTGCCATAGGAGCCGTAGCTGAGTTTGCCGGGGCTGGCCTTGGCCAATGCGATGAATTCGCTCAGCGTGCGGGCCGGTACCCTGGATGGCACCACGAACAGATCGGAAGACCGGGCCACCAGCGACACGGGCAGGAAGTCGCGCTCCACGCTGTACGGCATTTTCCGGTACAGGCTTGGCGACTGGATCATCGCGGTGATGCCCAGCAGCACCGTATAGCCGTCCGGCGCGGCTTTCGCCACGATGTCATTGCCAAGAATGCCGCTGGCGCCGGGCTTGTTGTCCACCACCACGGGCTGCTTCCACGCCTGTGACAGCGGTTGCCCGATCAGGCGCGCGATCGTATCGGCGCCGCCGCCCGCCGGATAGGGCACGACCAGCCTCAATGGACGGCTCGGATAAGCGTTATCGCCGCGCGCGGGCCAACTGGCCAGCGCCGCGACCGAACCCAGGGCTGCCGCCTGCCCGAACCAGCGTCTCCTGCCATATTGCATATCTGTCTCCTCAGTCAGTGCGTTCGTCTGGCGATTCGTCGAGCGCGGTCACGCCGTCGGCCGCCAGCATTGCCACTTGCGCGTCGTCGTAGCCAATCGTCTTCAGGATCTCGCGGCTGTGCCGGCCGAGTGTTTCGCCGGCATGGCGATAGACCGGCGGCGTCGCGGAATAGCGCACCGGGTGCGCAATCTGCCGCAGCGTCGATGCGTTCTGGCGGACCGGCACGTCGACCACCATGCCGCGCGCCGCGAACTGTGGGTGTGCCGCCGATTCCTCCAGCGTCAGCACCGGTTCCACGCAACAGTCCTCGGCGGCAAACAGCGCGCACCAGTGCGCGAAAGACTGGCTGCGGAACGCGGCGGCAATCTGCCGCTTCAGCGCGGTCATATCGGATTGAGCCAGCGCCACCCATTCGGGATGCCCCATGACATCGCAAAAGCGCTGCAGGAATTGCGGCTCCAGGCTGCCTACCGAGAAGTGCCGGCCATCGGCCGTGGCGTAGTAGTCGTAGAAGCAGCCGCCGTTGAGCCGTTCCGATTCGGGGCGCGGGGCGTGGGCGCCGGCCAGGTAGCTCGCGCCCGACATCGCGTTGAGGCTGAATGCCGCGTCGGTCATGCTGACATCGAGATGCTGGCCCTCGCCCGTGCGATGCCGATGAGCCAGCGCGGCCAGGATGGCCAGCGCCGCGTGCAGGCTGCCGCCCGCGATATCGGCCACCTGGATGCCCAGCGGCGCGGGGCCATCGCGGCCGCTGTAGCTGGCCGTGCCGGCGATCGACAGATAGTTGATGTCGTGCCCGGCGCGGTCACGGTAGGGACCATCCTGCCCATAGCCCGTGATGGAACAGTAGATCAGCCCCGGATGGGCCTCGCGCAACTGCGCGTAACCGAGCCCCAGCCGTGCCATCACGCCCGGGCGAAACTGCTCGACAACGATGTCGTGCGTGCGCAGCAGCCGGTGCACCGCGTCGATGGCCTCGGGACGCTTGAGATCGAGGGCCAGCGAGCGCTTGTTGCGGTTCAGCCAGGCATGTGCGGCGGACACCCCTTGGCACTGCGGCGCCAGCCGCCTGACCGGATCGCTGCGGCCGGGGGCCTCGATGCGGATCACCTCGGCGCCCAGATCGGCCAGCGCCAGGGTGGCGAAAGGCCCCGGCAGCAGCGTGGAGAAATCAAGGATCTTCAGGCCTGCCAGCGGTCCGTTCATGCTCGGTTCGTCCGTGATGTCGAAAGTCGGGCCGATTCTTCCATCGCATGGCCGGCGCTGTCTTGGTCCGTTCGGACCAATCGCACCGCAGCATGCAAATTGGTTCTTTTGGCGCACGACACGGTACCGGGACGTCCGTACAGTCGATCTTCATCGCTCGCCGGGCATTGCACTGGCGTTCGCATCACAACGAAGGAGACGAGGAATGTACCTGACGCAGGGCTTGCATCGTTGCATGCAGCAGACGCCAGATGACCGCGCCACCGTATCCGGCGGCCGGACCCGCACGTTCCGTGAGCTGCATGATCGCGTGGCCCGATTGGCCGGCGCGCTGCAGGCGCAGGGCATGAAACCCGGAGACCGGGTAGGCATGCTGGCGCTGAACTCGGACCGCTATATCGAATACATGCTCGCGGTGTGGTGGGGCGGCGGCGTTCTCAACCCGGTCAATATCCGCTGGAGCGTGCCGGAGATCGTCTATTCGCTCGACGATTGCGACACCGGCATCCTCATCGTCGACGATCAATTCCTGCCGATGGTGCCCGGCATTCTCGCCGGCGCAAAGCGCCCGCCGTGCGTGATCTATGCGGGCGAGCAAGACGCTCCCGACGGCACGCTCGACTATGAAGCGCTGATCGCGGCGGCCAGTCCGGTGGATGACACGTTTCGCGGTGGCGAAGACCTGGCCACGATCATGTACACGGGCGGCACCACGGGCAAGCCCAAGGGCGTGATGCAGTCGCACCTGAACCTCTGGGCGTCGGCTGTTTCACGGATGGCCGAGTTCCGCGACGGCCAGCGTACCTTTGTTTCGCTGCACGTGGCGCCGCTGTTTCACACCGCCGCGATGGCACGCGCCGTGGGTCATATCGTGGCGGGCGATGTTCAGGTAATCCAGCCGGGTTTCGTGCCGGCCGACGTGCTGGCGGCGATCGAGCGCGAACGCATCGAGGAACTGCTGCTCGTGCCGACGATGCTGCAGGCGGTGCTCGATCATCCCGCATTCGGCAGCCATGACCTGTCGAGCGTGCGGCGCATCTTCTATGGCGCGTCGCCAATCGCCGCCGGGCTGCTCGACCGCGCGCTGGCCGCGATGCCCGACATCGCGTTCTATCACGCCTATGGCATGACCGAGGCATCGCCCGTCATCTCGGTCAATCCGCCAGCCAACCACGGCGCGCAGGCACGCGCCAGCGGCCTGTACCGATCGGCCGGCCGTGCGGGGTATGGCGTGACGATGCGCATCGTCGACCCATCCGGGAACGAGGTGCCGCGCAACACCGTGGGCGAAATCGTCGTACGCGGCGCCAATGTCACCAAGGGCTACTGGAACCGGCCGCAGGAAACCGCGCAGGCGCTGCGCGATGGCTGGCTGCATACCGGTGACGGCGGCTATATGGACGACGACGGCTATCTGTTCATCGTCGACCGCCTCAAGGACATGATCGTCACCGGCGGTGAGAACGTGTATTCGGCGGAAGTGGAAAGCGTGCTGTCGCTGCACCCGGACGTGGCCACCTGCGCGGTGATCGGCATTCCCGACGAGCGTTGGGGTGAGGCGGTGCACGCCGTGGTGGTGCCGCACGCCGGCAAGGCGTTGTCCGAGTCCGCGCTACGCGAGCACTGCCGTGCGGCGCTGGCCAGCTACAAATGCCCGAAGAGCTTCGAATTCCGCGCGGCGCTGCCGCTGTCGGCGGCCGGAAAAATCCTCAAGCGCGATCTGCGCGAACAGTACTGGCGCGGTCAGGCGCGCCAGGTGAGCTGAATCCATTTCATTTCCCAAGGATACGAACATGAGCAGGAAAGTACTGGTGGCAGGTGTCGGCATGATTCCGTTCACCAAGCCCGGCGCAAGCGATGACTACCCGGTGATGGGCGCCAATGCCGCGCGCGCGGCGCTGGCCGATGCCCGCCTGGACTACGCGCTGGTGGAGCAGGCTTACGTCGGCTATGTCTATGGCGATTCCACGGCCGGGCAGGCCGCCATCTACGGCGTTGGGCTGACCGGCATCCCCGTCATCAACGTCAACAACAACTGCGCCACCGGATCGACCGCGCTGTTTCTGGCGCGGCAGGCGGTTGCCAGTGGTGCCATCGAGTGCGCCATCGCGGTGGGTTTCGAACAGATGGTGCCCGGCGCGCTCAAGGGCGCTTATACGGACCGGCCCGCGCCGATGGCGCGCTTTGTCGACGTGATGCGCGACATCCAGGGCTTTGACGACGCCGCGCCGCGAGCCGCGCAGTTCTTTGGCGGTGCCGCGCGCGACTACATCAAGGAGTACGACATCCGGCCCGATACATTCGGCCGGATTTCCGTCAAGGCGCGCCAGCATGCGGCGCGCAATCCGTTCGCGGTGTTCCGCAATACCGTTACGCTCGAAGAAGTGATGGCGTCGCCAGCCGTGTTCGATCCGCTGACGCGGCTGCAATGCTGTCCGCCCACCTGCGGCGCCGCGGCGGCGATCCTGTGCTCGGAGGAATTCGCACGGAAGCACGGGCTGGATACGCGCGTGGCCATCCGCGCCCAGTCGATGACCACCGACCGCAACAGTACCTTCGATGAGGGGGATATGCGCAAGGTGGTGGGGTACGACATGACACGCGCTGCCTCGCAGGCCGTCTACGAGGCCGCGGGCGTGGCACCGACCGATATCGACGTGGTGGAACTGCATGACTGCTTTACCGCGAACGAACTGATTACCTACGAAGGGCTGGGCCTGACGCCGGAAGGTACGGCCGAGAAATTCATCGTCGATGGCGACAACACGTATGGTGGCCGCGTGGTGACCAATCCGTCCGGCGGACTGCTGTCCAAGGGCCACCCGCTCGGCGCCACCGGGCTGGCGCAGTGTGCCGAGCTGGTCTGGCAACTGCGCGGGCAGGCGCAGGACCGGCAGGTGGCTGGTGCCCGGCTGGCGCTGCAGCACAACCTGGGTCTTGGCGGCGCCTGCGTGGTGACGCTGTACGAGCGCCAATAAGGAGCGTGCCGATGCTCGATACAAGACACATTGGCACGGTGGTGTCGCGGCACACGGCGGAAGTCGAGGCGGGCCGCCTGCGCTTCTTCGCCAAGGCCACGGGTCAGGCCGATGCGCGGTACACGGACGCCGGCGCGGCCGCGGCGGCGGGCTACCCGGCCCTGCCGGTGCCGCCCACGTTTCTGTTCTGCCTGGAAATGGAGGCGCCGAACCCGCGCGCCACGATCGACCTGCTGGGCATCGACATTGGCCGGATCCTGCACGGCGAGCAGAGCTTCCGATACCACCGCATGGCGTTTGCCGGAGAGCGGCTGCACTTCGAGATGCGTATCGCGGACATCTATGAAAAGAAGGGCGGCGCGTTGGGCTTTGTCGTGCGCGAGACGCGCGTCACCGATGCCGGCGGCGGCGCCGTGGCAGACCTCCGCAGCGTGGTGGTGGTGCGCAACAGCCAGGAGACACGATGAGCAGCATTGCATTCGATGCACTGGAGGTGGGTGGCACCTTGCCCACCTTTACCGCCGAGCCGCTGAGCCGGCTCACGCTGGCGCTCTACGCGGGCGCTTCCGGGGATCACAACCCGATTCACGTCGACCTGGATTTTGCGAAGCAGGCGGGCATGCCCGACGTGTTCGCGCACGGCATGCTGTCGATGGCCTATCTGGGCCGGCTGCTGACCAACTGGGTGCCGCAGCGGGCGATCCGCGAATTCTCGGTTCGGTTCGCGGCCATCACCCATGTGGGCGACGCCGTTTCATGCACAGGCGTGATCACGGAGAAGGACGAGACGACCCGGACAGTGCGCATCGTGCTGTCCACCCGCAACCAGCACGGCGAAATCAAACTGAGCGGCGAGGCGCTGATCGCGCCCGACGCCTGAATCATACGGAGACAAGGTAATGAGCAAGTTGAATGGCAAGGTGGCGATCGTTTCGGGGTCCGGGCGCGGAATCGGCCGTGAGATTGCGTTGAAGCTGGCTGGCGAAGGCGCCGCGGTGGTGGTGAACGACCTCGATGCCGAACCGGCCAACGCCGTGGTTCAGGAAATCAAGGCAGCCGGTGGCCGGGCCGTGGCGTGCACGGGCAGCGTGACCGACGCCGACTTCGGGCAGCGCTTCGTGCAGACCGCGCTGCGGGAGTTTGGCGGGCTGGACATCATCGTCAACAACGCCGGATACACGTGGGACAACGTGATCCAGAAGATGAGCGACGAGCAGTGGTCGACGATCATGGATGTGCACGTCACCGCGCCGTTCCGTATCCTGCGCGCCGCCGCCGATCACTTCAAGGAGACGGCCAAGGCGGAAGCGGAGGCAGGCACGGAGGTTTTCCGCAAGGTGGTCAACATCTCGTCGGTATCCGGTGTGATGGGCAATGCGGGGCAGGCCAACTACTCGGCGGCCAAGGCCGCCATCAACGGACTTACCCGTGCGCTGGCCAAGGAATGGGGGCGCTACAAGGTCAACGTCAACAGCGTGGCATTTGGCCTGATCAAGACGCGCCTGACAGAGGCGGTTGCTGGCGATGGGAACAATTCGACGATCGATATCGCGGGGCGTGAAATCAAGGTCGGCGTCAACGCCCAGTTGATGAAGAACGTGGAGGCGATGATCCCCGTGGGCCGTGGCGGCACGCCGGCCGAGGCCGCCGGGGCTGTCTACCTGATGTGCATTCCGGAGTCGAACTACATCAGCGGTCAGGTGCTGGTGGTGGGCGGCGGCCGTCCCTGATCCCCGGTAAACGCAAGGAGCCATCTCATGCCGACTAGCCAGAGCCCGTGGATCACGGAAGACCTGTCGATGTTCCAGGACGCCATTCGAAAGTTCATCGAGCGCGAACTGGTGCCGCACGAAGAACGTTGGTGCAAGCAGCAGCACGTGGACCGGGAAACCTGGCGCAAGGCCGGCGAGATCGGCATGCTGTGCGCCAGCATTCCCGAGGAGTACGGCGGTGGCGGCGGCTCCTTCGCGCACGAGGCGATCATCGCCTACGAGCAGTCGCGCGCGCTGGCGTCGAGCCTGGGCACCAACGTGCATAGCGCCATCGTGGCGCACTACATCCTGCGCTATGGCACCGAGGCCCAGAAGCAACGCTGGCTGCCGAAGATGGCCACCGGCGAGATGGTGGGCGCGATTGCGATGTCCGAACCCGGCGCGGGTTCCGATCTCAAGAGCGTCAAGACACGTGCCGTGCGCGATGGCGACCACTACGTCATCAATGGCTCGAAGACGTTCATCTCGAATGGCCTGCTGGCGGACCTGATATGCGTGGTCGTCAAGACCGCTCCCGACAAAGGCGCCAAGGGCGTATCCATCGTGGTGGCGGAAACGGCCGGGCTGGAAGGCTTCCGGCGCGGTCGCGTGCTGGAGAAGATCGGCCAGAAGGGCCAGGACACTGCCGAGCTGTTCTTCGACAACGTGCGTGTGCCGTGCGACAACCTGCTCGGTGACGAGGAAGGGCGCGGCTTCTACCAGCTGATGCAGCAGTTGCCGCAGGAGCGGATGATTATCGCGGTCGGGGCGCTGGGCGCGATGGAACGGGCGCTCGATGAGACCGTGGCTTATGTGCGCGACCGTCAGGTGTTCGGCACTTCGCTGATCGAGCTGCAGAACACACGCTTCAAGCTGGCCGAGTGCAAGACGCATGCGACGATCGCGCGTGCCTTTGTCGACGACTGCATGGCCAAGGTGCTGCGCGGTGACCTCACCCCCGAAACCGCTGCGATGGCGAAATGGTGGTGCACGCAGAAGAG
>DAIOET010000161.1:0-8700 GCA_036746135.1 Cupriavidus sp.
TGTTCCTGCGCGCCACGGCAGAAGGCGAGAACATCCGCCGCCGCTCGCAGGACGAGGTGTCCAAGGCGCACAAGTTTGCGATTGAAAGTTTTGCCGACAACCTCGTGCCGGTCATGGACAGCCTGCAGGCCGCCCTGGCCGACAACACCGGCGACCTGAAAAAGCTGCGCGAAGGTGTGGAGCTTACGGCACGTCAACTGGCCGCGGCATTCGAGCGCGGCAAGATCGTCGAAGTGAATCCGGTTGGCGAAAAGTTCGATCCGCATCGCCATCAGGCCATCTCGATGGTGCCGTCCGAGCAGGAGCCGAACACCGTGGTCTCGGTACTGCAACGCGGCTACACGATTGCCGACCGCGTGCTGCGTCCCGCGCTGGTGACCGTTTCGGCGCCGCGCTGACCGTCAGGTTGTAATGGATTGAAACACGCCCGGTGGCCGCAAGGTCTCCGGGCGTTGCTGTTTCTGGAGGGTCAGGATGTCCGATACGCAACAACCCCATCTCGATCACCGTGCATTCGAGGCGCTCGACATGCAGCCGGTGGACCCCGACTCGATCGATGCCGCCATTGCCGCCAGCGGAGACGACCTGGTCTGCGTCTTCTTCTGGGGCGTGGACTGCTTCAACTGCGAGATTGCCAAGAAGGCGATCCTGGCGAACCCCGACCAGCTCCGCGCGCTGAACCTGCGCTGGCTGCACACCAACGTCTACGCGCATCCGGAGCTGGGCCGCCGCTTCGGGCTGCATGGGATTCCCGTGTTCATGTTCTTCCACAAGGGCAAGAAACTGGGGCGCGCCACGGGCTGGCATGGCTATGGGCAGTTCGCGGCGGCGGTGGGCAACGCGAAGCTCAAGGCCGAAGGCAAGCCGCTGGCTGGCTGACCGCCTGGATCAGCGGGACAGCGCGTAGCCGATGCGGAACTGCCACGGCGTCTTCTGGTTGTAGTAGAGCAGGCTTTCGCCATACCCGTAGAAGAAGCCGGCCATCAGGAATCCGGCGGTGCCGGGCAGCAGTCGCGCCAGCGGATAGGTGACCTGCGTGTCGACGCTGCCGTAGCCCTTGCGGGTGCCTTTGCGCAGCGTGGCGGCGAATTCCCAGGAATCGGGTTTGCCATAGGCGACGTTCAGGTCCATGTAGCCGCGGTAGTGCGCAATGTCCTCGTTGTCGCTCTTGCCCACGTAGGCGTAGACCTTGGGCGCCACGCGCCAATGCCAGTCGGTCTGGTCGCCGAAGTACATCGTCGGCTTCACGAACAGCGTGTTGATGGAGCGCGAATCGTCGCCAGCGCGGCCGTTCGATTCGTGTTCGAAGCCGGTGGCGATCGACAGCCGGCTCAGCACGCTGTTCTTCACACCCGTATCGGACAGGTAGTAGTACAGGCTGGGCCGGTAGTTGGTGTCCTTGAACGGGCGCGAGTCGCCCGCCAGATCCCACAGCGAGAACTGCGTGTAGGCGAAATAGAGATTGTCCAGCACGGACTTCGAGTTGGGATCTTCGCCTTCGAAAATCCGGTATTTGAAGCTGATCTGGAACTTGGCGTTGGCGCCGTCGTGGGCGCCGAACATGATGTACATCGGCTCGTTGAACGACAGGCGCTGCGCGTCGCGCAGATCGGCCGGGGCGGGCGGCGGGGCCTTGTCCTGTGCGGCGACCACCGGCGTGACCGGTGGTTTTTCTTCGCCCGGCGCGGTGGCTACCGGTGCGGCTGGGACTTCCCCGGGTAGCGGAGCGCGATTGAGCGAGACGATGACCGGTGCAGCATCGATGCCCGTCACGTCGAGCCGTACCTGGCCGCGCAGGCTCGCGGGCCAGTCGGCCGCGTAGCTGATGGTGCGATTCTCGCCTGGCCGCAGATTCAGCACGGCAGGGCCGCTGCCGACGCGCTTCAGTTCGATGCGAATGGGCGCGGCCAGATCGCCCGAGGCCGTCACCTGTAGGGTGTCCGGTACTGCATAGCGGCGGGTGTCCGCATCGGCACTGACCAGTACCGTCAGCGTGAGCGGACGTGTTCCGTCCACCTGGCGTGGCGGCTGCAGTAGCGCCACGGCGCCATGTGCGTGGAGTGGCGTCAGCAGCGCGCCGCAAACGGCGAACGCGGACAAGGCTGGAGCGACCGCGCGCCGGCAGGCGGCGCGCAAGGGCACGGTGAAAGGCATGGAGCGTCGGCACGCCGCACCGAAAGCACAACCGGCATCGATCCGGTGACGCGGACGTGGCAGAAGTAGCGATGGCGGAAGCCTACCACGTGCTGTAAAGGCACCTTGTGACGAATTGTTCGCAGAGGAAGTCCGTAGGGCGACCGATTCGTGCCGGGATCGGCGTGGAAATCAGCCCACGGCGCGTCGTTTGATGTCGTCGACGTACGCCTGACCGTCAGGCGGCATGCCATTGCGCTGGGCGTTCCAGAGCATCTGACCCAGTGCCTCCATGATCTCGTGCTGCGCCGCGTGCGGCGAATCGAGCCGGCGGCTCAGGGCCTCGTAGGCAGCGCGGATGCCGGGTGGCTGGTCGATCGAAACCTGTTCGGAAATCGACAGGTGCATCGCCAGGTGCAGGAACGGGTTGGTCTGACCGTCTTCGGGCGTGTAGTCGCGGGTGAGCGCGCCTTCCGTGTCGTCCAGCAGGGCGTGGTATTCGGGATGCTGGTCGATCCAGTCGACCGCGATTGCCTCGAGCGGCGTGAGGACATTGCCCGCTACGCGCTTCTGCCATGCTTCGCAGAAGAAACGGCGGACTTCTTCTCTTGAGGGATTGAACATGATGGCCGCTATTGTAGTGCAGCGGTCCGGATGCTGCCGATGCGGCCGAGCGCGTGAGTAGAATGCGAGCTTTCGGATCTGTGCTGCCAATATGACTGCTTCCGCCACCGGCACCCTGGGCCAGGCCCGCGACAAGTTCGCGGGCGTGCTGCTGATTGCGCTGTCCGCCAGCGCCTTCGGCGCGATGGCCATCTTCGCGCGTTTTGCGTATGCGGCCGGTGCCGATGTCTACGGGCTGCTGGCCGTGCGGTTTGTCGTCGCGGCAGTGGCGATGGGTTTCGTGATGCGGGCGCGGGGCATCGGGCTGCCGCCGCTGCGCCGTCTGCTGGCGCTGGCGGCGATGGGCGGTATCGGCTACGTCGGCCAGTCCTACTGTTTCTTCACGGCGCTCAACCATGCGCAGGCAAGTCTGGTGGCGTTGCTGCTGTATCTCTATCCGCTGTTCGTGACGCTGCTGGCGGCGGTCTTCCTCAAGGAAAAGCTGACCACGCCGGCCGTGATCGCGCTGGTGCTGTGTTCGGTCGGGGCCGGGCTGACCGTGGGCGGCGGCGAAGGCGAGCCGCTTGGGATTGCGCTGGGCGTGACCGCGGCGGTGATCTATTCGATCTACATCGTCGTGGGCGCGCGCGTGACGGCAGGCGTCAATGCCATCGCCACGACCACTGTGATCTGCTCGGCCGCTGCACTGGTCTATGTGACCGTCGGCATCTTGCGCACCGGCGCCGGGGTGCCGCCGCAGTTTCCTGCCACGGCGGCTGGCTGGCTGGCCCTGCTGGCCATCGCGCTGATTTCCACCGTGCTGGCGATCCTGACGTTCTTTGCCGGGCTGCAGAAGCTGGGAGCGGCGAAGGCGTCGATGCTGTCCACGCTGGAACCCGTGGTTACCGTCGTGCTGGCAGCCGCCTTGTTGGGGGAGCATATCGGTCCCACCCAGGCCGTGGGCGGCGGGATGATCGTGCTGGGCGTCTTATGGCTCACCCGCAGGGCCAGCGGCACGCCGCCACTGGATACCTCCGACGAACGGAATTGAATGGGTTCATCAAACCGCTTGTGGGTTGATTGCACCCGCTTGGGTACAATTGCGCCTTCTTCCTTCACAGAACCCGGAAAACGCGCAATGAAATCCGTCGATCAGGCCGCCATCGCACAATTGTTCACCGAAGCCCGCACTCATAGCGTGTGGCAAGACAAGCATGTGGATGATGCGCTGCTGAAGCAGATCTACGAAGCGATGAAGTTCGGCCCGACCGCCGCGAACAGCTCGCCCGCCCGAATCGTGTTTGTGAAGTCCGCCGAACAGAAGGCGCGCCTGGTGGATTGCGTGTCCGCTGGTAACGTGGAGAAGACCCGCTCGGCGCCCGTGACGGCGATCATCGCGTTCGACAACGCTTTCCACGACCAGCTGCCCAAGCTGTTCCCGCACGCCGATGCCCGTGCCTGGTACGCCGGCAACGACGAAAAGATCGCGCGTGACGCGCTGATGAACAGCTCGCTGCAAGGCGGCTACTTCATCCTGGCCGCACGCGCGCTGGGCCTGGATTGCGGCCCGATGGGTGGTTTCGATGCCGCCAAGGTGAACGCCGCGTTTTTCCCCGACGGCAAGTGGTCAGTCAATTTCCTGATCAACCTGGGTTACGGCGAAGCCGAGAAACTGCACCCGCGCCTGCCGCGCCTGTCGTTCGACGAAGCCTGCCGCGTGGTCTGAGCCAGACGCCCCTCGCTGCAAACAAAAAGGCGACCCATTGGGTCGCCTTTTTCGTTCTTGCGTGCCGGCTCAGGCCGTCCACTCCTGCATCGGATTGCACGCGAGGTAGCGCACCGGTTCGGCGATACCCAGGCGGATGCGTGCCGCGTCGATCGGTTCGTTGAGCAGCCGTTCGTAGTCCTCGCCCAGCAGCCAGCCTGCGCGCCGGCCCAGCCGGTAGCCCTCCAGCACCGCCCGCGCAAAGGCCAGGCTGCGCGTCACGCGCCAGCTCTTCAGCGATGCGGCGATGGCGATGAAGGCCCAGCCCTTGCCGCCAGTCTGCGCGTAGCTGAACGCCACCAGCGCGGCTTCGCCCAGGCTTTCGTCCGCACGATATCCGGTCAGCACGTGCCAGATATCGTGGATGTCGCGGGTCCGCCGGCCAAACCACATATAGGCGTCCTCGACGATCGGCTCCTGGTTCAGGTTCGATACCTTGGCCAGACCGTCGGCGCTGTAGCCGGTTTTTTCCAGGAAGGCGCGATATGTGGCACCGACCGTGCCGGGTGCAAAGCTGGCGATATAGGCCGGGTCCGACAGCTTTTCCGCAAGCTCGATGCGCTGGTAGGCCATGCGCCGGCCGTCTGGCGTGCCGAGCAGGCGGCTGTAGTTCCTGGGCATCGACGGGCCGTTCAGCGCGCGCATGATCTTGAAGACCTGCTCGGTGTCGTTGCCGTCCGCCAGCAACTTGCGGATCGCCTGAAACGCGGTACCCAGGTCGCGCCTGTATGGGTTGAAACCGGTGGAAGAAGCCATGTCGGGTTTTCCTTTCGGTATTGGCGGGTCAGGCGGTTGCCGGTTCACGCAGCCTGGCGGCCGCGGTGCGCACGAAATCGACGCTGGTATCGATGGCGGTGACTGGCAGCATATGCCCCCCGGTGACCAATGTCAGCCGGGCGGTAGGCAGCCTGGCGACGAAGGCCTCGCCATTCTTGCGATAGTCGAGGATACGGTCTTCACGCCCGTAGAGGATGCTGACCGGCACGCGAAGCGCTTCGTATTGCGCCACCAGCGGCGGCAGGCTGTGCGCGGCGCCTATCAGATCCTCCGAGGCGCCAAGGAAATGGCCGGGCCGCAACGCCAGCAGACCGCCGCCGCGTGTGGGAAAGTCGGCCGGCACGGCATCGGGGCCGAAGACGATGTCCATGACCTGCTCGCGATTGCGGATCGACATCGGAATCAGCAACGTCCATGCGATCAGCTTGCGCATCGCCGCGCTGGGGATCGTCATGGCCTTGAAGACCGGCGAAATCTCTTCGGGCGGGTGTGTCAGCGGTGCGATCAGTGCCAGTCCGCCCACTTGCTCCGGATGATAGGTGGCCAGCGCCAGCGCAATCGCGCCGCCGAGCGAATGGCCGACCACGAGCGGTTTTTCCAGCCCCAGCTTGCCGATCAGCGCGGCCAGCGTGTCGGCCTGCGCGCGCAGATCGGCGGGCGCACCTGGCGTGCGCGTCGACCAGCCAGCGGCCGGGCGATCGACCGCGATCACGCGAAAGTCCTTCGCCAGCGGCGCGATCATCCCATAGTCGAAGTTGGCGAGCTGCCCGGACAGGCCATGCACGAGCAGCACCGGTTGCCCCTGGCCTTGTTCGACCACGTGCAGGCGCGCGCCCGGAACATCGATAAAGCGGCCCGTTGGCGGCAAGCCGGCCTCGATCTTCCGCACGGTGCTGCGGGTGAACAGGAAGAGCAGGCCGAGCAGCGCTACGGCCACGGCCGCCACGATGGCGATCAGCATCAAGAGGATGTTCAAGATTGAGCCTCGGCAAGCGGGTCGTTATTTGGCATCGCGGCGGCCTCTACGCGGTCGAAGCGCAGCACGCCGTCGTCGATACGGCCATGACGGATCGTCAGCATGTCCATCAGGTAATTCTGATACACGCGCCACGGTTTGCGGTGTCCCTGTTTCGGCAATACCGAGGCAGCGCGCTGCACGTACCCCGACGAGAAATCGAGGAACGGCACCGTTTGCACCGACGAATCGATCTCCGGCATGGCGATCCGGTAGCCGCGCCGGTCCATGAACCGGAGCAGGCGGCAGACGTACTCGGCGGTGAGGTCGGCCTTGAGCGTCCACGACGCATTGGTGTAGCCGAATGCCAGCACCAGGTTCGGCACGTTGCCCAGCATCATGCCCTTGTACGCGAGCGATTCGGATGGGCGGCGCGACTGGCCGTCGACGGTCAGCGCGATATCGCCAAGCATGTTCAGCTTCAGTCCGGTGGCCACGACCACGATGTCGGCCGGCAGCGTCTGTCCGGACTTCAGCTCGATGCCATCGGCGGTAAATCGTTCGATCTGATCGGTGACCACCGACGCGCGGCCATCGCGGATTTCGCGGAACAGGTCGCCATCGGGCACCAGGCAGACGCGCTGGTCCCAAGGGTTGTAGCGCGGCGTGAAATGGGTGCCCACATCGAAACCCGGAGCAAGCTGGGCGGCCGCCATGCCGACGATGCGTTCCTTGACCTTGGCGGGGCGCCGGCGTGCAAGCTGGAACAGGAACATGCCCAGCAGCACGTTCTTCCAGCGCGTGGCGCGGTAGGCCAGGTGCTCGGGCAGCACGCGCCGCAGCTTGTGCGCGATGGCGTCTTCGCCGGGGCGGGTGACGATATACGTGGGCGAGCGCTGGAGCATGGTCACGTGCGCCGCCGTTGCCGACATGGCTGGCACCAGTGTGACGGCGGTGGCGCCGCTGCCGATCACCACCACGCGCTTGCCGGCGTAGTCCAGGGTCGGGTCCCAGAACTGCGGATGCACCATCCGGCCCTGGAATGCTTCCTCGCCCGGAAAGGCGGGGCGGTGGCCTTCGGCATAGCTGTAGTAGCCCGCGCACACGTAGAGCATGCGGGCGCGCAGCCGCTGGCGGCTGCCGTCGGCTGCCCGCTCCGCTTCGATGGTCCAGCAGGCTTCGGCGCTGTGCCAGGCGGCGCCCACGACCTTGTGGCCAAAGCGGATGTGCCGCGTAATGCCGGCTTCCTCTGCGGTTTCGCGGATATAGGCCAGGATCGACGGTCCGTCGGCAATGGCTTTGGCGCCGCGCCAGGGCTTGAAGCGGTAGCCCAGCGTGTACATGTCCGAGTCCGATCGGATGCCTGGGTAGCGGAACAGATCCCAGGTGCCGCCGACGGCATCGCGGGCCTCCAGGATGGCGAAGCGCTTGTCCGGGCAGCGCTGCTGCAGTTGCCGGGCGGCGCCGATGCCGGACAGGCCGGCGCCAACGATCAGGACATCCAGAACATCGTCATCGGGACTTTGAGGGCGCATGACGGCTACCGGGGGCAAGTTGGTATTCTGACAACATAGGTTGTCAGAAGCCATCTGACAATAGGGAATGTCATAATGGCCGCCATGACCACCGAGCTATCTCCCGCCCGCCGCTACCGTGGCGCCGAAGCCGAAGAACGCCGCGCCCAGCGGCGCGAGCAGTTGATTGCCGCCGCGGTGCAGGTCTACGGCGAACGGGGTTACCAGAACGCCACGGTCAAGGCCGTGTGCGAGGCCGCTGGCCTGACCGAGCGCTATTTCTATGAATCGTTCGCCAACAGCGAGGCATTGCTGCTGGCATCGTATGAAACGGTCACGCACCGGTTGCTTCAAACGCTGGTGCGAGCAGGAGAGGAGGCCGGTGGCGATGGCGAACATCGCGCGCTGGCCATGCTGCGGGCTTACTTTGGCGCGCTGCAATGCGAGCCGCGCTCGGCGCGCGTGTTCCTGGTGGAAATCCGTGGGGTCAGCAAGCTCGTGGATGAGGCGCTGGCGGTGTCGCTCTGCGACTTCGGTGCGCTACTGGCCCGGACACTGATGCCGCCCGGCACGCCCGTCGATCCGATGCTGGCCGCCGGCGTGGCCGGCGGGGTGGTGCATGTGGCGCTGTACTGGATTCGCAGTGGCTATGCGCCCGACGTCGATACCGTGGCGCGCACCGCGCTTCAGCTTGCGCTGGTTCTCAGACGGGACTAGCGCGATCAGACATTCGGGGCCGGCGTCTTCGGCTTGAATTCGCAGAGCGGCTCGATGGCGCAATGCCAGCATTCGGGCTTGCGCGCCTTGCAGACGTAGCGGCCATGCAGAATCAGCCAGTGGTGCGCATCGTGCAGGAACTCGGTCGGCGTCACCTTCAGCAGCTTTTGCTCGACGGCGTCGGGGTTCTTGCCCGGCGCCAGGCCGGTGCGGTTTGCCACGCGAAAGATATGCGT
>DAIOET010000162.1:0-8696 GCA_036746135.1 Cupriavidus sp.
CCCGCCAACGCCGGTGCGGCCTTATTCGGCCTATTGAGCGGCACCATGAGCCAGGAACCGCGATGAACGACGCCGTCCGCATCCCCGCCACGCCACGCGCCGCGCCACTGATGGCCCGGCTGCAGGCCCGCGCCATGCTGGCGATCGAGGGCCTGGCGCCAGCGTTGGCCACGCTGGCACCCGGCCGCGCCCATGTGGTCTATGCCCGGCCGTCCCCGGCACGCGACGCGCTGTTCTGGCAAACCGCGGCGTCCGCACTGCGCGGCCCCGCCTGTGTGCTGTCCACGCGCGACGCCGATGGCATTGCCAATGCGCTGCGCGAGCACGGACTGGACATCGAGGTGAACCGCGCCATGCATGCGCGCGCCAATCTGTGCGCCTTGCGCGCGCAGACCGGGCGTAGCGGCATCGATGCGCTGATCGAAGCCCTGGACGCACTGGTCGAACAATGCGGCGCACGCGGCACGACGTTCCTGCTCGAAGGCGCCGAAGCATTCTTCAGCTGGCACGATGCCACAACGCTGGCACTCGAAGGCGTGCGTGTCAGCGAATGGTGCGCAGGCGAGCGCTGCGCGCTCCTGCTTGTGATGGCGCCGCCCGAAGCGGCGGAGGGGCAGCCCCTGCCGGACCTGCACGGCTTTCACGGCCGCTTTGCCGGAGCGGTGCAGTTGTCGCAGCAGCAGGGCCAGTACACGTGGGAGGTGGCTTTCTGGCGCGACAACCAGGCCGTGGTGGCCGGCGAGGTTCTACGCCTACGCTTTGCGCCGAACGAACACCGTCTGATGGTGGCATCCGACACCTACAGCGACACGATCGAGGAAGCCGGCATGCTGGCGCCGGACGAGCAGCGCGTGATCGCCAGCCGCGACGCCGTGCTGCGCGAGCGCTTCATACCGGAAGACTGGCGGGTGGTGGATAGCAATGAAGCAGCCGTCGCCACGGCCAGCAAATCGGTCGCTGCCACCGTCATCCTCCACTACGCTGGCACGCGGGATCTTGAGATGCTGGCCGGTCAGGTCCACCGGCTGCGGCGCAGCGCGGGCCGCGCGCTCAAGATCGTGATCCGCGAGGATCGTGAAGCGATGCGCCAGCACTATGAACTGCTGATGCTGAACCTCGGCGCCAATGCCGTGATCGCCCAACGCACGCCGTTTGCGCGCATGCAGGCCATGATTGACGGCTTGCAGGGCCAAGTGTTTTCGCGGCCCATCCTGGCCGATTATCACAACGCGCTGTCCGCCGTACTGACCACCACGGCAAGCGGTTACGTCCCGGCTTCCACATTCATTGCGCTGGCGCGCGACGCCGTGGAACGCAGCCGGATGATCCGCCTGCCGCACGTACTGCTGCAGTTGCCGCTGTTGCCGGAAGTGGCCCACGTGGACGCGCTGCGTGCCTGCCACATGAGCCGCGCCGGCGACCTGTGCACCGCCGGCAGCGACAGTCTCTACGCGTTCTTCTTCGCTTGCCGCATGGACGATGTGGACGCCGTATGCCAGCGCGTGTTCAAGCGCCCGATGGCGGACCTGTTTCAGGGCGACCTGCGCAGCGGCGACAACGAATCGATTGCGGCGGAGCTGGCAAGGCTCGAAACGGAGATCGCCGAATATCCTCCGCCCGACTACAGCACGTGGCTGCCGGCGCAGCCCGGTCCGGCTACATCGGCAACGCAGGAGTCGTCGGCGCCCGACGTTGCCGTAGAACCGGTCAGCGCGTCGGAGCCGGCCGCGATGTCGCTGCCGCTGATGGCGCCACGGCGCGCCAGCGCCAATGCCGCGCCACGCGACCTGCCCCAGCACCATCCGGTGCCTCTCAAACGTCAGGACTGAGACATGCCCATCTTTCTCGGCTACTTCATCTGGGGCCTGATCCTCGCCGCGCCGCTGGCCTGGCTCACCTGGCGTTTCGACCTATTGCGATGGCTGCCGCGCTGGACCGCACCGCGCCCGCGCCGCGCCGTGCGGCTGCCGCCCCAACTCGATGCGCTGGTCATTCGCGGCAAGCGCCAGGCTGGCGAACGAGGCCGTCGATGAGCGCCGGGACAACCTCCGCAACGGCAACCATCGCCATCGTCTCCACGACCGGCGGGGCGGGCCGCAGCACGCTGACGGCGGAGCTCGCTTCGCTGCTGTCGTGGCGCAAGCATGAGGTTCTGGCCGTGGAGTGCGACCCGCGCAATGTGCTCGGTTTCCACTTCGGGCTGCGCAGCATTCCGGCTGATGGTATCGGTGGCTATCTGCACGACACTTCGGCCGCGGCCTGGGCGGGCACGGGACTGCGCAGCGACGATGGCGTGCTGTTCGTGCCGTGGGGAGACAGCGTGGAATCGAGCGCGATCGAGCGACTGCCCGCGAACTGGCTCGCGCGAAGGGTCGGGCAGGTGGACCTGCCGGCGCACAGTGCCGTGCTGATCGATACCGCACCGTGGCCGTCGGCCTATGCCAACCAGGCCATCGACGCGGCGGACCTGATACTGGTGCTGGTGCCAGCACAGCCGGAAACCTGCCTGACGCTGAAGCGCCTGACCGATGATCTGGCCACGCGCGGCAAGACCGTGCGCTATCTGGCCACGCGATTGCAACCGGCCCGGCAACTGCAGGTCGACATCGTTGCGATGCTGCAGGCGATGCTGGGGCAGGCCATGCTGCCCTATCACGTGCACGAGGACAGCAGCGTGCCTGAGGCACTGGCGCGCAGCGAATGCTTCAGCCGCAGCGCACCCCACTCGCAGGCCGCGCATGATCTGAATGGACTGGCTTCGTGGTTGTCGGCGTGGATCGAATCGCGCGCGCTGGACGGGGCCACATCATGATCACGCGCATGGCCTGGCTGCGGCAATGGATGGCTTCGGCGCGCAGCCGCCTGTCGCGTGAACTCGGCGTGGGCACCAGCACCGCCGCCGTACCTCAGGTGGGCGACTGGCTGCTGCGGCTGTTCTTTCGCCCGCCACGTCCTGGCAAGCCCGACATTCCGGCGGAATGGGCCGCTCTGATATACCGCCGTGCCGTCGCGCGCCTGGGCGTGGGCAAGCAGCCCTCGGCCGGCACCTGGATCTGGCGGCTCTTTATCCGGCCGCCCAAGCCACGGGTGCGCCTGGCCGCCGATCCGCGCAAGCAACGCGGCAACGGGGACGCCGAACGGACGGGCTGGCTGCGCAAATGGCTCGATCGCGTGCTGGAACCGATCTGGCACGCGACATCGCGGCTGCGCCACAAGGTTCTGACGCACCTGCCCCGCCCCGACTGGAATCGCGTTGCCTTCGTCTCCGAAGCGGTGTCCGCGCGCATCGGCCGCATTCCATTCGTCTTGCCCGTGTCGCTGGTGCTGGCCGCCATCACGGTGCTGGCCGTCAGTACCACGCCGCTGCGCTTCGGGGAACAGGTATTGCTTTTCGCCGTGGTCTGGATCGGGCTGAGCGTGGTGCGGCGCATACCGGGGCGCTTGGCGACGATCACGATGATCGCCATCTCCATACTAATGGCGGGACGGTATATCTGGTGGCGATCCACGCAAACGTTGCAGTTCGCCAGCGCGATCGAGGCCGCCGTGGGCTATGTGTTGTATGCAGCCGAGGTCTATACCTGGCTGGTGCTGGCGCTGGGGTATCTGCAGACGGCCTGGCCACTGCATCGCAAGCCCAAGACGCTGCCCGCCGATCCGGAGCTATGGCCAACGGTCGACGTTTTTATCCCGACCTACAACGAATCGCTGAGCGTGATCCAGCCCACTGTCTTCGCCGCACGCAGCATGGACTGGCCCGCCGACAAGCTGCGCGTCTACATCCTCGACGACGGCCGCCGCCCGCACATCCGCGAGTTTGCCGAAGCGGCCGGCGTGGGCTACCTGACCCGCACGGACAACCGCCACGCCAAGGCCGGTAACATCAACGCGGCATTGCCGAAGACGGACGGCGAATACATCGCAATTTTCGACTGCGACCACATTCCCACGCGCTCGTTCCTGCAGATGACGATGGGTGAGTTCCTGGCCGACCCGAACTGCGCGCTGGTACAGACACCGCATCACTTCTTCTCGCCGGACCCGTTCGAGCGCAACTTCGACACGTTCCGCCGGGTACCCAACGAAGGCAGTCTGTTCTACGGCCTGATCCAGGACGGCAACGACTTCTGGAACGCCACGTTCTTCTGCGGATCATGCGCGGTAATCAAACGCGCCCCGTTGCTGCAGATCGGCGGCATTGCCGTGGAAACCGTGACCGAGGACGCCCATACGGCGCTCAAACTGCATCGCCTTGGCTACAACAGCGCCTACCTGCGCACCGTGCAGGCCGCGGGGCTGGCCACGGAAAGCCTGTCCGGACATATCGGCCAGCGCATCCGCTGGGCGCGTGGCATGGCGCAGATTTTCCGGCTCGACAATCCGATGCTCGGCCGCGGCCTGAAGTTCTTCCAGCGCCTGTGCTACAGCAACGCGATGCTGCACTTCTTCTACGGTATTCCGCGGTTGGTCTTCCTGACGATGCCAATCGCCTACCTGTACTTCGGGCTGCATGTGATCAACACCTCGGCACTGCTGATCACGGCGTATGTGGTGCCGTACCTGCTGATTGCGAACATCACCAATTCGCGGCTGCAGGGCCGCTTCCGTCATTCGTTCTGGGCCGAAGTCTACGAATCGGTGCTGGCCTGGTACATCGTGCTGCCAACCACAGTGGCCTTCATCAACCCGCGCGCCGGCAAGTTCAACGTCACGGCCAAGGGCGGGCAGATTGCCGACGACTACCTCGACTGGACCATTTCCAAGCCCTACCTGTTCCTGCTGGGACTCAATGTGATCGGGCTTGGCGCCGGCATCGCCCGGCTGCTGTTCTGGGGCACGGAGGAACCGGCCACGGTACTGATGAACATGGCGTGGGCACTGTTCAATCTGATGATGCTCGGCGCGGCGGTCGGCGTGGCACGCGAAGCGCGCCAGGTGCGTGTCTCGCATCGCATTCCGATGCGTGTGCCGGCTACGCTGCTGCTGCCCGATGGCCGCACGCTGGCCTGCAAGACCGAGAACTATTCGATCGGGGGGCTTGGTGTTGTGCTGCCCATCGACGTGCCGCTGCAGGAAGGTTCCCGCGTTGGCGTCTGCCTGTCGCGCGGCCCGCGCACCTATCACTTTCCGGCGGTGGTCACGCGCAACGTCAACCGGCACCTGGGCGTGCGCATGGAAGACCTGACGATGGCCCGCGAAACGCAGTTGATCCAGTGCACGTTCGGCCGTGCCGATGCGTGGATCGACTGGCTCGACGACGAGCGCGTGGACGCGCCGCTGCGCAGCCTGAAGGAAGTCATGGAAATGGGCTACCAGGGCCTGCTGCGGCTCTACGATGCCTTCATGGATGCGGTGGATCTGGTTCTCGCGCGACGCCGCTCGCGCGCGCCATGATCCCCGGCTGAACGAGACGATATGGGACTCTGGAACCTCTACTTCCTCGCCAAGCTCTACCTGTTCCATACGGGACAGATGAAGCCGATATGGCTGCTGAACATCGTCTTCGCGCTGCTGCTGGTGGCGCCGATGGAGTCGCGCCCGCTGCGGGTGATCCGGCAGGTGCTGGCGATTGGCGTCGGCGCGGCGCTGGCGTGGCGCGAATCGATGCTGCCGCCGTTCGAGCGCGTGGTCTCGCAGTTCGCCAACATCAGCGCCTTTACCCCCGCATACCTGGTGGAGTTGCTGCAGCGGCTGGTGTCGATCCAGCTGGTGGTGGCCGTGCTGCTGGTGCTGGTGGTGTTCCTCCTGGTCAATCGCTGGCTGCGCACCACCACGTTCGTGCTGATCGCCCTGTTCGCGATGCCATTCTGGTATGGCCTGGGCATCGCGCTGCCGGGCAAGGACGCGGCCGTGGCACGTGCCGCTGATAGCCCGCGCGCGGACATCAACGCGACCAACAATTACGACGCGATCCTGACCGCTTTCCGCGAGCAGGAAGCGCAACGCAGTGCCACGGTGGCCCCGCTGACCGCCAGCCCCGATGCGCAGTTCGACGTCATCTTCCTCCACATCTGCTCGCTCTCCTGGGATGACCTCGACGCGGCCCGAAGCCTGAACCATCCGCTGTTGTCACGGTTCGACTACCTGTTCAAGAATTTCAGCTCGGCGGCCAGCTACAGTGGCCCCGCCGCGATCCGCGTGCTGCGGGGGGCGTGCGGGCAAGAGCCGCACAAGAACCTGTACGATCCCGCGCCGGCCGAATGCCATGTGTTCGCAGACCTGGCGCAGGCCGGCTTCACGCCGCATGTGCTGATGAATCACGACGGCCGCTTCGACGACTTCCGCGGCTTTGTGGATAAGGAAATCGGCCTGCCGGGCGTGCAGCCCGAATCGACGGACGGCGTGCCCGTGGCGATGCGCGCGTTCGACGACTCTCCGGTGCTCGGGGATTTCAATACCTTCGACAACTGGTACCAGAAGCGCCTGGCGCAGGACAAGAAGCCCGTCGCGCTGTACTACAACACCGTGACGCTGCACGACGGCAACCGGCTGCCGGGCAAGCGGCTGACCAGCCTGGAATCCTATCCACTCCGGCTCAAGGCACTGCTGGACGATGTGGACCGCATTATCGACACCATTTCCAAGTCCGGTCGCAAGGCCGTGGTGATCTTCGTACCCGAGCACGGCGCGGCACTGCGCGGCGACAAGAACCAGATCTCGGGCCTGCGCGAGATTCCGACGCCGAACATCATCCACGTGCCCGTGGGCGTGAAACTGGTGGGCCTGCCCGGCACGGAAACGCCCCAGCCCGTGACCATCGATGCGCCGATGAGCTTCCTGGGCTTGTCGCAACTGGTGTTCAACCTGATCGCGGACAGCCCGTTCCGGCAGGGCGCGCCGGCGCTGTCCCACTATTCGGACGACCTTCCGCAAACCCAGATGGTGGGCGAGAACGAAGGCACGATCACGATGAAGCGCACCGACGGCTACGTCGTGCACACGCCCGATGGCGTCTGGGTGGAGCAGAAATGAGTACTCGCCCCATCACCAAGCCGATCACATCCCGGAAGGCGGCCATCGCCTACAACGACGTCGACGCGCTGGCCCAGAAGGTGGATGGCTTTGACGGACGCCATTACTTCGACCAGCAGGGCGAAGTGGAAACGGCCGAGGCCGTGCGGCGCTGGCCGCTACTGGCACGCGTGATGGGGCTGGACGAGGCGCCCTACCCTTCGCCTGCCGAATCACGAAACGACGGCGCCTGACACAGCATTCCCTTCGTTCAAATCACTAATGCCGCCACCCCTCGTGGGTAGGGCCGCAAGCCTTGATTTCCAGGGCTTCTCGTCACGGATTCGACACAAAGCCGGCCTAGACTCGGGGCCATTTTCCAATTCCGTGGTCCCTACGTCATGTCCGGCTTCCTGGTGGATTCTCCCGCTGCCCGACCGCGCTTCCGGCAGCCATGCGCAGAGGATCTGGCCGTTCCCACGCCCTCGGTCACAACCGACCATACCAACCAGGATGTGCTGGAAGTGTTTGCGATGCATCGTGAACTGGCCTGTCTGCCGGTGACCGAGCAAGGCAAGCCGATCGGCCTGATCAACCGGTCGATCTTCCTGTCGCAGATGAGCAAGCCGTATCACCGCGAGCTCTACAACCGCAAGAGCTGTATCGCGTTCATGGACAAGGAGCCGCTCGTCGTCGACGCCGAGATGAGTATCGACGCGCTGACGTTCCGCACCGTGGAGTATGGCGAGAAGGCATTGGCCGACGGCTTCATCATCGCGCGCGGCGGCCAGTACATCGGCCTGGGTCAGGGTCTGCAGCTGATGCGCGTGGTGGCGGACATGCAGGCCGAGCGGAATCGCCAGATCATGCATAGCATCGACTACGCGAGCACGATCCAGCGCGCGATGCTGCGCACGTCGCGCGACACGTTGGCCGCCACGCTGCCCGATGCCTCGCTGGTCTGGGAACCGCGCGATGTGGTGGGCGGCGACTTCTATCACTTTGCCGCGTTCCCGGACGGATGGTTCGCCGCGCTGGCCGACTGCACTGGCCACGGCGTGCCTGGCGCCTTCATGACGCTGATCGCCTCATCGCTGCTGACCCAGGCACTGGAGCAACTGGGGCCCCGCGACCCCGGCGCGCTGCTGATGGCCGTGAACCGTGGCATCAAGCAGATGCTTGGCCAGACCGATCGCGAGGCGGACCGGGAAGCGCGCCAGATGCCCGATGCATCGGAATCCGATGACGGCCTGGACGCCGCGTTCTTCTGGTTCGACAACGCCACGCGCCAACTGACGTTTGCCGGCGCGAAGTCGTCGCTGTTCGTGCTGCAACCGGGTGACGCGGGCGGCGAAATGATCAACGGCGCGCGCATGGGCGTGGGCTACGTCGACACGGACATGGACTACACCTGGCAGAACAGCGCCGTGCCCACGCAGACGGGAACGCTGGTGTTCGTGACCACCGACGGATTGATAGACCAGATCGGCGGCCCGAAGGAAATCGCCTTCGGCAAGCGCCGCATGCGCGAAGCCATCTGCGCGCGGCGCGATGCGTCGGCCGCGCAGATCAGCGACGCCGTGCTCGACGTACATCGCGCGTGGCAGGGCGAGCAGCGCCGCCGTGACGACCTGACCTTCTTCTGCTTCCGTGCGCAATGACTCACGAATCGCGCACCCAACCGTTTGCACATGACCGCCGCACAATCGATTGACAAGGAATATGAGCCGTTCTTCCAGATGGCT
>DAIOET010000163.1:0-8654 GCA_036746135.1 Cupriavidus sp.
TGCCGAACTACAACACGATGGGCCTGGCCAAGGCATCGCTGGAAGCCAGCGTGCGTTACCTGGCATCGGCGGTAGGCCCCAAGGGCATGCGCGCCAACGGCATCTCCGCCGGCCCGATCAAGACGCTGGCTGCCTCGGGCATCAAGGACTTCGGCCGCCTGCTCAAGCATTTCGAGGACGTGGCCCCGATGCGCCGCAATGTGACGATCGAGGAAGTCGGCAACGTCGCCGCGTTCCTGCTGTCGGACCTGGCCAGTGGCGTGACCGGTGAGATCACCTACGTCGATGGCGGCTACAACATCGTCGGCACCGCCGTCGAAGACTAAACCGCTCCCGCATCGCCTCGAAAAAGCGCCCCAGCCAGGGGCGCTTTTTTATTCCCGCGCCACGGTTTCAAGCACGGTGACCGCGCGTGCCGCCGCGGGTGACAACGTGCGCTGCGCCAGCCGCACGATCGCGAACTGCATGGCGATCTCGGGCAGGTCCGGGATCTCCAGCGCCACAAGCCGCCCGGCCTCCAGTTCCTCCCGCACGGCCCGTTCGGGCGCCAGCAGCAGCGCATCGGCATGCCGCACCAGATGCGTCAGCGCGCGGAAGTCATTGCTTTCGACCTGGAACGGCAACTCCTCACCGGGCTTGCAGCGCAGCAGCTTGCGCAACCGCTCGTGCGTTTCCGGCGGGAATACCACCGATACCAGCGCCGATTCGCGCAGCGTGGCCAGATCCACCGGTCCGGCCGCCAACGGATGACCCACCCTGACAAACACCCCGCCCGGCCCGGCCGGCAGCCGGCCCACCTCCAATTCGGCCGCCGTGGGTACCGTGCTGTGCTCGATCACGACGAAATCCACCTGTTCGGCGTGCAGCGCATCCAGCAGCGCCGCCGGATGGCTGACCTCGGTGGCAATCCGCAGCTTCGGCCACTGCCGGTGCAGCCGGCACAGCAACTCCGGCAACAGGATCGCCGCCGGGAACGCCCCCAGTCCAATCTGCACGCTCCCGATCTCGTGCTGCCGCACCAGTGCCAGGTCTCGCGCCAGGCAGCCTGACTCGAACAGAATGCGCCGCGCGCGCTCGGTCACCATCCGCCCCACCGTTGTCAGCGTGACACCGCGGGCACCCCGGTCGAACAGCACCGCGCCGGCCTGCTCTTCCAGCGCCTGGATGCTGCGCGTCAGCGCCGGCTGGCTCAAATGCACGCGCCGCGCGGCCGCCGCCAGCGAGCCTTCTTCCACCACCGCCACCAGATGTTCCAGCCGCTTCAGATTCATATATGCACCATACGCATGCCTGCGATACAAAATTTGCAATTGAATTATAGGTGCGGCGCGCTTTCAATAGACGATCCTTCAAGCCGGAGTCGATTTCCCATGCGCCTTGCCCGCACTGCCATGCTGGTTGCCACCACCCTGACGATGTCCGCCGCGATGGCCGGGCCGAATCCGGCCACGCCGCTGACCGAACAATCGAATGCCGAATGGCTGCGCAAGCTGCCGTTTTCGGACCGGGCCGACTACGAGGATGCAAAGCGCGGGCTTGTGGCACGTTTCCCCGATCGAACGATCAAGACTGCCGATGGCAATGCCGCCTGGGATTTCGGCGCCTATGCGTTTGAATCGGCCGCGGATGCGCCAAACACAGTGAACCCGAGCCTCTGGCGCCTGGCGCAGCTGAACAATGAAGCGGGCTTGTTCAAGGTGACGGACCGCGTGTACCAGGTGCGCGGCGCCGACCTCGCCAACATGAACATCATCGAAGGCGATACCGGACTGATCGTCATCGACACCCTGCTTACCGCTGAAACAGCACGCGCGGCGCTCGACCTCTATTACGCGCATCGCCCACGCAAGCCGATCGTGGCCGTGATCTACACCCACAGCCATGTCGACCACTTCGGCGGCGTACGCGGCATCGTCGACGAGGCCGATGTAAAGCGCGGCAAGGTGGATATCCTCGCCCCGATCGGCTTCATGGAAGAAGCTGTCAGCGAGAACGTGCTGGCCGGCAGCGCCATGAGCCGCCGCGCGCAGTATATGTATGGGACCCAGTTGCCCAAGAGCGCCACGGGTCAGGTCGACACGGGCCTGGGCAAGGCCACGGCGCGCGGCACCATGACATTGCTGGCGCCGACTTCGTCGATCACCAAGCCGCTCGAGACACGCCGCATCGACGGCGTCGACTTCGAATTCCAGCTCACGCCCGGCACCGAGGCGCCGGCGGAGATGAACGTCTATCTGCCGCAGTTCCGCACGCTGTGCATCGCCGAAAACGCCGTACGCACTCAGCACAATGTACTGACGCTGCGCGGCGCGCAGGTGCGCGATGCCAAGGGCTGGTCGTACTTCCTGGCGCAGGCATTGCTCCGCTACGGCGAGCGCACCGACGTGCTGATCGGCCAGCACCACTGGCCCACCTGGGGCCGCGCGCGGATCGTCGAGATGCTGTCCGATCAGCGCGATATGTACGCGTACCTGAACGATCAGACGCTGCGCCTGATGAACCAGGGCTACACGCCGCTGGACATCGCCGACCAGCTCAAGACGCTACCGCAGCCGCTGGCCAGCAAATGGTATGCGCGCGACTACTACGGCTCCGTCAGCCACAACGTCCGCGCCGTGTACCAGCGTTACCTTGGCTTCTACGATGGCAACCCGGCGCATCTGAATCCGCTGCCGCCCGAGCAGTCCGCCAGGAAGACCATCGAATGGATGGGCGGCGCCGATGCCGTGCTCGCCAGGATGCGCGAAGCCTACGCACGTGGCGAGTACCGCTGGGTCAGCCAGATCGGCAACGAACTGGTGTTCGCCGATCCGTCGAATACCGCCGCGCGCGCGCTGCAGGCCGATGCGCTGGAACAGCTCGGCTATCAGAGCGAGAACGCCACCTGGCGCAACATCTACCTGACCGGCGCGCAGGAGCTGCGCGACGGCGTGGCCAAACCCAGCAGCAGCGCCACCAGTTCGTCGGACCTGGTGCGCGCGCTGACCGTGCCGAACTTCTTCGACTTCCTGGCCGTGCGCCTGAACGCCGACAAGGCGGCCGGCAAGGTGATGACGCTGAACTGGCAGTTCACCGACCTGAAGCAGCGCTATGCGATGACGCTGCGCAACAGCGCGCTGACCTATGTGGCCGAATCCCAGCACGCCCAACCCACCGCCACGGTCATGCTCACCAAGGCCACGCTGGACCAGATCAGCCTGAAGCAACTGACGCTGGCGCAGGCGCTACAGTCCGGTGCCATCCGGATAGACGGCAATCCACAGGCCGTGGCAGGCTTGTTCGGCATGCTCGACACATTCGATCCAAACTTCAACATCGTCACGCCGCACGCCTACCAGAAATAAAAACCGCGCCGAGGAGACAGCATTCATGGGCGATACAAGCTTCGACTACATCATCGTGGGCGCCGGTTCGGCCGGCTGCGCGCTTGCCGGACGGCTGGCCGACCAGGCAGGCGTCACCGTCGGGCTGCTCGAGTCGGGACCCGACGATCATCATCCCAGCGTCTGGACGCCGCTGGCCATTGCGCAAACCGTACCCAAGCCCGGCCCGCGCAACTACGGCCTGCGAACCGTACCGCAAGCCGGACTCAATGGCCGCGAGTCATACCAGCCACGCGGTCGCGGCCTGGGTGGCAGTTCGTCGATCAATGCCATGCTGTACGTGCGTGGCCACCGCAGCGATTACGACCGCTGGGCCGAACTGGGTTGCGAAGGCTGGGGCTACGACGAGGTGCTGCCCTACTTTCGCCGCAGCGAATGCAATCAGCGCAACGCCGGGCGCGATGACGCATGGCATGGCGGCAGCGGACCGCTGCATGTCAGCGATCTGCGCACCCCGAATCCGTTCTCGCGGCGCTTTGTGCAAGCGGCGGCGCAGGCCGGCCTGCCGCTGAACAACGACTTCAACGGCGCGGAGCAGGAAGGTGTTGGCTTGTATCAGGCCACGCAATACAACGGCGAGCGCTGGAACGCGGCGCGCGCCTATCTGCACCGCGGCAATCGCACCGATACCGGTCACAACGGCGGCCGTCAGAACCTTTGCGTGATGACGGACACACAGGCGTTGCGCATCGTGTTCGAGGGCAAACGAGCGGTTGGCGTGGAGGTGATGAGAGACGGTCAAACCCGGACACTGCGCGCGCGACGCGAGGTGATTGTCAGCGGCGGGGCATTTCATTCGCCGCAGTTGCTGATGGCATCGGGTATCGGCCCGGCCGAACACCTGCGCAGCGTGGGCGTGGAAGTCGTGCACGATCTGCCCGGCGTCGGCCAGAATCTGCAGGACCATCTCGACGTGATCATCGGCAAGCCCGTGGCGTCCTGGGATCTCTACGGCTATTCGCTGCGCGGTGTGGCGCGCATGGCCGGCGAGGTCATGCGCTACCGCTGGCGCCGCACGGGCATGCTGGCGTCGCCAGTCGCCGAAGCAGGTGCGTTCGTCAAGACCAGACCCAATCTGACGGCCCCCGACCTGCAACTGCATTTCGCGCCGGCGCTGCTCGGCAATTCCAACGTCCTGCGTAGCAGCAGGCCCGGCCACGGCTACTCCTGCCACGCCTGCGTATTGCGCCCCGAAAGCCGTGGCACGGTGCAGTTGCAGTCGCCGGACATGCGCGCGGCACCGCTGATCGATCCACGCTTCCTGTCGGCACCGTCCGATCTCGAAGGCATGGTGGCCGGCGTAAAACTGATGCGGCGCATCTTCGCTCAGTCGGCCCTGGCCGATGCGGGCGGCGATGATCCCTTGACCGCCGTACTGGGCAGCGGCGATGGCGACGACGCCGCAATCCGCGATTTCGTGCGCAGCCACGCCGACACCATTTACCACCCGGTTGGCACCTGCAAGATGGGTATCGATGCACTGGCCGTGGTGGACCCCCAGTTGCGCGTGCACGGCGTGGACGGTTTGCGTGTAGTCGATGCCTCGATCATGCCAACGCTGATTGGCGGCAATACCAACGCGCCAACGATCATGATCGCCGAGCGCGCCGCCGATTTGCTGCGCGCTTCGACCTGAAGTGGCTATCTGCCCAGGGTGAATCGGACTTATCATCGATCTGCCTGCATGGCCCACCCCGATGCGGACGCGCCAATGACCACGGCATTGGCGCGAATTTTCAGTAACTTGAAAATCACGGATTGAAGGGTTACTCTCTCAGCAACAGGAGAAGTGCCCATGCCGTCCGTTGATCGTCAATCCGAGGATATCCACACCCCACCCCGCCTGCTGGCCGACCACGTCGCGTTGGACGTGATGAATACGGTAGAGCTGGCGGATGGCGTTGCTACGGACTATTGGCAATCCGACGCCGACGTGGCGGACTGGCTTTCCAAAGTCGGCCTGCTGCCTGTCGGCGCGCCAGCCAAGGCGCCCAAAGGCCTGCTGCAAGCAGCACGGGATCTCCGTGAACTGGTTCGTGGCCTGGTCCTGCGCAGAAAATCCGGCAAGAAGATCGACATGTCCGGCTTGAACCTGGCATTGCAGGCCGGCGGCAGCCATCTCGTAGTCCGGACTGAAGCGGATGGTTCGATGAGCCTGCTACGTGTGCATGCGGCCAATAGTGCAGCGGAATACCTGGTGCCGCTGGCGGAATCGGCAGCGGACCTGCTGGTCAATGGGGACTTCGAACTGGTACGCAAATGCGAGAGCGATGCCTGCACGCTCTGGTTCTATGACCGCACCCGATCGCACCGGCGACGCTGGTGCAGCATGGCGCTTTGCGGCAACCGCCATAAAGTGGCCGCTTTCCGCCGACGCGAGGCGGCCACGGACGAAGACGCCTGAGCGCCGAACGGCTGGAAATCGAGCTGGGGAAATCAAGGCAACGGTGGCCGGCGCTGCCGGGACCGTCTGGATACTGGCCCGCCCTAGAGGATTCGAACCTCTGACCGCTCGCTTAGAAGGCGAGTGCTCTATCCAACTGAGCTAAGGGCGGATGGCCGTGCCCGTCAGGGCTTGGAAAGCCTTGCCGTTTCGGCAAGGCGTGCATTCTACCCCACTGGTTGCGCAAGGGGAACGCGCTTGCGGACGGTCAAATTCCGTCAAGCGCGGTCGGCATGGGCTACCTGGGGTGCTTTTTCAAAATGAACTCGATGGCACACTCGGCGGACGGCGTTCGGGTCTGATCGAGCCGGCCGTTCAGCAGGCTCTGCCGCACGCCGATGTCGACGCGGAAGATCGAGATCGGCGAGACCTCGTCGCACACGGCCCGGACAAAGTCGATGACATTGATCGACACCGGCGACCACGACTCCGTCTTGAACATCGTGAACGTGTGTTTGTGGTCATGATTGAACCGCGAGGGCCAGTGTCCCTGTTCGTAGAGGTCTTCGTCCGGCACCTGGATCACGAGATGGCCGCCCGGCTTCACCACCCGTATCCAGTGCTTGATGGCCACTGCCGGGTCCACCATATGCTCCAGACAGTGGGACGAATAGACGAAATCGAAGGATTCGTCCTCGATCCGCTCCAGGTACTGCGCGTCGCCATGCTGCATGTCGAAGACGAAACAATTCTTCATGGCGGGAAACATGTCGCCGAACAACGCAATGGAGTCGATGCCTCCGCCTACATCGAGACCATTACCGACGAGATACCGTGTTGCATAGCGCGAGTCATGCACGCGACGAAGGATCGAGATCGACGTCGCGCCTGGGATGTTCAGGTGAATCTGCCTAGCCTGTTGGGCAGCATGTTCCGGCCGGATGATATCCATAGATGTTGGCGCAAAGCGCGTTGCAGTAATCCGCACATCTATAGCATCGGCAATGCACGCCCGAAATCAGAGTCCGACGAAACTGACGCCTGAACAAACGACGGCGCGAGCGTACGCGCGCGCCGGATCGTCATGCCTCAGGAAGACTCGCGTTCGCGCACCCGCGGGCGGCGCGGCATGCCAGCGCCCTCGGCGGTGTCGTGCGACGACACGCAATTGCGTCCCATCTGTTTGGCATCGTAAAGCGCGCGGTCGGCGCGGCGCATCATCGCGTCGGCGTTTTCGCCCGGCTGACGCTCGGCCATGCCGATACTGACCGTGTACGCGATGGCGTCGGGTTCCGACGGGCACGGCGCGGATCTCACCAGCGCGCTCAGACGCACGCTGATGGCACGGCCCGTTTCCAGCGTGGTGTCGGGCATCGCAATCGCGAATTCCTCGCCGCCCAGCCGTCCGAGCACCGCCCGTTCGGGCGCCGCCTTGCGCAACAGGCCCGCGAAATGACGCAGCACGCTGTCGCCGGCCAGATGCCCGTACAGGTCGTTGATGGCTTTGAAATGATCGAGGTCGATGAACGCCACGGTGAACGGTGCGCGTTGGCGTTCCGCCAGCTTGCAGGCGCCTTCGAGTTCTTCCCAGAACGCACCTCGGGACAGCACGTCGGTCAGGTCGTCATGGCGCGCCCGGCGTTCGATGATGCGCCGCAGCCGGTCATGGGCCATCAGCGCAAAGCTGACCGACAGTCCGACCACGCCAAAGACAAAGCAGACCGTAATGCTGTCGCGCTCGTCCGGGGTGACCAGCGGATGTCCATCCACCAGCGTGGACAGCGGCGCCCAGGCCTGCGCGCCCGCGATCACAGTGCAGGCCAGCGCCACCAGTGTCAGCGACAGAACCGCCAGCCGCCCCATGCCCCGCTTCATCGGCAGGCGTGGCAGGGTCACCCGGATCATTTCCAGCAGCAGCAGCATCTGGATTGCCGATGCGCCCAGCATGAGTCCGGCCACGGTCGACGGCGAGGCCACCACGGCAACGATGGGCGATAGTTCGCCGGGCACCATGCCGGCCAGTCCGATGCCGGCGTGCAACGCCAGTACCACCAGACCAGGCAGATTCAGCAGGAAAAGCACCGCGGCCCGTCCGGGCTTGCCGACGAAGTGGCGAGTACCGTGGACCATCAGCGACAGACCCATCGTCAACGCCAGTTCCGGCGTGGCCGCCAGGGGCCATTCGGGACGATAGATATGGATGGCCAGCAATACCGCGGCCAGAGTCACGACCAGATCGCCGAGTGCCCACGAGGTGAGCCCGCTGCGCTCCATACCGGCCGAGCGCCGCAACACGGCACAGACGATCGCCATCTGCAGCGCGAACAAGGCTGCGATCAGCACTACCACCTGCGACTGAAACATCTTCATTCCCGTTCACAAAGGCCTTGCCGGTGCTCCGCACGCACCTGGCGGCCCTTCTGTTTGCGGCCTGCGAACAGCCGTCCTTGTATTGTTTCCGCAGGTCCGGCAGGCCTTGGAGCCTTCGATGCGCAGGCATCGAGGGCAAGGCTTGGCTCTCAGGCACTGTCCAGGCCGCCCGCGTCGCAAAGCGGGGGTGGCGTGCCATAGTTGTGATAGTCGGGACCTGGTCCGGGTGGGCACAGCAAGAAAAGGCGCGAAGCGCCGGTCGGACCGTTGCGGTGTGCGGATTATGTCAGCGCGACGCCTCAAGTCAAGCCAAATAAGATCCCGCCTGAAGCAGGGTACTGGCCCCGCACACGCCGCGTCACTTTCGCGTAGTCGAATCTTTCAAAAGACACATTTGACCTGGCACCCCAGCTCGATATAGAATCGCCGGCTTCGGAGCGTAGCGCAGCCTGGTAGCGCATCTGATTTGGGATCAGAGGGTCGTAGGTTCGAATCCTATCGCTCCGACCATATTTGCA
>DAIOET010000164.1:0-8632 GCA_036746135.1 Cupriavidus sp.
CAGATACGGGGAGCGTTCTGCAGGTGGAGGAAACTGCCTCACTGGCACTCTATGCCCGCTCCCGACTAAAGACAATTGAGACTTTTTAAGATCCGATTTAAGCACCCTGCGAATATCCCGACGGCCCTTGTCACGCCGTAGAAGGGATGCCGGCGCCTGTTGGCGGGCATCCCAAAGTCATCCACTGATGCGGGTCCCGCCGCCCTCCGACAACGCCTTGCCCATATGGACGATGTCGGTGATGACGCCCTCTCCATGTGAATTTTTGATCACATAATCAAGGACGGCCTCGACCTTCGGCCCCATCGATCCCTTGCCGAAATGCCCTTCGCGCATGAACTGCTCGGCCTCGGCAATGGTCAGGTGGTCGAGCCAGCGTTGCTCCGGCTTGCCGAAGTGGATCGCCACCTTCGGCACGGCCGTCACGATCAGCAGGCGCTGCGCCTGGAGTTGCCGGGCCAGCAGCGCGGACGCCAGGTCCTTGTCGATGACCGCCTCGCGGTTGCACAGCGTGCCATCCGCCGCCTGGGTGACCGGAATGCCGCCACCGCCGCATGCAATGACGATGTGGTTACTGTCCAGCAAGGTGTGGATGGTCTCGATCTCCACCACGGCCTGAGGCCGCGGCGACGCCACGCACCGCCGCCAGCCTCGGCCGGGTTCCTCCATGACACTCCAGCCGTTGGCTTGCGCCAGTTGCTGCGCCGTGGCGGCGTCCATGATCGACCCGATCGGCTTGCTGGGATTCTGGAACGCCGGATCGGCCTCGTCGACGATCACCTGGGTCACCACGGTGGCCACATTCATGGCCAGCCCGCGCCGGTGCAGTTCGTTATAGAGGCTGCGCTGGAACATGTCGCCGATGGCGCCCTGGGTGTCGGCCGTGGCGTAGTCCATCGGCACCGGCGGCACCTCCTTCATGGCCAACTCCGAGCGCCGCAGGATGTAGCCCACCTGCGGCCCGTTGCCGTGAGTCAGCACGACGCGCCAGCCCTGGGCCGCCACGTCGACGATATGGCTGGCCGCGCTGGCCGCGGCGCGGGCCTGGTCGTGCAGGCTCGTGCCACCACCTTCGGGGGCCAGGGCGTTGCCGCCGACGGCAATCACGGCGATCGGCGCCTGTTGGCTTGCTTGGTCTGTCATCTCGCCCCCTTACTGTGTGTCAGGCAATGTCGCGGCCAAGGCCTGGATGGCCTGCGTAAAGCACGCCAGCGGCGCGTGGGTAATACCCGCGCCGATCTGGCCCACCCCGGCATCCTTGTGTGCGATACCCGTGTTGATCACGGGCTGGATGCCGGTGTCCAGCACGCGCCGGGCGTCGATACCCGCCGGCGTGCCCGTGAAATCGAGCGCCGGCAGCGTGAACGCACTGTTCTGCCCCAGCGTGATATGCAGCATGCGGCGCGTGTTGGCCAGGGCGTCGCGCGGGGTGCCGCCGATGAACTGGACGATGGCCGGCGAGGCCGCCATCGCAAACCCGCCCACGCCGGCGGTCTCGGTAATGGCGCTGTCGCCCAGGTCGCGCGCCGCATCCGCCGGGCCAAAGCCGGGGAAGAACAGGCCGTCGATCACCGCCGCCGGGGCGGTGAACCACTGATCGAGACCTGACAGCCGGATGCCGAAGTCCACGCCATTGCGCGCCATCACGGTCACCAGGGTGGAATGCGGCACGCCGTGGGCGGCGTCGAGCATCGCCTTGCACGCCGCCATCGACAGGTTCAGGAAGAAGTGGTCATTGCCGGCGATGAAGGCGAGCGTCTCGGCCACCTTGCGGGCATCGAGCCGGGACGAGCCCAGCGCCGCCACCGTCAGCTTGCGGAACAGCAAGCCGCTGGCCGCCGCATTGCGGTTGTGGACCTCGTCGCCCATGTGCAGCGCCTGCGCCATCAGCGGCTTCAGTTCCAGCTCGCCGATCTCTTCGAGGATGCCCGCCAGCGTCGGCCCCATCGTGTCGGCCATCCAGCGCAGCCGCTGGATGACTTCCTCACCATTGGCCCCGAAGCGCAGCACCTTGCCCAGCCCTTCGTTCAGGTTGCAGTAGGCCTCGTTGCCGCGGGCCGGATTGCGTACCACCAGGACCGGCATCGACGGACTGATGACCCCGGCCATCGGCCCGACCGCGCCGTGGTGATGGCACGGCGCCAGGCGCACCTCGCCGCTTTCCACCAGCGCGCGCGCCTGCTCCAGCGATTCGGCCCAGCCTTCGAACAGGATGGCGCCCAGCACCGCGCCCTGCTGAGGTCCGCACATGCGCGCCCATTCGATCGGCGGGCCGGAATGCAGGATGCGCTTGCCATCCATCCCCGGGATCGCCTGAGCGGCGGTCGAAACCCCGGTCAGCACCGGCTGGGCGGCCAGGTATCGCGCGTAGGCCGTCCGGTTGGCCTCTTCGATGCGCGGATCGGCGAGCAGCCGCGCCAGGGCCCAGCCCGCGTCGACATCGCCCTCGGCGGGCGGCTGCCATTGCAGCGACTGTGCCTCGCCGCCGCACTGGCGCAGGTTGTCGGCAAACGCCGCCAGGCCGACATTGATGACAACGGGTTTCTGCGTGATCAGTGAGGTCATACTCCGGCTCCAGTCTGCTGCGTGCCCACGGTGGCTTCCAGCACCGCGCGACACAAGGCGACGGCCTGCGCATTGCTGTCCGCCAGTTCCACTCCCGCGCCCACCAGCGTCGCGCGCTGGGCGTCTAGTTGCTGCGGGTCGCCGCGCGTGCCGCAGACATGCCCGATGAAGAGCACGTCTCTGCCTGCACGGGCCGCGGCCTCGCGCGCCGCTTGAATCGATGGCACCACCTGCCCGGCCGGATCCTCGTGGGCACCGTAGCCAAGCACGAAGTCGAGCAGGACGATGCCGACCCGCGGGTCGGACGCTTCGGTCACGATGCGCTCGTTGCGCAGGCCCGGATCGATCATCGGATGCGGCCGCCCGCGCGTGAAATCGTCGTCGCCGAGGTCGAGGATCGTGTTGCCCTGGCTATGCCAAAGGTCCGCGACGCGCACCACCTTGCCGGTGGGCGTGTTCGACTGCAGGCCGGGCAGGATGTCCTGCAACAGCAGCAACGCCTCATAGCAGAACGTGCCGCCGCTATAGAGGCCGCGCAGTTGTGTCTGCTCCGGCTTGAGGCGCCGTGCCAGCGCGCCGGCACGCTCCGCCAGATCGGCAGCCGCGTGTATGCCTTGTGCCGGCACGCCACGCGATAGCGCCACCGCCTGCCGTGCCGCATCCTCCAGGGTGATGGCCGGCACCAGCCCCGCGGCCCGCACCCCCGCCGGATCGGCACCCAGGAAGCAGACCACCACGGGCTTGCCGGTGCCGCGCGCGGCCGTCAGGATCTTGTCGGCCACGGAGGCCGCCGGTGGCTTGGAAACCAGCACGATGACCCGCGTGGCTGGATCTTCCGCCAGCTGCGCCAGCGCCGTCAGCATCGTGATGCCGCCCACGGCCTCGGACAGGTCGTGCCCGCCCGTGCCAATCGCATGCGTGATTCCGCATCCGTACTGGTCGATCAGGCAGGTCACCTGCTGCAGGCCAGTGCCCGATGCCGCGATCACGCCGATGTCGCCACGCGCAACGACATTGGCAAACGCCAGTGGCAACCCGTCGATGATGGCCGTGCCGCAATCGGGCCCCATCACCAGCAGGTTGCGCGATTGCGCGTATCGCTTGAGGGCGATTTCCGACGCCACGCTGACGTTGTCCGAAAACAGCATCGTGTTCATGCCCAGCCGCAGCGCCTTCATGGCCTCGGCCGCCGCGTAATCGCCCGGCGTGGAAATCAGCACGAGATTGGCCTTGCCGCCGCCGGCCTCGAAGGCCATCTGCACACTGCGCAGCGGTTCGGCTTGCGTGTCCTGGGACTCGCCTGAAGCCTTCTCGTCGAGCAAAGCGGCGGCATGGTCCAGCGCACCCTCCAGCGCGTCGGCTTCACCGCGCACCACTAACAGAATGTCGTTGGGGCGCGGCTCCGGCATCGCATCGAGCAGACCGGCGCCGGCCATCAATTCGAGATTGGCCCGGGTGGCCATCTGCGCCGACGCTTCCGCCACGCCGGGCAACTTGCCAAGGCGTGCGGAGAGCTGCATCAACGCTACGGAATCTCGGTAGAGATTCGGGAAAAAGCGGGAAGCGGTGGATGTCATACAGAAATCCTTTCATACGGCGCCGTGTGGCGCCCCTGCAGGCCGGCTTGAAATTGCGTGGCACCGGAGCGGTCTGCCAGACCAGCCTCCAGGCCCGCGCAAAAGCCGATCAGTGTGTCCATGCCCGAGTATTGGCCGATGGTGGATTGCGCGGCCAGCGCGTGTTCCAGACCGTCCGCCTCGGCCGCGCACGTCAGCGCCATGCAGACGTCCGCCATGCGCGAGGTGACCCAGCCCAGCATGGCCTGATCCAGCGCGTCACGGCTGGCTGCCGACGTGGCGTGCCAATGGCGCCGCACGCTGGTGGCAAGCCGGGCCGTGTGTCGTGTCATGACCGGATTCATGCGCAGCCCAATCAGCAGGCCAGCGATCATGTCGTCGGCACTTGGGGTCAGGCCTGGACCCAGTCCCAGCGCCTGGCCGACTGCCGCGTCGACCTTGTCCGCGCCATCCGCCCCAACATGCGATGGCAAGGCATCGACGATGCGGATAAACGCAGCCAGCGCGGCACGCCAGAATCGCCACGCGGATACGGGCATGCCCGCCTCCGCGACGCCTTGCCGGCGGTGCAGCCAGGCGCGGCACGCTTGCACTGCCTCGGCAGGCGGCTCATCGCCAGTCAGCTCCGGCGACCGCCAGAGGCTCGCGCCATCCAGCGGCAGAACGAAGCGTGCGTGGGTCAGTTGCGTCCCGGACAGCGTGGCGTGACTGCCGGCATCCAGGCACCGATGCAGGGCCGGCCAGTCCATCCGGTCCACATTGATGACCCGCATGCCGCGCGGCGAATCGCCCTGCAGCAGCGTCAGCAGCCGTCCGTCGTCCAGCGTCAGGTGTATCGCCCGGTCGAAGCGGGCCTGCACCAGCGCGTGCATGACCTGCCCGTCGGGCAGGCGCAGGTCGGCGCCGATCGATAGTGTGCGCATGGCGATGCCGCCCGTCAGCCCAGGGCCGCGATCACGGCCGTCGACGACGCCACCCAACCGAAGATGCCGCCCTGCGCCTTGATCATTTCCAGGCCGATGCGCTGGAACTCAGGAAAGTAGGAACCGGTCGCATCCGCCACCACGACGCATTCGAAGCCCCTGTCGTTGGCCTCGCGCACCGTGGTGTTGACGCACACCTCGGTGGTCACGCCGCAAACGATCAGCGTCTGGATGCCGCAATTGCGCAGCCGGGCCTCCAGGTCGGTGGCATGGAATGCGCCCTTGCCCGGCTTGTCGATCACCGGCTCGCCTGGAATGGGCTGGAGTTCGGGGATGATGTCGTGTCCGGCCTGCCCACGCACCAGGATGCGTCCCATCGGGCCCATGTCGCCGATACCGGTGTCCAGCCGGCCGCGCGCCCGCTTGGTGGGCGGGCAATCGGTCATGTCGGGGTTGTGCCCTTCGCGGGTGTGGATCACCAACAGCCCCTTGGCGCGCGCTGTCTCCAGCAGCGCCTTGCATGGCGCGATGGCTCCGCGCAGCAGCGACACGTCGTTGCCCAGCATTGCGCCAAAGCCGCCGGGCTCCAGGAAATCGCGCTGCATGTCGATGATGACCAGCGCGGTGGTTGCCGGGTCGAAGGAAAGGTCGTACGGTTCCGCCTTGATTGTCTTTGTCATCACTGCTTCTCCAGGACTGAACGGATAAGGTCGCTGTGGTTCGTCATGCGCGCCGCGACGCCATATAGGCACGCCAGTCGCCGAATGCCGAAATGTCGGTGTGCGCCGCGGTGATCTGCGCCTGCGGGTAGAGAATGCCGTCCACCACGCTGCCGTCCTCCAGCTCCACCGGGCCGCAATACAGGTGCGGCGGCTCGCCCGCTTCCACGCGGGCCCAGGTCTCGTCGCTCATGCGGTACATCTCGCCCACCACCGACACGCCGCCGGTATCCACCCGGTACATGCCGGGATGCACGTCGTTGATCGAATGGATGCGATAGATCGGCTTGGTGCGAAATTCGCCAAGGAATTCGGCACCCGCGAGGTTGCCGTGCAGGGCCAGGCCGCGCATGAGTGTGCCGTTTACAAACAGGGTCTTCGCCATGATGGGTCTGCTCCGTGGTCAGACGTGAGGGGTATCGGATTCTTCGTCGTCATTGGACGGGGCCCAGCTGATGCCCTCGCCGGATCGCTTCTGCTGCCATGCCATCCAGATGAAGGTCAACGTGGCCAGCCCGTAGCCGAATGAGACGCCGGGCGATGCATTGACGGCCAGATGCGCCCCGTGGATGAAGCCGAAGAATGAAAGCAGCGTGGCCGCGCCGGCGTAGACCGCCGCCCAGTTGAAGCGCCGGTCGATCACGAACACCGCGATGGCGCCGATCATCAGACCGGCCAGCACCGCGCCGCCGCCGGCCAGCTCCATGCCTTGATAGAGCACCCCGGCATTGGCCAGGTCGGCGAATACCTTGTCCGGTATCGCCCCGATATTGATGCCGCCCGCACCCAGCGCGCCATCGACCTGCGTCTTGGCCCACTCGGCGATATTCGGTACCAGCGCCAGCACGATGGCGGGCGCGTGGCGCTTCGGCGACGCCTGGAAAGCCTGCGCGCCGATCACCAGTCCGATGAACAGCAGGATCGGCACGATGGAAACCAGCGGGATCACCGAAAGCAGCAGCGCGGTCAGACCGAGGAAGCAGAGAATGCCGACGCCCACGCCAGTGACCAGCGAATAACCGATGCGTCCGCCCATTGCCTTCCAGCCCGGATGCCCGATGTAGACGGCCGGCGGGAACGGCGACCCCAGGAACGCGCCGACGATAGCGCCGGCCCCATCGGCCATCAGGATGGCGCGCAGGTTGTAGTTGTCACCGCCGGCACTGGCCGACTCGACGTTGTTGATGCCTTCCGTGAAGTTGTAGATGCCCAGCGGGATGGCCGTGACCAGCAGCGGCCACACCTGCTCGAACGGAATCGACAGCACATCGCCGGTCACGATCGGCAGGTGCAGAGAGAAATGCTGGATGGCCTCGCCCACGGCACTTGGCTGCATCAGATCGCTCCAGCCCAGCGCGGTGGCGATCCACGCCATGCCCGAGCCGACCAGCACCACCGCCAGCCCGCCCGGCACATTGAACGGCAGGCGCACGTTGCCGATCCAGGACATCAGGATGATCACGAAGCAGATCAGCCCGATCCACGCGCCCTCGAACATCTGGTAGGCCGGGCGCATCGAAATGAACGCGATGGAAATGCCGGCCAGCGTGCCCAGCATGGCCGCGCGCGGCGTGTACTTGCGGATGGTGGGTCCGACGAACGCGCCCAGCAGCACGATGATGCCCACGATCAACGCCCACACCAGCCCGAGCTTCCAGGCCAGAATCGGATCGTGCGTGGTCAGGTAAGTGGGCAGCATGACCACGAAGACCACGATGAACATGTGTGGCACGCTGGGGCCGTACGGCATGGCCGTCACGGTGTCGCGCCCTTCCTTCCTGGCGAGCTGCCAGGCCAGGTACGCGTAGAACAGGTTGCCCAGCGGCAGCGCGATGCCCAGCGCCGGGAGGATCCGGCCGTAGACGGTTTCATTCGGCATCTGCACGACGTACAGCGCCAGCCCTGACAGCACCAGCACGTTCAGCAACACATTGGTGAACAGGCCGAAGAACGCGTTAAGGTCCCCCGTCACCCATAGTCGCGGACGCTCGCTGGCGGCCAGCGGCGGCACCCCTGAAGTAGTCTGGCTCACGATGACTCTCCTTCTGCATCAGAATTTGTGAAATTGGGGAAGACGCTGTGTCGTGCCGGCTGCCGGAGGGCAATCGTTCGTTTTGTCTTGTGTAGTGCGACCTACAAAATCTAGTTCAGAAAATCAGGAACGGCGGTCGTCCGTGTCATTGCAGAATCTGGCAATCCGGATGCTTGATGCAGTGGCACGGCGCGGCGAAAAAACTGCAACGATGGTAGTGGCGGCCGCACCCCGCCGCGATGCCTCAAATCAAAGGTCTGGGCGCTTGCTGCGATGGCGGCGGCGGATCGTTCCAGAATGCGTGCAGGCGTTTCAGCCCTGGGGAGATTGAAGCCGGTAGAGCGGCATCCGCGCGATACGCGCGCGATACGGGCGCGCAAAATAAAAAAGCCCCGGCGCAAGGCCGGGGCAAAACTCCTGAGAGAAGATTCCCAATCAGCTCTCCAGCACAACTCTGTTGTGGATATCAGACTTCATAGGCCGTTTCGCCGTGCGAAGTGATATCCAGACCTTCGCGCTCTTCCTCTTCCGGCACGCGCAGGCCAATCAGCATATCCACCAGTTTGTAGGCCACCAGGGACACCACACCCGACCACACCACCGTGGTCAGTACACCTTCGAACTGGATCCAGAGCTGGCCGGCGATCGAATAGTCGTCAGCCACCTTGTTGGCAACGTAGTCGTAGATGCCCACGCCGCCCAGGCTCGGTGCCGCGAACACGCCGGTCAGCAGCGCGCCGACGATACCGCCCACGCCGTGCACGCCGAACACGTCCAGCGAGTCGTCCATGCCCAGCATGCGCTTCAGGCCGGTCA
>DAIOET010000165.1:0-8620 GCA_036746135.1 Cupriavidus sp.
GATCTCGAGCCAGTTGCCCTCGGGATCGACCATGCGCCACCACGCCAGGTTGTCCAGCGCCGTGCCCCACAGCACGGCCTTCTTGCCACCCGCGTTCATCGCCACGTTGCCGCCGATGCACGATGCATCGATCGACGTCGGGTCCACCGCGAATACGAGGCCGGCCTTGTCGGCGGCATCGGCCACGCGGCGCGTGACCACGCCCGCGCCCGAGAAGATCGTCGCCACCTTGTGCGGCACGTTGGGCAGGTCAGACATCTCCACCGCGTCCAGCTGCTCCAGCTTCTCGGTGTTGATCACGGCCGAGAACGGCGTCAGCGGCACGGCGCCGCCGGTGTAGCCGGTACCGCCCCCACGCGGGATGATGGTCAGGCCCAGTTCGAAGCAACCCTTGACCAGACCGGCGATCTCTTCCTCGCTGTCCGGGGTCAGCACTACGAACGGATATTCCACACGCCAGTCGGTGGCGTCGGTCACGTGCGACACGCGCGACAGGCCATCGAACTTGATGTTGTCCTTCTGCGTCACCTTGCCCAGCACGCGCTGGGTGCGCTTGCGCAGCGCATAGGCATCGGCGAATTCCTGCTGGAACGCCTCGATCGCCTGCTTGGCGAAGGCCACCAGCTGCTCCACCCGGTGCGAACGGTCTTCAGCGGCCGGCTCGGCGTGCTCGGCACGGTCCGCGGCGCGGCGCCGTTCGATCTCGCTCAGGCGGTGGTGCAGCGCGCTGACCAGCATCTGGCGGCGCTTGGGATTTTCGAGCAGGTCGTCCTGCAGGTACGGATTGCGGCGGACCACCCAGATATCGCCCAGCACCTCGTAGAGCATGCGGGCCGAGCGGCCGGTACGGCGTTCGCTGCGGAGTTCGTCAAGAATGCGCCAGGCTTCTTCGCCCAGCAGACGGATAACAATCTCGCGATCCGAAAACGATGTGTAGTTATAGGGGATCTCGCGCAGGCGCGGCGGGGCGTCCTGCGCTGCGAGCTTGGCGTCGAGCACGAGTGGGGCATTCATGGGCGGGACCGCTTCGAAGCTGCGCACGGGGACTGTGCGCGATTTTCATTAAAGCGCGATTGTACTGCACCGGCTGGTTTTGCTGCGCCGCACCAACGCGCGTTTCGGGCAATAACCCCTGAATTTGTCAGGAATCTGCATGGGATTGCATGCAATTACCGATTTTCCGCGCCGTCAAAACCACTGACGGATCGCCTGGCCCACGCCGTGCCAGAACGAATCGGGAATCCACAGCAGGCTGGCGGTCATGGCCAGGTACCGCAAGAACTTGCCGATTGCCATATAGAACAGGCTCTGCCAGAACGGCATGCGCAGCCAACCCGCCAAAGTGCACAACGGATCACCAATACCGGGCAGCCACGAGAACAGCATGGTAGGCGGGCCGTAGCGGCGCATCCAGCGGAAATATTTGGCGTCGAGCCGGGGCTTGTGCTGCTTGCGCGGATGGACGCGGTGCTCGGCGTGCTCCTGCTCGTGTTCATGATGCTGACGCCGCTGGCGATACCGCACCACGGCCAGCTTGGCCGCATAGCCCAGCCACCAGTCGATGGCCCCGCCGATCGTATTGCCCACCGTGGCGACGATCACGGCCGGCCAGAACATGTCCGGGTTGAGCTTGACGTAGCCGAACACCGCCGGCTCCGATCCCAGCGGCAGCAGCGTCGCCGAGACCAGGCTGACCACGAAGATGGCCGGCAGCCCCACTTTGGGCAGGGCAACGGTGTCGAACAGCCAGTCGATAAAGGCTTCCATGCGTGGAGAGTTGGCCAGGCCGCATATCCGCGGCGTCCCGAAGGGATGCCCGCATGGCAGCCCCCGGCGTTTTGTGATTTACTTTTAGAGCCTGTTGCGGCGGATCGTTCATTCCGCCGTGTAGACCGGGCAAACCCGGCAGCACCAATATCACGAAATAGCCGTCTCAACCAAGCGGCAGTACCGCGTCGTGGCCCGTCCCGCGCAGTCTTTCATTCGGGGACCGGCGGAGCTGGCCATGCGCGCACCACCCCACATGGAGACAAGCATGGCGATTCCGATCCGCCTGACGGTCAACGGCAAGCCCGTTGACGCGCAGGTCGAACCCAATACCCTTCTGGTCCAGTTCCTGCGCGAGCAGCTTCGCCTCACCGGCACGCACGTGGGCTGCGATACGGCCCAGTGTGGCGCCTGCACCGTCCATCTGGACGGCCGCGCCGTGAAGTCGTGCAACATGCTGGCAGTCCAGGCGGACGGCGCCAGCGTGACCACCATCGAGGGGCTGGCCGTCAACGGCGAGATGCATCCGGTGCAGCAGGCCTTCCGGGAGTGTCATGGCCTGCAATGCGGCTTCTGCACGCCGGGCATGGTGATGGCTGCCACATCGCTGCTCCAGCAGCAGCCGAACGCCGATGCCCAGGCCATCCGCGAACAGCTCGAGGGCAATCTGTGCCGCTGCACGGGGTACCACAACATCGTGCGTGCGGTGCAGCAGGGCCAGGCCGCCATGCAGGGCGACCGCGCCGCGGTCAGCGCCGAATAACGGAGGCCCGTCATGAACGCACCCGAAAAGCACCCGTTCATCGGCACGCCCGTGCGCCGCAAGGAGGACTACCGCTTCCTGACCGGCAACGGCCAATACACCGACGACGTCACGCTGCCGCACCAGAGCTACGGCTACTTCGTGCGCTCGCCCCACGCGCACGCGCGCATCCGGTCGATCGACACGAAGGAAGCACTGGCATCCCCCGGCGTCATCGCCGTGCTGACCGGCGATGACATGGCCAACGACAAGGTGGGCGGCCTGCCATGCGGCTGGCTGATCCACAGCATCGACGGCTCGCCGATGAAGGAGCCGCCGCACCCCGCGCTGGCCCACGGCAAGGTCCGCCACGTTGGCGACCAGGTGGCGCTGGTGATCGCCGAGTCCTTGCAGCAGGCGCGCGATGCCGCCGAGAAGGTTGAAGTCGACTACGACGAACTCCCGGCGGTGGTCAGCCCCGGCGACGCGGCCGCGGCCGCCACGCTGGTGCATGACGATGTACCCGCCAACACCTGCTACACCTGGGGCCACGGCGACAAGGCCGCGACCGACGCCGCTTTTGCCGGCGCGGCGCACGTCACCAAGCTGGAGATCGTCAATAACCGGCTGATTCCGAACGCCATCGAACCTCGCGCGGTCAACGCCAGCTACACGCGCCAGGACGACAGCTATACGGTCTACGTGGCCAACCAGAACCCGCACGTGGAGCGGCTGCTGATGGGCGCCTTTGTGCTGGGCCTGCCCGAATCCCGGTTGCGCATCATCGCGCCGGACGTGGGCGGCGGATTCGGTTCGAAGATCTTCCTGTACCCCGAGGACGTGGCGCTGACCTGGGCATCCAGGAAGGTGGGCCGTCCGATCAAGTGGACGGCCGAGCGGTCCGAGTCGTTCCTGACCGATGCCCACGGCCGCGATCACGTGACCACGGCCGAACTGGCGCTCGATGCCGACGGGAAATTCCTGGCGATGCGCGTGCACACGGTGGCCAACATGGGCGCGTATCTGTCCACGTTCGCCAGCAGCGTGCCGACGATCCTCTACGCCACGCTGCTCGCCGGCCAGTACGCCACGCCCGCCATCTACGCCGAGGTAAAGGCGGTGTTCACGAACACCTCCCCGGTCGATGCCTATCGCGGCGCGGGGCGGCCCGAAGCCACCTATGTGGTGGAACGGCTCGTCGAAGCCGCCGCGCGCGAGACGAACACCGATCCCGCCACGCTGCGCCGCAAGAACTTCATCCGCAGCTTCCCGTACGCCACGCCGGTGGGCCTGACGTATGACACCGGCGACTACGAGCCGTGCCTGGCGCGCGCCCAGGAACTGGCCGACGTGGCCGGTTTTCCGGCACGCCGTGAAGCGGCAAAGCAACGCGGCAAGCTGCGCGGTCTCGGCTACTCGTGCTACATCGAAGCGTGCGGCCTGGCACCGTCGAACATCGCGGGCGCCCTCGGTGCGCGCGCCGGGCTGTTCGAAGTGGGCGAGATCCGTGTGCATCCCACCGGCACGGTCACGGTCTTCACGGGATCGCACAGTCACGGGCAAGGCCACGAGACCACCTTCGCGCAGATCGTGGCGGACCGGCTTGGCATCGCGCTGGACGCCGTGGAAATCGTGCACGGCGACACCGGCCGCGTGCCGTTCGGCATGGGCACCTATGGCTCGCGCTCGCTCGCCGTGGGCGGCTCGGCCATCATGAAGGCACTCGACAAGATCGAGGCCAAGGCCAAGAAGATCGCCGCGCACCTGCTGGAAGCATCGGACGCCGACATCGAGTTCCAGGATGGCGTGTTCCGCGTGGCCGGCACCGACCGCACCAAGACGTTCGGCGAGGTGGCACTGACCGCCTACGTGCCGCACAACTATCCGCTCGACAAGCTCGAACCGGGCCTGAACGAAAATGCGTTCTACGATCCGACGAACTTCACCTATCCGTCCGGCGCCTACATCTGCGAGGTCGAGGTCGATCCCGACACCGGCGAATCGCAGGTCATCAAGTTCACGGCGGTGGACGACTTCGGCAACGTGATCAATCCGATGATCGTCGAAGGCCAGGTGCATGGCGGGATCGGGCAGGGACTCGGGCAGGCGATGCTGGAGCAGTGCATCTACGACCCCGACAGCGGCCAGTTGCTGACCGGCTCCTATATGGACTACGCCATGCCGCGCGCGGCCGATCTGCCTGACTTCACGGTGGAAACGGCAAGCGGCACGCCCTGCACGCATAACCCGCTCGGCGTAAAGGGCTGCGGCGAGGCCGGCGCCATCGGCTCGCCACCGGCGTTCATCAACGCGCTGGTGGACGCGCTGTCGCCGCTTGGCGTGCGCGATGTGCAGATGCCCGCCACGCCGCACCGCGTGTGGCAGGCCATCCAGTCCGCGCACGGTAGCGCGGCGTAACCGGGGGAGACGACCATGTACGCATTCCAGTACGAACGCGCCACGGACGCCCAATCCGCCGTGGCGAAGCTGAAGGCCGATGGCGACGCCAAGTTCCTGGCCGGCGGCCAGAGCCTGCTGGCCGCCATGAAGTTGCGCCTCGCGGCGCCGTCGACCCTGGTCGACATCGCGCGCATTCCGGGCATTGCCGACATCAGCGTGCAAGGCGACGAGCTGGTGATCGGCGCGGCCGCCCGCCATGCCGATGTGGCGTCGAATGCCGAGGTCATCCGCCGCATTCCGGCGCTGGCCGCCCTGGCCTTCGGCATCGGCGACCGCCAGGTGCGCGCGATGGGCACGATCGGTGGATCGCTGGCCAACGACGATCCCGCCGCCGACTACCCCGCGGCGGTGCTTGGCCTGAACGCAACCGTCGTGACCGATCGCCGCAGTATTGCCGCGGACGACTTCTTCAAAGGCCTCTACGAAACCGCACTGGCCCCTGACGAACTGATCACGGCGGTGCGCTTTCCCGTGCCCACTCAGGCCGCCTACATCAAGTTCCGCAATCCGGCGTCGCGTTTCGCGCTGGTGGGCGTGATGGTGGCGCGCAGCGCGGGCGCGGTGCGGGTGGCCGTGACCGGCGCGGCCGACAGCGTGTTCCGCGCCCCGGCGCTGGAGCAGGCCCTGACGGCCAGCTTCACCCCGGCGGCGGCGCGCGCGGTGAAGGTCGATCCGTCCGGACTCAACGGCGACCTGCATGCATCACCGGAATATCGCGCGCATCTGATTCCGGTGCTGACGGCCAGGGCGGTGGAGCAGGCGCTGAAGGGCTAGCCGTTTCGCTCGGTTTGCTCCCTCTCCCCACAAGGAGAGAGGGAGCCGGGCCACCACATTCTGCATTCGCCGGGGCGCGGCTGGCGGCGGTGGCCGTCAAACCATCGCCGGCTTCGCCCACGGCTTGTTGTTGCGATCATGCTCCCTACCTCCATCGACCAGACCCTCGCCCAGCTCGAAGCGCAGCAGTACTTCGCCGACCGCGAGACCGCCACCGTGCTCTACCTGGCCTTGCGCATGCAACGGCCGCTGTTCCTTGAAGGCGAACCGGGCGTTGGCAAGACCGCGCTGGCGCAGGCCCTGGCCGGCATGCTCGGGACGCGCCTGCTGCGGCTGCAATGCTACGAAGGGCTCGACGCCGCGAGCGCACTCTACGAATGGGATTACCCGCGCCAGATCATGGCGCTGCGCCTGGCCGAGGCGCGCGGCGAGCGGCCCGAGCAGCAATCGCTCTATCACGACGACTACCTGCTCAAGCGCCCGCTGCTGGAAGCACTCCTGCCCGACCCCGCCGCGCCCGGCATGCCGCGCGTGCTGCTGATCGACGAAATCGATCGGGCCGACGAGCCATTCGAGGCGTTCCTGCTGGAAGTTCTTTCCGAGTACCAGGTTTCGATTCCCGAAATCGGCGTGATCCGTGCGGAGCAGCCGCCGCTGATCGTGATCACATCGAATCGCACGCGCGAGGTTCATGACGCGCTCAAGCGTCGTTGCCTGTATCAGTGGATGGGCTACCCGGAGCGCGACCGCGAGCTGCAGATCGTCGCCGCGCGCGCGCCCGAAGCCGCTGTCGCGTTGCAACGCCAGGCGGTCGACTTCATTCACCGGCTACGCGGCATCGACCTGTTCAAGGCACCGGGCATTGCCGAAGCAATCGACTGGTGCCGCGCGCTGGCCGCGCTAGGCGTCACCGAACTCGACCCGCAATCGGTGCGCGATACGCTTGGCGTGCTGCTCAAGTACCAGGACGACCTGGCCCGCGCCGACGGCCCCACGGTCGCCGAACTGCTGGCCGGTGCCACACCGGCTGCCTGACATGACGCCGGACGTGCCCGCCTTGCCCACCGCCTTGCCGATGCTGGCGCGTAACGTCACGCATTTCACGCGGCTGCTGCGCGATGCCGGTTTCGGCCTGTCGCCCGCGCACGCCGTCGACGCACTCGAAGCGCTGCGCCACATCGATATCGGCGCCCGCGGCGAAGTGCGCGCCGCGCTGGCTGCCCTGATGCTGTCCGGCCCCGATCAGCGCCCGCTGTTCGATGCCGCGTTCGACCTGTTCTGGCGCGATCCCGACTGGGAAGGCAAGCTGCGCGCGATGCTTCTGCCGCGCGTGGATGCCGGCGCGCCGCCACCCCGGCGCAACAACCGCCTAGCCGATGCGCTGGCCGCGCGCCAGCCGGCCGCCGCCCGTCCGGACGCGCCCATGCGCGAGGAACGCTTCACCGCCCCGCTGACGTTTTCCGGCCAGGAGCGGCTGGCCAGCCGCGACTTCGAAACGCTGTCCGCCGAGGAATGGCGCGCGTTGCAGCACCTGGTACGCACGCGCCGCACGCACCTGGCGCTGCAACGCACACGCCGATTGCGCGCCGCGGCCTCCGGCACCCACGCGGACCTGCGCGCCAGCGCGCGACTGGCCGTGCGCCAGCATGGCGAATGGCTGCGCTGGAAGTATCGCAAGCACGCCGAGCGCAAACCGCCCGTGGTACTGCTGCTCGATATCTCCGGCTCGATGAGCCAGTATTCGCGCGCGGTGCTGTACTTCTGCCACGCGCTGATGCAGTCGCGCGAGCGCATGCATGTGTTCCTGTTCGGCACGCGGCTGACCAATGTCACGCGCGCGCTACGCGAACGCGACCCCGACGACGCCGTGAACCTGATTGCCGAACAGGTGCGCGACTGGGCAGGCGGCACCCGCATCGGCGCCGCGCTGGCGGCCTTCAACCGTCAGTGGGCACGCCGCACGCTGTCCGGACGCGCCACGGTCCTGCTGGTCAGCGACGGCATCGATCTCGAACATATCGATCTGCTGGAACAGGAAATGGCGCGGCTGCGGCGCTTTGCGCATCGCATCGTGTGGCTCAACCCGCTGCTGCGCTACGCGGGCTTTTCGCCGCAGGCGCGCGGCATTCAAGCCATCCTGCCGTATGTGGATGCGCTGCGCCCGGCGCATAACCTCGACAGCCTGCTCGCGCTCGAAACACTGCTGGCGGACAGCAATTCGCCCCCGCCCGTTCCACCGGTGAGACAAACCGGCCCCACACGAGGAAATCCGTCATGGAAATGAACCAGACCCAGCGTCTGCCCGTGCCTCAACAGGTGGCATGGGAGGCGCTGAACGACACGGACCTGCTCAAGCAATGTATTCCCGGATGTGAGAGCATCGTGCCCGATGGCGAAAATGCCTACCAGCTGGCGCTGACCGCGGCGGTCGGCCCCGTCAAGGCGCGCTTCAAGGGACGCATGGCGCTGCAGGACATCCAGGCGCCGGACAGCTACACGATCCAGTTCGATGGGCAAGGTGGCGCGGCCGGCTTTGGCAAGGGCTCGGCAAAAGTCACGCTGACCCCGGAAGGCGACGAGACGCTGCTCACCTATGTGGTGCAGGCGCAGGTGGGCGGCAAGATCGCGCAGATCGGGTCGCGGCTCGTGGATGCCGCGGCTCGCAAGATGGCCGATACATTTTTCGTGCGCTTCACCGAAGCCGTGGGCGGCGCCCCTGGCGGCGATGAAGCGACGGGCAGTGACAACAACGAAAACACCCAGAGCGATGGGGCCACCGGAAACGGCGACGAAGGCGGTGGCGAGGATCAAGCAAAGAAGCGGAAACGATCATGGACAGCGTGGATCTCGAAGTCCTGAAGAGCAGCGTGAAGTGGC
>DAIOET010000166.1:0-8616 GCA_036746135.1 Cupriavidus sp.
GATCTTACCAAAGAACAGGCGGCGTCGGGCCGCAGGCTGCACGCGTTCACCCTCAGCATGCTATGTGCCGCCGGCATCACTGCCGGGGCTGGCGTGGCCGTTCAGGCCGCCGAGCTGAGCGTCTCACCGGCGCAACTCGCCCAGGCCGATGTGACGGCACAGCAGGGTATCCCCGTTTCCGAACTCGCTCCCAATGCGCCCAGCCAGTACACGGTGCGCACGGGCGATACGCTGTGGGGAATCTCGGGCCAGTATCTGCGCCAGCCGTGGCGCTGGCCGGCGCTGTGGGGCATGAACCGCCAGCAGGTCCGCAATCCACACCTGATCTACCCTGGGCAGATTCTGTACCTGATCCAGCGCGATGGCCGCGCCTATCTGTCGACCACCGGCCCCGGCGGCGCCAGCGGGGACTCCCGGATGTCTCCCCGCGTGCGCGGTGACGGCGCCGATGGCGAGGCGATCCTGACGATTCCGGCATCCGATATCGAACCGTTCCTGCGCCGGCCGCTGGTGGTCGACAAGGGTACCGTCGACACCTCGGCGCGCATCGTGGCGTTGCCGGATGCCCGCGTCTACATGGGGCGCGGCGATACCGGCTTCGTGCGCGGCATTGCGCCGACCGATGCGACGATCGGCAGCGACTGGCAGGCCTTTACGCCGGCACAGGCGGTGCGCGACCCCGTCACGCAGAGCGTGATTGGCTATGAAGCCCAGTACCAGGGCAGCGTGCGTGTGATGCGTGGGCCGGAAGGCCCGGATGCCGTCACCACGGTCGAGGCAACCCAGTCTCCGCAGGAAATGGGTGCGGGTTCGCTGCTGCTGCCGCAACCGGCGCGCGAACTGGTGCGCTACGTCCCGCATGCACCGGACAACAATGTCCAGGCGCATATCGCGGCCGTCTACGGCGGGGTGCAGTACGGCGGCGCCAAGCAGGTGGTGGTGCTGAACGTGGGCGCCAATGCCGGCCTGGAGCCGGGTCACGTGCTGGCGCTGTCGCGCGTGGGCGGCGTGGTCAAGGACCCCACCGACAACAACCGCACCATCACGCTGCCGGACGACCGCTACGGCCTGGCCTATGTCTACCGCGTGTTCCCGGGCATTGCCTACGCGCTGGTGACCGATGCCAGCAACGTGATGAAGGTGGGCGACCTGGCCACCACGCCGCAGTAACCGGCGGGCGCGTGCGAGAGCACGCGCTGCCGCGTTTCCGATGACCGAATCGACACGCGACCCAGCCGAAGTGGCTGCCTGGGTGCGCCTGACGGCAACACCAGGTGTTTCAGCACAGGCCGGACGCCGCCTGCTGGCTGCCTTCGGGCTGCCGCAAGCGGTGCTGGCCCTTGACGCCGCACGCTTGCGCGATGCCGCGGAACCTGGCGTGGCGCGCGCCCTGGCGGCGCCGCCAGACGCCGCGATGTCCGCGCGGATCGCCCACACCCTCGAATGGCTCGAGGCAGCGAACCATCGTCTGGTGACGATGGCGGACGCCGCCTATCCGGCGCGGTTGCTCGACCTCGCCGATCCGCCTTTGGTGCTCTATGTGAATGGCGATGCCGGGAAACTGGGTGGCCAGTCGCTGGGCATCGTCGGCGCGCGCCATGCCACGGCGCAGGGGCTGCGCAACGCGCAAGTGTTTGCTTCAGCGTTTTCCGAAGCGGGGCTGACCGTGGTGTCAGGGCTGGCACTCGGCATCGACGCCGCGGCACACTCGGCCGCGTTGCCAGGGCCAGGCGGCACCGTGGCGGTGATAGGCACCGGCGTCGATATCGTCTACCCGGCGCGGCACCACAAGCTGGCGCACCAGATCGTCGATGCCGGCGGCGCCATCGTCAGCGAATTCCCGTTGGGGACGCCCGGCCTGCCGAACCACTTTCCGCGCCGCAACCGCATCATCGCGGCGCTGGCGCGCGGCGTGCTGGTCGTTGAGGCGGCTGAGCGTTCCGGATCGTTGATTACCGCGCGGTTGGCATCGGAGATCGGACGAGAGGTCTTTGCGATCCCTGGGTCGATCCACGCCGAGCTTTCGCGTGGCTGCCACAAGCTGATCCGCCAGGGCGCCAAGCTGGTGGAGTCGGCCGCCGATGTGTTCGAGGAATTCGCGGATCTGCCGCTCGCCATGCCGGCCCCGGGCGTTGCACCACCGCCCGTTCCCGGCGACGCATTCGCGGCGGCGCTCGCCTATGATCCTGTCACGCTTGATGTATTGTGCGAGCGCACCGGCATGGCGGCGGAAGCCGTGTCAGCGGCGCTCCTGCAGATGGAGCTGTCCGGTGCGGCCGAGCGCCTGCCGGGCAACCGCTTTCGTCGTCTGGCATGATTGGCGGTATCTCCCTCGCTTCACATTTCGACTCCAATGGCCGTTTACTTTCCCGAGCAGGATGCCGCAGCAGTGCGCCACGCCCTACTTGCACGCCCGCAGGGGCGGCTGGTGGCGTGCCTTTGCGCCGAATGGTGCGGCACCTGCAAGGAATATCTGCCGGGCTTTGCGGCGCTGGCAGCACGTTATCAGGACGATTGTTTTGTCTGGATCGACGTCGAAACCCACTCTGACTATCTGGGCGAGGACATCGACATCGAAAACTTTCCTACTGTATTGATTCAGCCCATTGCTGGAGGCGCGCCGCAGTTTTATGGAACCGTGCTGCCGCATCTCGATGTGCTGGACAGGATGCTGGCGCGCAGTGAAGCAATGGCTGCAACCGCATCGGAGATTCCCGAAGTGCTGCCCTGGTTGCTTGAAGGGGGGGCCGGCGGCGGTTGAGCGCCGTCAGGCCGTGCGGCGGCGTTTGCTTGCACGCCCGTCGAAACCGCGCTTATTATTGGCGCCTCAAAGCCCCGGCGTGGTGTTTACATAGTTTGCTGTGAATTTCAAGAGGCGCGAACTGCTCTTTAAGGCAGTGGCGCCACAAGGACCCGTTTAATGTCTAAAGCCCTCATCATCGCGGAAAAGCCATCGGTCGCCGCCGACATTGCGCGCGCCCTCGGGGGCTTTACCAAGCACGACGAGTATTTCGAGAGCGACGACTACGTGCTGTCCTCGGCCGTTGGCCACCTGGTGGAAATTGCCGCGCCAGACGAATACGAGGTCAAGCGAGGCAAGTGGAGCTTCACCAACCTGCCGGTGATTCCTCCGCATTTCGACCTGCGACCGATCGCCAAGACCGAATCTCGCCTGAAGGTGCTCAATCGTCTGATCAAGCGCAAGGATGTCACCGCGCTGATCAACGCATGTGACGCGGGGCGGGAAGGCGAACTGATTTTCCGGCTGATTGCCCAGCAGGCCAAGGCCAAGCAGCCGGTACGCCGGCTGTGGCTGCAGTCGATGACGCCGCAGGCCATCCGCGACGGGTTTGCCGCGCTGCGCGAGGACGAGGACATGCTGCCGTTGGCCGATGCGGCCCGTTGCCGCTCCGAAGCCGACTGGCTGGTGGGCATCAACGGCACGCGCGCGATGACGGCGTTCAACAGCAAGGGCGGTGGCTTCTTCCTGACCACGGTGGGCCGGGTGCAGACCCCGACGCTGTCGATCGTGGTGGAGCGCGAAGAGAAGATCAAACACTTCGTGCCGCGCGACTACTGGGAAGTGCGCGCCGAGTTCATCGCCGCCGCCGGCCTGTACGAAGGCCGCTGGTTCGACCCGAAGTTCAAGAAGAACGAGTTCGACCCGGAGGCCCGCGAGTCGCGCCTGTGGAGCGAGGCCGAAGCCAAGAGCATCGTGGCCGCCTGCCGCGACAAGCCGGGCACGGTCACGGAGGAGTCCAAGCCGTCGACGCAGCAGTCGCCGGCACTGTTCGACCTGACCACGCTGCAGCGTGAGGCCAACTCGCGCTTCGGCTTCTCGGCCAAGAACACGCTGGGTCTGGCGCAGGCGCTGTACGAAAAGCACAAGGTGCTGACGTACCCGCGTACCGACGCGCGCGCGCTGCCCGAGGACTACATGGACACGGTCAAGCAGACGATGGACATGCTGGCCGACAGCTCGCCGAATTACCTGCCGCATGCCAAGAAGATCCTGTCGCAAGGCTGGGTGAAGCCGAACAAGAAGATCTTCGACAACAGCAAGATCAGCGACCACTTCGCCATCATCCCGACGCTGCAGGCACCGAAGAACCTGTCCGAGCCGGAGCAGAAGCTGTACGACCTGGTCGTGCGCCGCTTCCTGGCCGTGTTCTTCCCGGCCGCCGAGTTCCAGGTGACCACGCGCATTACCGAGGTGTCCGGCCATCACTTCAAGACGGAAGGCAAGATACTGGTCAATCCGGGCTGGCTCGTGATCTACGGCCGCGAGGCCCAGGGCAAGGACGACAAGGACGCCAACCTGGTGCCGGTGCAGAAGGACGAAAAGGTCAAGACCGACAAGGTCGAGTCCGTCGGCCTGTCTACGCGGCCGCCGGCGCGCTACAACGAAGCCACGCTGCTGTCGGCAATGGAAGGCGCGGGCAAGCTCGTGGACGACGACGCACTGCGCGAGGCGATGGCCGGCAAGGGCCTGGGCACGCCGGCAACGCGCGCTGCGATCATCGAAGGTCTGCTGACCGAGAAGTATCTGGTGCGCGAAGGCCGCGAGCTGATCCCGACGGCCAAGGCGTTCCAGCTGATGACGCTGCTGCGCGGCCTGGGTGTCCTGGAACTGACGCAAGCCGAGCTGACCGGCGAATGGGAACACAAGCTGTCGCAGATCGAGCGCGGCCGCCTGAAGCGCGACGAATTCATGCGCGAGATCGCGCAGATGACGCAGCAGATCGTCAAGCGCGCCAAGGAGTACGACAGCGACACGATCCCGGGCGACTACGCCACGCTGGACACGCCGTGCCCGCAGTGCGGCGGGCAGGTCAAGGAGAACTATCGTCGCTTTGCCTGCACCGCGTGCGAGTTCTCGATCAGCAAGATCCCGGGCGGACGACAGTTCGAGATCGACGAGGTCGAGGAACTGCTGCTGAAGAAGGAAATCGGTCCGCTGCAGGGCTTCCGTAGCAAGATGGGCCGTCCGTTTGCGGCCATCCTGAAGCTGGCCAAGGACGACGAAGGCCACTGGAAGATGGAATTCGACTTCGGTCAGAACGACGAGGAAGACGACGAACCGGTGGATTTCAGCGAGCAGACGCCGGTGGGTCACTGCCCGAAATGCAATGGCTCGGTCTACGAGCACGGCATGAAGTACGTGTGCGAGAACGCGGTCGGCAGCGAGAAGACCTGCGACTTCACCACGGGCAAGATCATCCTGCAGCAGGAAATCTCCCGCGAGCAGATCGGCAAGCTGCTGACCGGCGGCAAGACGGATCTGCTGACCGGCTTCAAGTCGTCGCGCACGGGCCGCAACTTCAAGGCGTTCCTGGTCAAGCAGCCGGACGGCAAGATCGGCTTCGAGTTCGAGGCACGCGAGCCAAAGGCAGGCGCCAAGCCGGCAGCCAAATCCGCCGCGGCGAAGACCGCCGCCAAGGGTGACAAGGCTGGCGATGGCGAAGCCGCTCCGGTGAAGACCGCGGCCAAGACTCCGGCGGCCAAGAAGGCGCCGGCAAAGAAGGCCCCGGCCAAGAAGGCTGCCACGAAGACCGCGGCCGGCAAGACCGCCGCGGCCAAGAAGACGCGTGCTACGCCCAAGCAGACTGCCGAGGCGGAAGAGTAATCGCTTACAACCGGTAGTGGTGGTTAGCAAAACGGCGAGGTTGATACCTCGCCGTTTTTTTATTTGTTGACGACCTTGCCAACCGTCTCGCCTGCCCGCTGCTTGCCCTCTTCGAGCAGGAAGTCGATAAAGGCGCGCACCTTGGTGGGCAGGAATTTGCGGCTCGGGTAGACCACGCTCACGTCGCGGCGCGGCAATTGGTATTGCGGCAGGATATGCATCAGGCGGCCCGCTTCGATATTGGGCCGGGCCAGGTATGAGGACAGCATCGCGATCCCCATATTGGCCAGCGCCGCCTGGTGGGCCAGCTCCGCGTTGCTGCACAGCAGACCGGGACGAATCGGCACGGTGACCTCCCCTTCCGGTCCGGACAGCGTCCATTCATGCTCTGCCGTGGGCAGGCGCATGGCAATTGCGCGATGGTTGGTCAGGTCGTGCGCGGTGCGCAGCGGCGGGTGCTCGCGCAGATAACCTGGCGAAGCACAAAGGATGATCTCGGCGGAAATCAGCGGCCGGGCCACCAGGTGCGATCCGAGGCCCAGATCGGAAAGCACCACGCCGACATCGCGGCCTTCCTCGACGATATCGATCACGCGGTCGGACAACTGCACATCGAAGACGACATCGGGATAGAGCTGGTGAAAACGCTCCAGTGTCTGCGGCAGCAGATGCAGGCCGAACATCACCGGTGCCACCAGCCGCAGCGTGCCCGAGAGTGACTGGCTGCGGGCGGTGACTATCGATTCCGCCTCCTCCACGTCCTCCAGGATCTGCGCGCAGCGCTGCAGGTAGGTCTCGCCAGCATCGGTAAGCGACAGGCTGCGCGTGGTGCGGTTCAGCAGCCGCGTACCAAGGTGACTCTCCAGATCGGCGACATACCGCGTGACCACGGCATTGGACATTTCGAGTTGCTGCGCCGCACGGGCGAAGCTGCCAAGTTCGACCACCTTGGCGAAAACGCGCATCGATTGGAGCCGATCCATGACATAGTCCCCCGCCTCAGCCGTGAATTTTTACACGGTACGGGCTATTTATTGTTGAAACCACAATCAATCATTGTGTAGGCGCATATTTATTCATATCAGGGGAATGCCTAATATCCCCATATCCGATGCCGCGACGCAGCAATATCTGATTCGTCGGGCAACCCAGAATAAAGTGAAGGATTCGCCATGAAGCGCCAAATCACCCTGATCGCCGCACTGACCATCGCCCTGTCCGCCGCTCCCGCGTTTGCAAAGATCGGCAACTTCGACCCGTACAGCGACGGTGCCAAGGCCACGAAGTTTGATCCGTACACCGATGGCGCGAAGGCTGGCAAGTTCGATACCTTCACGGACGGTGCAAAGTCGGGCAAGTTTGATTCGTTCACCGACGGCGCCAAGTCTTTCGACGTCTACTCGGATGGCGCCAAGCTCTGATTTTCCAAGGCATTCCGCAAAAAGCCCGTACCAGTTGGTACGGGCTTTTTACTTTCCGGGACCGCTTGAATCGGACGACACGGATGGTTGGCCGATAGGCGCTGACTTGCGCACCGGCGGCTAGCCGGTGCGCGCATCCGGATGGCCGCGCGCTCTTCATCCCCAAGCCTGAAATAGAAACGGGCCCCGCAGGGCCCGTTTTCTTCATCAATCGTGGTGATGGTGACGATGCTTGCCGCGCTTGTAGTAGCGACGGTCGTCGTCGTACGAATTGCTGCGCGACACGTTGCCGCCCAGCGCCGCGCCCGCGGCACCGCCCAGGCCTGCGCCAACCAGGCCGCCGGTACGGCCGCCCACGGCGTTACCGGCCGCGGTACCCGCGCCGCCGCCCAGGGCGCCGCCGATGATGGCGCCGGTGCGCTCGCGGCGATTCGACGTGATGGCGCCGCCGGCACCACCGCCCACGGCACCACCGATCACGGCGCCGGTGCTGCCGCCCAGCGCGCCGCCCACAGCGGCGCCTGCAACGCCGCCCAGGCCGCCGCCGAGTGCGTTGTTCAGATCACCCCCTGCAAACGCCGGCAGCGTAGCCGCCGAGAGGGCAAGAGCCAGAGTCAAATTGCGGAGAGGATGGCGAGACATCGTATTTTCCTTATGTGGTGTGTATCTGGTAGCGGAGTGTAGAGAAGCAGCCCTGCCCTTGCTGTAACTAGTTGTGAGGCCCTGTAACCCGCTGCAGAAACGGTATCGAACCGTTAAAAAACGATGTTCCGGCGCAACAGCGCGCGATGGTACGTCACAAAACTCCCCAACGAAAAAGGCGGCCCCGCGAGGCCGCCTTTCCATTTTCCGGGGAGCACTGCCGGGTCAGCAGCACTTCCCCTGCCCGCCGCCGTACCGGGCTTCCTGACGCTCGCGGAAGAATTCCTCGTACGTCATCGGCTCACGATCCGGGTGCGTGCTTTCCATATGGGCCACATAGGTCTGGTAGTCGGGCAGGCCGACCATCAGCCGCAGCGATTGGCCCAGGTAACGCCCCATGCTTCCGATCTGTTCCAGCATGTGTGGCTCCTTCCGGTCAGTTCGCGGCGGCCGATGCCTGGGCCGGCAGCGGTTCGAACGGCGTTTCGCTGTCCGTGCGGCGGGACGCCGTGCGGGCCGACATGGCCGTCTTGAAGCCGTAGAACACGATCGACAGCACCACGAACATGAACAGCGCGCACAGGCCGGCGTCCAGGTAGTCGTTGAAGACGATGCGGTGCATCTGCTCCATCGACTTGGCCGGTGCCAGCACCTTGCCTTCGGCAATCGCGGCACTGAACTTGGCCGCGTGCGTCAGGAAGCTCACCTTCGGGTCGGCGTGGAACAGCTTCTGCCAGCCGGCGGTCAGCGTGCAGATCAGCAGCCAGCAGGTGGGCAGCAGCGTCACCCAGGCGTATTGCCCGCGCTTCATCTTGACCAGCACGCAGGTGCCCAGCACCAGCGCCACGGCGGCCAGCATCTGGTTCGAGATACCGAACAGCGGCCACAGCGTATTGATGCCGCCCAGCGGATCGACCACGCCCTGGT
>DAIOET010000167.1:0-5292 GCA_036746135.1 Cupriavidus sp.
CGCTGGGCGTGGCCGCGCTGATCGTCGTGCTGTCGGTCATGAACGGTTTCCAGAAAGAGGTGCGCGACCGCATGCTGTCGGTGCTGTCGCACATCGAGGTCATCGGCGCGGCACCGCTGCAGAACTGGCAGACGACGGCCGCCGAGGCCGAGCGCAACAAGGAAGTGGTGGGCGCCGCGCCTTATGTGTCCGCGCAGGCCATGCTGACGCGCGACGACGCGGTGCGCGGCGTGCTGCTGCGTGGCGTGGACCCGAGCCAGGAGCCGAAGGTGTCCGATATCGGCAGCCAGTTCCGGTCCGGCAGCATGGACGCGCTGGTGCCGGGCGGCTTCGATATCGCACTGGGCAACGAACTGGCCAACGCGCTGGGCGTGCGGGTGGGCGACAAGGTCACGCTGGTGGCGCCTCAGGGCACCATCACGCCGGCAGGCATCCTGCCGCGACTGAAGCAGTTCACCGTGGTCGGCATCTTTTCATCCGGGCACTATGAGTTCGACAGTGCGCTGGCGCTGGTCAACATGGAAGACGCCGAGGTGCTGTTCCGCCAGAACGGTCCGTCGGGCGTGCGGCTCAAGCTGCAGGACATGCAACGTGCCCCGCAGGTGGCGCAGCAGCTGGCCGGCACCATGAGCGGAGACCTGTACCTGCGTGACTGGTCGAAGCAGAACCGGAACTGGTTTGCCGCGGTGCAGACCGAAAAGCGCATGATGTTCATCATCCTGACGCTCATCATCGCCGTCGCGGCGTTCAACCTCGTGTCGACGCTGGTCATGACCGTGACCGACAAGCAGGCCGATATCGCCATCCTGCGGACGATGGGCGCCCAGCCGCGCTCGATCATGAAGATCTTCATCGTCCAGGGCGTGGCCATCGGCTTCATCGGCACGTTGCTCGGCGTGCTGGGCGGCACGCTGATTGCGACCAATATCGACGTGATCGTGCCGTTCATCGAACGTGTGCTGCACGTGCAGTTCCTGCCCAAGGACATCTATTTCATCAGCGAATTGCCTTCGGACCCCCGCGTGAACGACATCGCCACCATCGGCATCATTTCCTTCGTGCTGGCGACGCTGGCCACGATCTATCCCAGCTGGCGCGCGGCGCGCGTGAATCCGGCGGAGGCGCTGCGCTATGAGTGATACCACGCTGATTCAGGAGGCCGCGGCAGTGCCAGCGGCGGCGGTCCAGCCCGGCGGGTCGCCGGTGCTGGTGGCCGAAGGTCTGACCAAGCGTTTCCGCCAGGGCGGGCTCGACGTGGAAGTGCTGCGCGGCGTGGATGTGCGCATCAACGCGGGCGAGAAGGTGGCCATCGTGGGCGCATCGGGGTCAGGCAAGTCGACGCTGCTCCACGTGCTGGGCGGCCTCGACAATCCCGACGCGGGCCGCGTGGCGCTACTCGGCAAGCCGTTCACGGCGCTGCGCGAGAAGGAACGCAACGTCGTGCGCAATCGCGCGCTGGGCTTCGTCTATCAGTTTCATCATCTGCTGCCCGAGTTCACGGCGCTCGATAACGTGGCGATGCCAATGCGCATCCGTGGTCTCCGCGAACCGCAGGCCCGTGAAGCGGCCCAGGCGATGCTGGAGCGCGTGGGGCTTGGCGGCCGTTCCAGGCATCGTCCCGGCGAGCTGTCGGGTGGCGAGCGCCAGCGCGTGGCCGTCGCGCGCGCGCTGGTGGGGCAGCCGGCCTGCGTGCTGGCCGATGAACCTACCGGCAACCTCGACGACCATACGGCCGGCGGTGTCTATGACCTGATGCTCGACCTGTCGCGCACGCTGGGCACGAGCTTTGTGATCGTGACGCACGACATGGATCTGGCCGGCCGCTGCGACCGCGTCTTCCGGCTGCGCGACGGACACCTGCACCAGGAACGCTGACCCGGCCCGACCCTATGTGGATCGATACCCATTGCCATCTGGATGCCAGCGAGTTCGATGCCGACCGCGACGGCGTGATCGGGGCCGCGGCGGCTGCCGCGGTTTCGGGCATCGTGCTGCCGGCGGTAGCCGTGTCCAATTTCGACGCCGTGCGGGGGCTGGCTCATGGCAACCGGCACTGCGTCTACGCGCTTGGCATCCATCCACTTTGCACGCCCGGCGCCGGGCAGGCAGACCTCGATGCGCTGCGTAGCCAGGTGGCGGCGTCGATCGACGATCCGCGCCTGGTTGCCATTGGCGAGATCGGCCTCGATTTCTTTGTGCCGGGTCTCGATGCCGCGCACCAGACCTGGCTCTACACCGAGCAACTGAAGATTGCGCGCGAGTTCGACCTGCCCGTGCTGCTGCATGTGCGTAAGTCGCAGGACCAGGTCTATGCCGGGTTGCGGCGCGCGGGTGTGCGGCAGGGCATTGCGCACGCCTTCAACGGCAGCCATGAGCAGGCGCGCCGCTACGTCGAGCATGGCATGAAGCTCGGCTTCGGCGGCAACGTCACGTTTTCGCGCGCCAGGCAGATCCGCCGGCTGGCGAGCGAGCTTCCGATCGAAGCCATCGTGCTTGAAACCGACGCGCCCGATATCGCCCCGGCCTGGCTGTCCGACGACCAGTTCGGCGAACAGCACAAGGCGCGCAATACGCCTGGCGAGGTGGCTGGCGTGGCGCGCGTGATGGCCGAACTGCGCGGCCTGCCGGAACGTGAACTGGCGGACGCGATGTGGCGCAACTCGGTGGCCGCGCTGCCGCGCCTGGCCGCGTTCGCGGATGTCATGGCGCCGCGCTGATCGTACTGTCCGCCTTCCCTCCGATTTAACCAGTTGACACGCCGACACAACGTTCGGACACGTTTTGACGTGTGCTGACGCGGTACAACTACGCCCGTTCGTGAAGCGTTTGGAGGGGCGTAATGCGGTTGCTGCTGCTGGCATTCGTGGCGGGCTGCTGGCTGTGGCAGCAACAGGCCGCGCTGCCATCCGCGCACGCATGGTGGATTGGGTGGGGCAGTGCGGCGGTGCTGATCGGCGCGCTGATGCTGCGTGGGCGACGAACGTGGTGGTGCAATGCACGCTGGGGTCTGGCTATCGCACTGGCGGTGCTGACTGCTTTCGGATGGGCGGCATGGCGAGCCGAGCTTCGCATGGAGCGATGGCTGCCGCCGGAATTGATGGGGCGCGATGTTGTTGTCGAAGGCATCGTCGCCGGCTTGCCCGACGAGGCCGATCATGGCACGCGCTTTCGATTTGACGTCGAGCGGTCGGACGGTGAGACGGCTGCGCTTGCGCGTGGGTCAACGCTGTTGCTGACATGGCGCGAGCCGGCCGAACGGCTGCAGCCGGGCCAGCGCCATCGCCTGACCGTACGCCTGCGCAGGCCGCGCGGACTCGCCAATCCGCACGGTTTCGACTACGCCTATTGGTTGCTTGCGGAAGGTATCGACGCGACGGGCTACGTACGGGACGGCATGCGCGACAGTGACGGCGGCGCAGTGCCCTGGGGCGTCCGCATCGAGATGTGGCGTGCGGCACTCCGTGACCGGTTACGTGCGGCCATGCCGGCCGATGCGCGCTACGGGTCCGTGCTGATCGCGCTGGTCATAGGTGATCAGCGCGGCATCGACGTGTCGGACTGGGAGATCTTTCGACGGACCGGTATCTCCCATCTCGTCAGTATTTCCGGCCTGCACATCACGATGATCGCGGGAGCCACCGGGGCTTTGGCGCGCGGGCTCTGGCGCCGCTCGTTTGGCATGGGCCGCATCTTGAGCCGGCCGTTGCCGCTGGTCTGGCCGACGCAGAAGGCCGCGCTGGTGGTGATGGTGCTGACAGCACTCGGCTATGGGTTGATCGCGGGAATGCAGATCCCCGCGTTGCGCACCGTCACGATGCTCAGCGTGGCTGCGGTGGCGTTGTGGAGCGGGCGATCGCCGCCGGTGTCGGTGGTGCTGGCGTGGGCGGCGGGCGTGGCCGTGGCCATCGATCCCTGGGCCGTGATGTCGCCGGGATTCTGGCTATCGTTTGGCGCCGTCGCCGTGATTTTCTTCCATACCCACAAGGAGAGTGAGCGCGGTCAGGATCAGGCTTCCTCGGTCATCGTGCGATGGACGCGGCGTGCGGGGGCAACGCTTGCGGATGCGGCGCGTGCGCAATGGGCCGTGACAGTGGGGCTCGTGCCGCTGACCTTGCTGCTATTCGGGCAGGTATCGGTCGTGTCCAGCCTGGCCAACGCGGTGGCAATTCCCGTCGTCAGCCTGTTGGTGACGCCGCTCGCGCTGGTCGGGGCGGTCTTGCCCGGCGGCGTCGCAGGTTTGTTGCTTGGGTTGGCGCACACCATGCTTGAGTGGCTGGTTCGCGGCCTAACCTGGCTGGCCGCGCCATCGTGGGCGGTGTGGGAGGCTGCGCAGCCCGGATGGATCGCGACAGGGTTGGCCATTGCTGGCGTGACGCTGCTGCTGATGCCACGCGACTGCGCGCGTCGGCCATCGTCCGCTTGCCCTGCCACGCGCGAGAGGAGGCGCGGACACGGGCATGGCGTGCCCAAAGAGACCGGACGCCGAATACCGCGTTGGGCCGGCGGGCTGCTCATGTTGCCGATGCTTCTGGCCGGTCGAGCGTCACTGCGGGAAGGCGAAATGCGCATCACCGCGCTTGACGTAGGGCAGGGCACGGCCGTGCTCGTGGAAACGCAGCGCCATGCGCTGCTCTACGATGCCGGCCCTGCCCATGTCTCGGGCAGCAGCGCAGGCGCTCAGGTTATCGCGCCGTTCCTGCGCGCCACGGGCGTGCGCAAACTGGACGTGTTGATGGTCAGCCACGAGGATGCCGATCACGCTGGCGGTGTCCTGCATGTCACGCAAGCGGTGCAGGTTGGTGCGATGTTGACCGCGTCGCCACCCGATCACAAGCTGCTGGAGGTGCCGGGCAAGCAGTGGGAGCCATGCGTCGCCGGTGCCGGCTGGCAGTGGGACGGCGTGCGGTTCGACATCCTTCATCCCTCAGAGGGTGATCTGTCGCAGTCGCGCTTATCGAGCAATGCGCGAAGTTGCGTGTTGCGCGTGGCAACCGCGCATCGCAGTCTGCTGTTGACTGGCGATATCGGCGCGCGCGAGGAATTGGGCCTGATTGATCGTGTGCCGCCGGACCAGTTGCGCGCCGACATATTGCTGGTGCCTCATCATGGCAGCGCGACGTCATCCCACACGTCGTTCCTGCGTGCCGTGGAGCCGACGGTTGCCATCTTTCAGCTCGGATTTGCCAATCGTTACCGGCATCCCCGCGAGGACGTCTGGCGTCGGTACGAGCGAGCCGGCATTGCGCGCTATCGGTCCGACGAGACTGGTGCGGTATCCATCGTGACGCACGG
>DAIOET010000167.1:5392-8596 GCA_036746135.1 Cupriavidus sp.
GCGATGCGGCGTTCGCGCAGATGGGCCTTGGCCCGCTGCAGTCCGGCCGCCACCGAATCCGCGCGCTCCAATGCCACGCCGGCGGCCAGTACGTCGCCCAGTACGAGATGGCAGATGCGCGATGTCATCGGTGTGTAGACCTCGCTGTCTTCCTCGACATCGGAAAACACGCAGACGTCGGCAAGTTTGGCGAGCGGGGAGCCGCTATGGGTCAGTGCCAGCACGCTGGCACCGCTGCCGCGTGCCAGGGTGGCAGCAGCAAGCATGTCCCAGGTGCGGCCACTGTTGGAGACCAGCACGGCGACGTCGCCGGGTCGCAGCAGGGCGGCGGACATGCTGAATACGTGCGAATCGGAGTAGGCCGTGGTGGGAATGCCCAGGCGGAAGAACTTGTGCTGGATGTCGAGTGCGACGATGCCCGAATTGCCGCAGCCGTAGAACTCGATGCGCCGTGCGCTGGCCAGCAGGCGGATCGCGTGCTCGATCTGGTCGGCCGACAGTGCGTTACGCACGCTCATCAGCGTGGCGATGGTGCGGTCGAACACCTTGCCGGCGATATCGGCGGGGCGATCGCTGGCTTCCACGTCCTGGTGGACGAACGGCGTGCCGCCGCCGACGTTCTGGGCGAACTGGAGCTTGAATTCCTTGAAGCCGTCATAGCCAAGCGCGGCGCAGAAGCGTGCAATGGTCGGCTGGGAAACGCCGGCGCGCTCCGCCAGCTCGGGCATGGTCAGTCTGATGACGCTGGCGCCGTGGCGGGCCACATAGTCGGCCAGCCGGCGTTCGGACGGGCGTAGCGTGTCGTAGACGGCAAGAATTCTGTCGCGCATGGTGAGGGTCGTGCGGGATGCTGTGCGTGGGTATCGTCGAAGCGGGCGCCTGATTGGCGGAGCGCCGTCCTGGAATTTTGTAGAGATTCTACACATTCGGGCCGCAAATTCGCAGTCGTGTTGCCCGGTTTCAACCTTAGGATTTACCCGAATTTGCGCGTATAACGCCATATTCACGCCGATGCAAGCCTTCCGGGCGTGTGCCGCGCGTGGCTATAATGTAGAAAATCTACAGATTTGCAGGCCGTTTTTGGTCCCTGCGAATCGCCCCACGAGGATTCATTTCGCCATGACCCTAGCCGCCAACGGCAATGTCCGCGCCGAAATCTCGGCAGTGACGCAACGCATCGTTGAACGCAGCCGCGCCAGCCGCGCCGCCTATCTGGCGCGTTGCGAGCGTGCGCAGCAAGATCAGGGGCCGCTACGCGGTATGTCGTGCGCCAACCTTGCGCACGGCTATGCCGCGCTGCCCGCTGACGACAAGCTGAAGCTTCGCGTCGAACACGCGCCAAACCTGGGCATCGTCACCGCCTACAACGACATGCTGTCGGCGCACCAGCCTTATGAGCGCTATCCGGCAGTGATCCGCGAAGCCGCGCGTGCCGTCGGTGCCGTGGCGCAGGTGGCGGGTGGCGTGCCGGCAATGTGCGACGGCATTACGCAGGGCAATGCCGGTATGGAACTGTCGCTGTTTTCGCGCGATGCCATTGCGATGGGTACGGCGATCGCGCTGTCGCACAACACCTTCGATGCGGCGTTGATGCTGGGCGTTTGCGACAAGATCGTGCCTGGCCTGCTGATGGGCGCGCTGCAGTTCGGCCATCTGCCGATCGTTTTCGTGCCGGCCGGCCCGATGGCGTCCGGTCTGTCGAACAAGGAAAAGGCGCGCGTGCGCCAGCTCTACGCCACGGGGCAGATCGGCCGCGATGCGCTGCTGGAGGCCGAATGCGCGGCCTACCACGGCGCCGGCACCTGCACGTTCTACGGCACCGCCAACAGCAACCAGTTCCTGATGGAAATCATGGGCCTGCACATGCCAGGCTCGGCGTTCGTGCACCCGGACAGCGGCCTGCGCGATGCGCTGACCACGGCGGCTGCCCAGCGTGCGCTGGCGCTGATTGCGCGCGGGCACGAATACACGCCGCTGGCGCGGATCGTCGACGAGCGCGCCATCGTCAATGCTATGGTGGGCCTGCTGGCCACGGGTGGATCGACGAACCACACGATTCACCTGGTCGCAATGGCGCGTGCCGCCGGCATCATCATCGACTGGAACGACTTCGACCAGCTTTCGGCCGTGACGCCGCTGCTGGCGCGCGTCTATCCGAATGGCTCGGCCGATGTGAATCACTTTCATGCGGCTGGCGGCGTGGCCTACGTGATCGCGCAACTGCTCGATGCCGGCCTGCTGCATGAGGACGTCAACACTGTGATGGGGCGCGGCCTGGCTCGCTATACCGAGGAGCCGGTGATGACCGATGGCGCATTGCGCTGGCGCGAGGGTCCGACGACGAGTGGCGATGCAGCGGTGCTGGCGCCGGCCTCGGCGCCGTTCTCGGCCGAAGGTGGCCTGCGCCTGATGGCCGGCAACCTCGGTCGCGGCGTGATCAAGGTATCCGCGGTTACCGACGAGCATCGCGTGGTGCAAGCCCCGGCCCGCGTATTCGATACGCAGGAGGCGCTGCAAGCCGCTTTCGAAGCGGACGAACTCAATCGCGACGTGGTGGCGGTGGTGCGTTTCCAGGGGCCGAATGCCAACGGCATGCCCGAACTGCACCGCCTGACCCCGGCGCTGGGCGCGTTGCAGGACGCCGGCCACAAGGTGGCGCTGGTCACCGATGGCCGGATGTCCGGCGCGTCGGGCAAGGTGCCGGCCGTGATCCATGTGGGTCCCGAGGCGCTGGTTGGCGGGCCGCTGGCGCGTGTGCGTGATGGCGACATCATTCGCGTCGATGCCGTGGCGGGCACGCTGGAGCTGGTGGGAGACGCCGCCGCGCAGGCCGGGTTCGCGGCGCGCACGCCGACGCCTGCGCCGGTCGATGATTTCGCCAACTTCAGCATGGGCCGGGGCCTGTTTGGCCTGTTCCGGCGCCATGCGCGCATCGCCGAGGAGGGCGGTAGCGCGCTCGACCTGTCCGAGGCCGATGCGGCTGCGGCTGTCCAAACGCGCGCCGCCGTCGCACAATAGGCGGCGTCAGGACTCCGGCTTACTCAGACATTTTCGTATTCCCCGGCATCTTCATGCCGGGGCACCGCCGTGCCACGCCGGGCGTGGGCGGCGGCTACCGACAAGGGTGGCAATACCACCCGATACCATGTTCGATGGAGCAGACATGATCTATATCCTGATGGGCGTTTCCGGCAGCGGCAAGAC
>DAIOET010000168.1:0-8555 GCA_036746135.1 Cupriavidus sp.
GTGGTGGCCGGCGAGGTGCGCAGCCTGGCGCAGCGCAGCGCCAACGCCGCCAAGGAAATCAAGACGCTGATCGACAACTCGGTGGCGCAGGTGGACAACGGCTCCACGCTCGTGGCCAAGGCTGGCGAGACCATGCACGAAGTGGTCAGCGCGGTACGGCGCGTAACGGACATCATGGGCGAGATCAGCGCCGCCTCGGCTGAGCAGAGCACGGGCATCGAACAGGTGGGCCAGGCCGTGACGCAGATGGATTCGGTCACGCAGCAAAACGCCGCGCTGGTGGAAGAAGCGGCTGCGGCGGCGCAGTCTCTGGCCGAGCAGGCCGATTCGATGATGCGCGCGGTAGCGACGTTCCGGCTGGCACAGGTCTGAGCGCCTGCCTTCATGCATCAAACAAAAAACCGCGGCCAGGACCGCGGTTTTTTGTTGGGCGGATCAATCTTCAGACGATCGGCGTTGGCTGCACGGCGCGCGTGGCTTCGGCGGCAATCTCGAATGAGCGCAGCCGTGCCTGGTGATCGTAGATCTGGCCGGTCAGCATCAGTTCGTCGGGACGCAGATCGTCGACAAACTTCTGGATGCCCTCGCGCACGACCGCCGGGTTGCCCACCACGGAGCAGGCCAGCGAGCGACGGATGTGATCGGCTTCACTGGCATCCCATAGGCGGCTGATGTCGTCCACCGGCGGCTTGAGCTGACCGGGCGTGCCGCGCACCAGCGCCAGAAACTGCTGCTGCAGCGAGCTGAAGAGGCGGCGCGCCTCGTCGTCGCTGTCCGCGCCAAATACGTTCAGGCCCAACATCACGTGCGGCCTGTCGAGCTGTTCGGAGGGACGGAATGTGCGGCGGTAAAGATCCACGGCCTGGCGCATGAAGCCCGGTGCGAAATGCGAAGCAAACGCGAAGGGCAGGCCCATTGCGGCCGAAAGCTGCGCGCTGAACAGGCTCGATCCCAGCAACCAGAGCGGCACCTTGAGACCGGCGCCCGGCACTGCACGCACGCGCTGGCCAGGACGTACGGCTTCGAAATAGGCCCGCAGTTCTTCCACATCCTGTGGAAAGCTGTCGGCGGTGTCGTGATCGAGATGGCGGCGCAGTGCGCGCGCCGTGGCCTGGTCAGACCCCGGCGCGCGGCCCAGGCCCAGATCGATACGGTCCGGATACAGCGATGCGAGCGTGCCGAACTGTTCGGCCACCACCAGCGGCGAATGGTTCGGCAGCATGATCCCGCCCGAACCGACACGAATGGTCGATGTGCCCTGAGCCACGTAGCCGATCAGCACGGCGGTGGCTGCGCTGGCGATGCCGGGCATGTTGTGGTGCTCCGCGAGCCAGAAGCGGCGATAGCCCAGGCGTTCCGCATGCCGGGCCAGGTCCAGCGTGTTGTGCATGGCCTGGGCTGCGTTGCTGCCTTCCGCGATCGGCGAAAGATCGAGCAGGGAATAGGGGATCATGACTTGCCACGCGCGGTGAGGGCCGCACGTCATTGGATTCAGGGACGGGCTATGGTAGTCACACCGGCAAGATCGTGCTGGCGCCGACAAAGAAGCCATGCTGGGCGTGGGGCCTCATCGGACACGCGCTAGGGGGCCGGCGCAAACAGCCGCGCGGCGACCGCCCCGGCCGCGATGCGGCGGCCAAGCGTCACACCGAGCGCGCGATAGCTTTCCCATTCGGCGTCGCCGAAGCCGGCATCGGCGGTGTTTTCTTGCGGAAACGCGGCGTGCCGCAATACTTCTGCGGGTGCCGAGGTCGTCAGACGCGGTTTGAGCAGGACGATACGGGCCACGGGCGGGCCGTTTGCCACACCGCTCTGTGTGACGGTGTGCACGTTCAGCAAAAGCGCCGCCTTGTTCCGCGACTGGACCGGTGCGGCTTCGGCGAAATCGCTCAGTGTGCCAAACACATCGCCGAGGATGGGATCGTGGGCCGCGCTTTGGTCGACGACGATTTCCAGTCCAAGATCCTCGCGTGCCAGCCGGATCAGATTGGCCAGGCCGTCAAAGTGGTAGCCGCTGTCGTCGCCGCCATCGCATAAAACGATCAAACCGACGTGCCGTTCGGGCCGCAGCAGTTCATAGACGGCGGTGTTATCGAAGTGCCCGCCGTCGGAAAGATACTGCCAGTCGCCGCGCACGCCATGAAAGCGGCCGGTCAGCTCGCACGCCAGGCAGTATTGGGTGCGGAACAGCCTGCCGAGCCAGCCACCGTGCGCGCAGTCGCCAATCGTGCCCGATGGCCACCAGATGCCGGGCCGCAGATTGGCCAGCCCCACCAGGAGCGATGCGCCGAGCGTGGCTGCGTTGCCAGGTCCAGTGCGGACGGCGGCGCCGGAGATGGCGAGCCAGTCGGCGATGGTGCGGGCCTGTGCCGGTTCTTCCGCCCGCACTGACGCGCCGCCCGATGGTTGCGATGGCGCGTGGCACGGCTTGCCGTCGGCCATGAAGCGGACATAGGCTTCGGCGCTCATCGGCCCCGCTTCGCTTGGCCATGACAATGCAGACCCCGGGCCGATGCAAAGCGGCTTGCCCCGGCGGCCATGCCCGGCCAGATGCGCTGACGGATCGATCGTCTGGTTCATCGTCACGTTGATCAGGTGAAGCGGGGCCAGCACGTGGGGATCAAAGTACGCGTCGAGACTCAGGGCATCGCCGGGCGCTGGCGTGGTCACGCCCTGGCGATGCTTGCCGTGCGGATTGCCTGCCGGCGCGTGGAGACGCTGACCGTTCGATGCGCCAAGGTAGGCGCGGGTCAGGCGCGCCGCATGGAGCGGCTGCAGGGTCGACCGGTTCAGCAGGCTCGACAAGCGGCCCACCGCCAGGGACATCGCAAGCGCGGCAACTACCAAGATGGCCAGCGATGGCGTGGTCCATGCCTTGCCAAAGACCAGCCAGTCGACTGGCTCTCCGCCGTCCCAGCGCACCCAGAGGACGATCCAGGACCACGAGACAAAGAGCAGGAGTACCAGCACAGCAGCGGCCGCGCCAGTCAGCAACGACGCCGGCAATGGCAATGGCGACGTCGAGCCGGCACCGCTGGTGTCGAGCCGCGTCGCAACATGGTGCACCAGCCACGCCAGGGCGATGGCCACTGCGGCGGGTGCCGCAACGCTCCACGGCTGCGCGGTCATCGATCCATAGAGGTAGCAGGTGCGAGCGACCGTATCGGCAACGCCCAGTGCGATCAGCGCCGCCGTGAGCGAGAAGGCGGCCCGCAATGCGCGTCTGGCGCGCACACGATAGACGGCCACTGTGCGTGGCGCGGGCAGCAGTATCACCAAGCACGTGGCCACCGCGAGCCATATCAGTACGGCAGTGGCGAGGGTTTCCAGCAACACCAGCGCTCCGGCGACGATGGCCAGCAGGATGGCCCGCATCGCAGCGTGGGTCCGCTGCCGGGGGACGTCGGTTCGCGGATACACCAGCCAGTACGCCATGCCGGGCGGCACGGCCAGCAGCAGCGACGAGACGATCGGCAGCCACAGATATTCGCTCCACCAGATCGGCAGCAGGTCTTCATGGAATGCGCGCCGGGCCTCGTACAACAGCGCCATCTCGTTGCGGCCCACACCCGGCCACGCGCCGATGATCAAATGCAGGGCTAGTGCCAGCACGGCCAGAACGGTGAGCAGCGCGCTCCCGATCACGCATTGCATGGCGATCCAGTTTCGTACCACGACGGCGGCGGCCCGCAGGCTGTCGGCGGTGCTTCGGGATGTCAGGTAGCGAGTGTTCTCGCGCAGGGCCGCTATGGCGGCACGGTCTGGGGGATCGTCCCGCAGTGTGCGATAGGCCTCCGCGGCGGCTTGTTCGGGGGTGGTGTCGGCGCGTAGTCGGCCAGGCACAAACAGGCTGGTGAAAAACGCGCCGATGTATCCGCCGCTGCCGACCGTCGACAAGTAGTCGACGTGTGCGAGCAGTGAGCGTGTGTCTGACGTGTCGTCGGAAGGCGGGGGATTCGTCGCAGTGGACGCGGTGGGGAACGGCGCCTCGGCCAGTGCCTGCATGACACCCAGGCAGAAGGTGGCACCACGGACACCGCTGCCTGACAGGGCCAGGGCCAGACGGTCATGCGCTGCCGGCGCGGGCAGATCCAGCGCCCGACGGCGCCGTGCAACGCGCGCCGCTTCATCGTTCCAACCGCGATCCTGGCCCGGCATGCCGCCCTCCGCGCACAAACCGTCTGGGGCCAGTATAGAAAGGGGAATGCCGCAACCAAACGGGAAAACGGAGACCGGCGCGCGCCGGCACCGTTGCTAGTGAGCTGCGGCCTGCTTGGGGGTCTCTTGCGCGGTACCTGCCTGCTGGGTCAGAACGCCTTGCAGGCGCTTCCATTCGTCAAAGCCGCCGGCCAGCGCCCAGGTATTCGAGAAACCTGCGGAGTGCAGACGCTCGGCCAGCACAGCGGCGGACATCTCGTGCGGGCAGGCGCAATAGACGACGATATCCGAGGCCTTGTCATGATCGTTGAGTGCGCTGAACGGTGCATGCATCTCCATGACCAGGGCGCCCGGAATGCGCTCGATCGGCGCAGCGCCGTGAGCGCGGACATCCACCACCACTACTGGCCGGTCCACCACGCCACGGCGTTGTTCGAGCTCCATCACCGTCATGCGCGGAATGCGGCCGGTGCGGCGCAGCAGGCGCCAGCGCAACCAGAAGCGCCAGACAATGAACAGCGCGAAGCCGCCCAGCGCGATCATGACCGCGATGTGGCCGTATGCACTGAAGGCCGCCAGGATCGTATCGACGAAATCGCTGAAAACGACACCGGCCAGCAGCGCGCCACCGGCCCAGACCAGCGCGCCGAGTGCGTCATAGAACAGGAAGGTAAGGAAAGGGGTTTCCGTCATGCCTGCCATCGCCGTGGAAAGGGCGCCGGCACCGGGCAGCAGCTTGGCAAAAACGAGCGATCGAGGACCGACGCGCAGGTACAGCGACTGTGTCTGGCGGATGCAGGTGTCCGGCGACAGCGATACCCGGCAGATGGTGCGCAGCATCGGCTGGCCCAGCCGCTTGCCTGCGAAATACCATGCGCTGTCGGCAATCAGGCAGGCGGCGATGACCGCGAACAGCACGGCGCCAATCGACGGCCCGGTTTCCTGCATCGACAGGGCACCGGCCACGAACAGCATTGGGTAGGCCGGCACGGGCAGGCCCGCCTGCTCGGCCAGTACATTCAGGAATACCAGACTTAACCCGTGACTATCCAGCAAGGCCTGCAAATCGCCCACGACATGTCTCCCGCCAATGTGGTTATCGCCGGCAGCGTTGAAATTGGGGGCGCTCCCGGAACCGGTTCACAGTGTGCCAGCGCGCCGCATTGCGTGCATGCAGCGGAAGCGCAGGCTTACTTCAAATTCGTTGATTCTGATACGCCAGGGTCGTGCTCGCTGGAGCGATGACTTCGGCCGGGGCGCAATGCCGATAGTGTGTCATTGAATTCCTTCAGGATAGCGGCGTAGCGCGGCAACAGTGTGTTGACCACAGCGGCATTACCGTTCCCGGCTGCCGATTCGAGGGACTTGCCCGCCGCGACCAGCGTCGGGCAGCGCGCCAGCGCCGCGCTACCCTTGATCCGGTGCAGGGTGCGGTTCACGCCCGGCCAGTCGCGCCGGACAACGGCCCTGCGCAAATCCGCCAGGTCGGTCGTATTGGCATCCATCAGTTGGGCGAGCAGCATGGTTCGCACGGTCGGGTCGTGGCATGCGGCACTTGAAATGGCGGCACCGATGGCGCGGCGCTCGTCGGCTTTCAGGTGGACGGATGCATCGCCCAGTGTCATGGAAGCAGGCGGTTGCGGCGCGCAAATTCGAGCAGGTCGACCAGGGACTTCGCGCCGACTTTGTTCATGATGCGGGTCTTGTAGCTGCTTACCGTCTTGTTGCTGATGAACAGCGATTTGCCGATCGCCTTGTTGGTCATGCCGCGCGACAGCATGCGCAGGATTTCCATCTCCTTGTCCGAAAGCTGGTGCACGCTTTCATTCGCTTCTTCGCCGGTCGTTGCATTGCGGGGCGTGGCGGACGGAAACACTGTGAAGCCGCCCAGCACGGTTTCCACACAACGGATGATCGCGCCCAGTTCCTGGGTCTTGCCGACAAAACCTTGCGCACCGGCCTGGAATGCCCGGCCCGCGAAGGGCACGGGATCCTGGGCGGTCAGGATGAGCACGCGCACGGAGGGATGCACCGCGCGCATGCGCGGTATGGCCTCCAGTCCGCTGATGCGGGGAAGATCCAGGTCCAGAATGACGAGATCGGGTTTGTATTGCCTGACGAGGTCAACGGCATCCTGGCCATTGTCCGCTTCGTGCACACGCTTGATGCCCAGCAAATGCATGATCTGGGCGCGCAGGGCGAGCCGTAGTGCGGGGTGATCGTCGACGATCAGGATAGTTGCCATGCCTTGCTCGCATTGACGCCGGGGTGGCCGGGCGTTCCAAATGACGAGCCAGTATAGGGAGCCGCCTACCCGCCGAAAATGCGACGCGTCCGCAATCGCTGTAGGAAATTTCCGCAAACGAGTGATCGACGCGCCTCATTTCGCATTTCGCACGACGCGGCAATTTCGGCTGGGAGCAACAGCGGCGCGCCAAAAAAAATAGCGACCCACCGTGCGCTACGGGGGCCGCGAATCGGGAATGCGAGGAGGTCAGATTCCTCAAGGAGAGTTATCGGCACTTCCCTATGCCGTTGATCCCTACCAAGGTGGGGCATTCGCCACAAATGTCGGGGCTGGGTGCGCTGGGCGCTACGCGATGAGCGAATCGGGCTGGCTGGCCGTGGCCGCCGGGCCGTGCGCTCGGCGGACGCCGCTTTCCATCTCGGCGTGCGCGGCATCGAGCCAGGCAATACGATGGCGCACGGGATCATTGGGCGATAAGTCGCACTCCCCGATCTCGCGCAGAAAGTAGCGCACCATGCTGCCCGCGCGGGCAGGCACCGGCATCATGCCGAGGAGCTGGTTGCGCGAAAGCAGCCCGGCGTTGACCGCGTGCTGCAATCCGGCCCATGCGGTGCGGCCCAGTCCGACATACAGGGCGTCGGGTCGGCATTGCCGCAGGGCGGCGAGGAACAGATTGTCGAACACCATGCGCAGCATCGGCGCATCGAATATCTCTTCCAGCGTGCCATCGAATGCGAGGCCGCGGCGAGTCGTGGCATGCGGAAGCAGCGCCAGCGGCTGGATCGAGTCGAACCCTTCGTTCCAGAGCGCCGCGGCATGGGGCTGGCCTACCAGTTCCGGCACGCGGAAATGATCGAGCATCCGGATCAGGTTGGGTCGGACCATCCGCCCCCCTAGTTCCACGCGCCGTTTGTGTTCCCGCTGAATGACCTTGCCGGGCGTGTGCGAGCGCAGCAATTCCTCGGTAACCGTTGCTGCCAGCTGCACGTGGGTGTGGCCCGGAGTGGTGCTGATCAGCACCAGTCTGGCGTTCTCGTTGCGATGCTCGAACGGCACGTATTTCAGGACGTAGGTTCCGTCCTGATCCACGACGACTGGTCTTTCTGCGATGGCGCGAACGCCGCCGCGCCGGATGCGCGCGCAATACTCTTCTATGTAATTCGCCAAGATGTCCCCGCTCCCGATGCTTCCCTGACTTGTGCAACCCATGTTCTTTTTTGGGTCCATGTTAAGTCCCGATTAAGCGACGGCAAAGCACGCAAGTGCGCTGTGCGCTATGTCACGGCGTGGGCTTCGTGGTCCATCGAACAAAGTTTGAAGAAGTGCCCGACGTTCGGGGGATGCACATCCCGAATCTGTTCTGAGTGCCGCTGGGCAAGAACGTAGCGCGTGTCGTGGGACAGGAAGATGACGCCGAGGTCAAAAGGGGCCGATTGGGGCGGCGCGGGAAAAAAGGCCGGACACGAGAGTGTCCGGTAACCCATTTGCTGACTCAGGTCGTGTCAAAACCCGAGGATTCAAATGATAACCATTATCATTTGCGAGGTCAATGGCTGAGGGATTGATCAGGCAGCGAGTGTGGTGTCGATCGTGATCTGGGCGGACAGGGACTTGTGCACCGGGCACTTGTTGGCGACGCGAAGCAGATCCTCGCGTACGTTCGGAGCAAGCTCCCCGCGCAACTCAATGTGACGAATCAGCTTGTAGGACCCCGGCGTTTCCTCGTGGGCCACACTGACATGGACTTCCTGCAGGTCGTAGCCTTTGCGCTTGCTGTACAGCTGGAGCGTCAGGGTGGTGCAGGCTGCCAGCGCCGAATCCAGCAGATCATGCGGGTTGGGAATCGACGGATTTCCCATTGGCGCATCCAGGTCTGCCTGCCAGTTTGCGGCGCCGTTGCCGAGGTCGCAGACGCTTGAGCCGGAGCTGGCGAGCCATTTGGCTTGGATAGTCATCAGTAGTGTTCCTGTGAAGGTTGGCCAAATGGCCGGGGAATCCCGATTCTATACACTTGGGTTCAAGTGGCGTGCCATGCGCTTTCGTGGTTTTTTAAAGGTTTTGTGACAAAGGGCTTGCGCCCTGCGAAGAAGCGGTCTAATATTCGCCCCCTCGCAACACGAAGCGCGCTGCAAACGCAGCAGCGACAAGG
>DAIOET010000169.1:0-8528 GCA_036746135.1 Cupriavidus sp.
CGTCGATGCGCAGCCAGTGCAGCGAGGCGGAATGGCAGGCGCGCGTGGACCTGGCTGCGTGCTACCGGCTGGTCGAGCTGTACGGTATGGCGGACATGATGGCCAACCACATCTCCGTGCGCGTGCCCGACGAGGAGGACGCCTTCCTGATCAACCCGTACGGCATGATGTACGAGGAGATCACGGCATCGTGCCTGATCAAGGTGGACCACGACGGCAAGATTCTGTCGAAGCCCGATTTCGGCGCGCTGAACTACGGCATCAACAAGGCCGGCTACGTGATTCACAGCGCCGTGCACCATGCGCGCCCCGAAGTGGCCTGTGTGATTCACACCCATAGCTGGGCATCGATGGCCGTGTCGTCGCTGGAATGCGGACTGCTGCCAATCACGCAGACGGCCATGCGCTTTCTCAAGATCGGCTACCACGACTATCAGGGCGTGGTGCTGGATACGGCCGAGCAAGAGTCGCTGATCGCGGACCTGGGCCGTGGCGAGGCGCTGATCCTGCGTAACCACGGCGCGCTGACCGTCGGCAATTCCGTCGGCGAAGCCTTCAACTGGATGCACCGGCTGGAACTGGCCTGCCGCTCGCAGGTGGCGGCCATGTCGTGCAACACGCCGCTGCAGAAGGTGTCGGCCGATGTGCTCGAAGAAACCTGGAATAACTACCAGCCCGGCACGCGCCGTCCGTATGGCCTGATGGAATGGCCCGCGTTGCTGCGCAAGCTGGACCGGCTGGACCCGAGTTATCGGGACTGAAGCGCCCGACGAGACCGGCGACAAAGACGGCGCTGACCGTTCCGCCGGTTCTCTCCCTTCTCCCGCGTGCGGAAGAAGGGCGGGGGAGAGCGCAGGGCCATTCCATTCGAGATTTGCGGCAAGCAGAACCTCGGGCCCTCTTCCCCAACCCTTTCCCACGAGTGGGCAAGGGGAGCAAGAAAGCAAGAAAGCAAAAATCCAATACCGAAGAAAGCCCCCGATTTTGCAGGTTGGAGTAGACAAATGAATCGCAGACGTATGCTGGCGCAGGTCCTTGCGCTTGGCGCCGCCCCCTATGTCATCGGCGCCCGCGCCCAGGGGCTGTCCAACAAGCCCGTGACACTGATCGTGCCGTTCGCCCCCGGCGGCAATCTCGATGTGGTGGCGCGCGCCATCGCCCCCGCGCTGGAACAGAATCTTGGCCGCAACGTGATCGTTGATAACCGCCCCGGCGCCGGTGGTGTGATCGGCGCTTCGGCGGTGGCACGAGCCGAACCCGATGGCAGCACGTTGCTGGTGACCACGCCCAACGCGGTGGTGGTGCTGCCGAAGATGACGCGCACGAACTTCAAGCTGGCGAGCTTCAGCCCGGTGGGGCTGGTGTCGACGACCGCGCTGGTAATCGTCGTCAAAGGCGGCGATACGCGCTTCAAGGATGTCGGGGCGCTGCTGAGCTATGCGCGCGCCAATCCCGGCAAGCTGGCGGCTGGCCATGCCGGACCCGGCACGACCAATCACATGGCGCTGCTGCAACTTGAGGATGCCGCGAAGATCCGGCTGAACCAGGTGCCATACAAGGGCTCGGCCCCGGCGCTGGTGGACCTGATGGGCGGGCAGATCGATATGGTGGTGGACCAGCTGACCAGCTCCGCGCCGCATATCCAGTCCGGCGCGCTGCGCGCACTGGCGGTGATGTCGCGCGAGCGCGATGCGGCACTGCCGAAGGTGCCGACGCTGCGCGAGTCGGGCCTGGCCAATTTCGAAGCCACCACGGCCACGGGCCTGCTGGCGCCGGCGGGCACCCCGGCCAAGATCGTGGACGCGATCAATGCCGCGCTGCGCAAGGCGCTGGCCGAAGGCAGCGTCAAGAGCCGGCTGCAGAACGTTGGCAGCGTGGCACAGGCGTCGTCGCCGCAGGAGCTGTTGTCTTCGCTGCAGAAGGAAGATGAACGCGCGCAGGCGCTGGCTGCGGCAGGCCGGCTCAAGGCCGCGGAATAAGGAGGAAACATGACACGTCCTTGCCTGCCGCCGCTCGCATCCATCACGCCTGTCACGTTCCGTGCGCCACCGGGCGCCTGTGACAGCCACGCCCACGTGTTCGGCCCGTTTGCGCGGTATCCGCTGGCCGGTGATCGCAGCTACACGCCCGCCGAACATCCGGCCGACGCCTTTATCGCCCATCTCGACGAACTGGGGCTGACGCGCGGCGTGCTCGTCACGGCCAGCGCCAGCGGCACCGACAACAGCGTGGTGACCGACGCGCTGCGCCAGTACCCGACGCGCCTGCGCGGCATCGCGGTGCCGGCACCCGATACGACCGATGCCGAGCTCGATGCATGGCACGAGGCCGGCGTGCGCGGCGTGCGCATCAACCTGTACCAGCTCGATGGCCATGCGGTGTATCGCAATGGCGTAGGCATCGACGTGCTCGAAGCGCTGGCGCCGCGCCTGAAGGCTCGCGGCTGGCATGCGCAGATCTGGATCCATGCGCCGGACCTCGTGACACTTGGGCCGCGTCTGAGGGCGCTTGGCTTGCCGCTGGTCATCGACCATATGGGTCGCATGGCCACGTCGCGCGGCGTGGGCGATGCGGGGTTCCAGGCGCTATGCGCGCTGCTGGCCGATGGCGTGGCCTGGACCAAGATCTCTGGCGCGGATCGTCTGCAGCCGGCCGGTGCGCCATACCGCGACGTCGATCCCTTTGTGGCGGCGCTGCTGAAAGCCAATCCCGAGCAGATCGTCTGGGGATCGGACTGGCCGCACATCAACTACTTCGAGGCGGCGCAGATGCCCGACGACGGCGTGCTGTTCAACCTGCTGGCGCGCTGGCTGCCCGATGAAGCCGATCGTCAGCGTGTGCTGGTGGCGAATCCCGCCAGACTGTACGACTTCGGGTGACACCCCGACGGCGCACGCCAAAAACGAAAAATACAACAACTGGAACGGAGAGAGACCTTGAACCCCATCGCCCCCAAATTTGCGTTGCGAATCGCCGCCCGTAAAAGTGCCGCGCCCTGGCTGCTGGCGTGCGCGCTGACGGCCGGCCTGATGCTGGCACCCGCCGCGAAAGCGGAAGACTATCCCGCCAAGCCTGTGCGCGTGGTGGTGGCTTTCACCGCCGGGGGCACCACCGACATGCTGGCGCGCAGCGTGAGTCAGCAACTGGCGCAGCGCTTCAAGCAATCGTTCGTGGTGGACAACCGTCCCGGTGCCGGCGGCAACATCGGCACGGAGTTCGTGGTGCGTGCGCCGGCCGACGGATACACGCTGCTGGTGAATTCGGTAGGCCCGATCTCCATCAACCAGACGCTCTACAAGAAGCTCAATTACGATCCGCTGACGGACCTCGTGCCCGTCGTGCAGATCGCCGATGTACCCAACGTGTTGGTGGTGCATCCGTCGCTGCCGGTGAAGAACTTCGAAGAGTTCGTGGCGTACGCCAAGGCGAATCCGGGCAAGCTCAACTACAGCTCCACGGGCGTGGGTACGTCGTCGCATCTGTCGGGCTTCATGCTGACCGAACGTATCGGCACGCAGGCCACGCATATTCCGTACAAGGGTGCCGATGCGCTGAATGACCTGCTGTCCGGACGCATCCAGTTCATGTTCGCGACGATCCCGTCCGTGATGTCCCATATCCAGGCCGGCAAGCTGCGCGCCCTGGCCGTATCGAGTGCCAAGCGCTCACGTTCGCTTCCGGACCTGCCCACCGTGGCGGAGAAGGGGTTTCCGGGCTTCGAGGCCGGCTCGTGGTTCGGTTTCTTCGCGCCCAAGGGCACGCCGCAGGATGTGATCACGAAGGTCAACCAGGCCGTCAACGACGCATTGCCGTCGCTGCAGGCGCAGATGATCCGCGAAGGGGCGGACCCGGTCGGGGGATCGCCGAAACAGTTTGGTGACTTCGCGCGCAAGGAATACGTCAAGTGGAAGGCCGTGGTGAAAGCCTCCGGCGCCACCGTGGATTGAACACCCTCATGGCTCAAGAGACCCTGCGTATCCTGCTGTCCGCCGCCGCATTGCAGGCGCACCGCGCGGCCATCGATGCGGTGATCGATGCCGCAAAGACCGGCCGCGCCTGGCAGCCGGTGGTGGTGCCCGATATCGACGACCCGCGTGCCGTGGACGCCGACGTGGCCTTTGTGTCGCGCGATGTGACCGGGCTTTCCACCAAGCACGAGATCCTGCCCGCCACGCAGCGCTTCTACACGGCGATGCTGGAGGCGCCGTCGCTACGCTGGGCGCACGCGCATTCGGCGGGTGCGGATCGGGCGATATATGGGCAACTGCGTCAGCGCGGCGTGACGGTGACCACATCGTCGGGCGCCAACGCGGGCGTGGTGGCACAAACCGCGCTGGCAGGGCTGCTGGCTCTGGCACGCCATCTGCCGCAGTTGATCGACGCGCAGCGCGAATCGCGTTGGGCGCCGCTGATCGGCAGCGGCCTGCCACGCGATCTGCAGGGGCAGCGTGCCACGATTGTCGGATGGGGGCCGATCGGGCAACAGATCGGCGCGGTGCTTCAGGTGCTGGGCCTGACGGTGAGCGTCGTCCGGCAGCGTGCCGCGGCGGCGGAGGCCGGGATCGAAATGCTGACGTTCGACCAGTTCGATGCGGTGTTGCCGCGCACCGACTGGCTGATCCTGGCATGTCCGCTGACCGACCTCACGCGCGGGCTGGTGAGCCGGGCGGCGCTGCAGCGGCTGCCTGCGGGCGCACGGCTGGTGAACGTGGCGCGTGGCGAGGTGGTGGATGAGCCGGCATTGATCGACGCCTTGCAGGCGGGCCACCTGGGCGGTGCCTACCTGGACGTGTTCGCGCATGAGCCACTGGCCGCCACGTCGCCGATCTGGTCGCTGCCCAACGTCATCGCAACGCCCCATAGCGCGGGCTTTTCGGATGGCAACGCCATGCGCGTGGTCGACATCTTTCTGGACAACCTGCGGCGCTGGACCGGTGGTGGAGTGCTGCGGAACAAGTCAGAGTGATCGATAGATAACCCGGTTGCGGAAATTTCCGCATGCAATTGCTGAACTTTCCGTAGCCCGATCGCAGGTCATCGTGGGGACAATAAACACCCCAGAGTCCTGACCGTTCATCGCCGTGCCCGACGTCACCGCCGCCTTGCCGACATTGCCACGCATCGTCGTCGCCGAAGATCATCCCGTGTATCTGATGGTCTTGCGGGAGCAGTTGCAACGCATCGGCGGTTGCCAGGTGGTGACTTGCGAACGCGGTGACGATGCGTGGGCTGCGCTGCAGCAGGGCGGAGCCGCCTTGCTGCTGACCGATATCGAGTTGCCCGGCATGGACGGCCTGGCCCTGGCCCGCGCCGTGCGTGACGCGGAGCAGGGCACGGACCGTCATCTTTGGATCGTGGTCGTCACGGCAACCGACGACCGCAAGGTGCACCGGGCGTGCATGGCTGCCGGCGTCGACGAGGTCCTGGTGAAGCCCGTCGGCATCGGCGTGCTCGGCGACCTGGTGCGCCGATATGCGCCGTTGCCGGCTTGAACGCCGCTAGCGGCTTCAGCCCTTCCAGGCCGAGCAGCGAATCACGCTGCAGAAGTTGCCGCGATGAAAGTGCGGTTCCTTGTCGGCCAGTACATCGGCCTTGACGTTGCCGAACGTGGTGTCCGGCTTGTGGCGAATGCCGTTGTAGAACGCCTCGATGATGTCTTCCTTGAAGTTCCCGCTGCGCGGATGCGCGTGCACCACTGTCTCGCGGTCGGCATCGGCAAACGTCTCGTAGCGAATGCCGAGCACATCCATCTCGACGCCTGCCGTCACCAATGCAATCTCGGGTGCCATGAATTCGGGGACGCCCGGCGTGGTGTGCAGTGCGATGGCGGTCCAGACCTTTTCCACTTCGCGTTCACCAATGCCACGGCTGCGCAGGAAATCGGCCGCGGCGTTGGCGCCATCGACCTCGAACCGCTTGTCCGGGCTGCTGTGTGCGTGAGTCAGCCCCATGTCATGGAACATCGCGCCAGCGTAGAGCAGTTCGCGGTCGTATTCGAGGCCACGGTGCAGGCCGGCCAGCGCCGCCCAATAGTAGACGCGGCTTGAGTGATGGAACAGCAGCGGCGACTCGGTGTCGCGCACGAGTTCGGTGATTTCGCGGGCCAGCTTGCTGTCGGGAATGGCGATGTCGCCTACGGTGAAGTGCATCGTTTGACTCCAGTTCGGTGAGGGTTGCCTGGAGTCTAGGAGTGCGGGTAGTATGTCTTCAATCGTCTTGTTGCGACGAATTGGGACATAGCCGGGATTTCCGGACGATCGGCGCACCATCAACCTTTTCTCGCCATGCCTGCTACCCGAACCATCGGCCTGTTGGCCACTGAAGGCGTTCAGCTGCTGGACGTATCAGGCCCGCTCGATGTCTTTGCCGAAGCCAACGCCCAGGCCGGGACCAGGGTCTATCAGATGCAGGTAGTGGCGGTGCGGCGCGGGCCGGTCACGGCATCGTCGGGTGCCCGGTTGCTGCCCGATATCGTGATCGAGGACGACCCGGCGGGCGCGCGGTTGCCGCGTTTCCATACGCTGCTGGTGGCGGGCGCGCCGCATGCCGGCGATGCGCCGGCCGAACCACTGGTGCTGGACTGGCTGCGCCATGCCGCTCCGGCGGCACGACGCTACGGCTCGGTATGCAGTGGCGCGTTCCTGCTGGCGGAAGCGGGATTGCTCGATGGCCGTCGCGTCACCACGCACTGGGCGGCGGCGGATGTGCTGGCGGCACGCTTTCCGAAGGTATCCGTGGATGCCGATGCGATTCACGTGCGCGACGGCAAGCTGCGGACGGCGGCTGGCGTCACGGCGGGCATGGACCTGGCGCTGGCCCTGGTGGAAGAAGATCTGGGCCGCGATATCGCGCTGAAAGTGGCCAGCCAACTGGTGATGTTTTTCAAGCGACCCGGCGGGCAGGGCCAGTTCAGCCGCCGCGAAGCACCGGCCGCCGCCAATCGTTCGGCGCTCCAGGAATTGCAGCGATGGGTCGCCGCGCATCCAGCGGCGGCGCATGACGTGCCCAGCCTGGCCGCGCGGATCGGTGTCAGCGCCAGGCACCTGTCGCGCCTGTTTCAGGAGGAGGTGGGCGTGACACCGGCGAACTGGGTGGAAGCGGCGCGTGTGACGGCGGCGCGCCAGTTGCTGGAGGAGGGCAACATCGTGCCCAAGCAGGTGGCGGCCGAGTGTGGGTTTTCCAGCGTCGACACGCTGCGGCGCGCGTTCCTGCGCGTGGTGGGCGTGACGCCGGCTGAGTATCGCAAGCGGTTTGTGTCGGCGGTGGATTGACCGGCGCCCAACGGATTGCCGTAGAGGGCGCCAGACATCCACCATCCCATCACATATTCAACGCTCGCTTCTGCACCGCCAGCGCGGCTTCGCGCATGACTTCCGACAGCGACGGGTGAGGGTGGCTGATGATGCCGATGTCTTCGGACGCCGCCTTGAATTCCAGCGCCGCCACGCCTTCGGCAATCAGATCCGAGGCATTGGCCGAGATGATATGCACGCCCAGCAGCTCGTCGGTCTTCGCGTCGGCAATCATCTTGATAAAGCCATCGGGGCGGCCCATGCCCATCGCGCGGCCGTTGGCCTGCATCGGGAACTGGCCCGTCCGGTATTCGCGGCCTTCGGCCTTGAGCTGCGCCTCGGTCTTGCCCACCCAGGCAATCTCCGGCTCGGTGTAGATCACCCAGGGAATGCAGTTGTAGTCGATGTGTGGCTTCTGGCCGTCGATGACTTCGGCCACCATCACCCCTTCGTCTTCGGCCTTGTGCGCCAGCATCGGCCCGCGTACCACATCGCCGATGGCATAGACACCGGGCACCGAGGTGCGGCACTGGTCATCGACCGGGATAAAGCCACGCGCGTCCGTGGCCAGTCCCACGGCGTCGAGACCCAGGTCGTCGGTATTCGGCACGCGGCCGATCGACACGATCAGGCGGTCCGCATCGAGCTTCTGGTCGGCGCCGTCCTTGTCCTTGTAGCTGATGGTCACGCCCTTGGCCTTGGCCTTCACCTCGCCGATGTTGACGCCCAGGTGAATCGTCAGCCCCTGCTTCTTGAACAGCTTGGCGGCTTCCCTGGCGATTGCTTCATCGACGGTGCCCAGGAAAGCGGGCAGCGCCTCAAGGATGGTCACTTCGGCACCGAGCCGGCGCCAGACCGAACCGAGTTCCAGGCCGATGACGCCCGCACCGATCACCGCGAGCTTTTTCGGGACGGAATCGAAGGACAGCGCGCCCTCGTTATCGGACACGATCTTGTTGTCGACCGGCACCCCAGGAAGGTGGCGCGCCTTGGAACCGGTGGCGATGATGACGTTGCGCGCGGTGTAGGGCTTGGTCTCGCCACCTTCACCAGCCTCCACGGTGATCACGCCATCGGCCGCACGACCCTTGAGCTTGCCGTGCCCCTTGATCCACGTGACCTTGTTCTTGCGGAACAGGAATTCCACGCCGCCCGTGAATTTGTCGACGATGGCCGCCTTGCGGCTGATCATCTGCGCCAGATCGAGCGTCACGCCCTTGATCTGCACGCCGTGCT
>DAIOET010000170.1:0-8494 GCA_036746135.1 Cupriavidus sp.
CCCCTCAAGCGCCGGACTTCTTCGCGTACTCCCAGCCCATTTCCGCCATCGGGCGGGCGCGCTTGCCGGCGTCGAGTGCCTGCGCCGACGATGCCGTACCGTCCACCACGCGCTTCATGATGCCCTGCAAGATGCCGGCAATCCGGAACATGCTGAAGGCGAGGTAGAAATTCCAGTCGCCAGTGATCTGGCGGCCCGTGCGCTGTTCGTACAGGCGCCGGTAGGTCGCTTCGTCGGGAATGCCCAGGCTCTTGTGGTCCAGGCCGGCGATGCCGCGGAACTGGCCCGGCTGGATGTGCCAGCTCATGCAGTGATAACCGAAGTCCGCCATCGGATGGCCCAGCGTGGACAGCTCCCAGTCCAGCACGGCCAGCACGCGCGGCTCGGTGGGGTGGAACATCAGGTTGTCGAGCCGGTAGTCGCCGTGGACGATGCTCGTCAGGTCCATATCCTCCTGCGGGATATGCTCGGGCAGCCAGGCCATCAGTTGATCCATCGCCGGGATCGATTCGGTTTCCGACAGCTTGTATTGCTTGCTCCAGCGCTCGATCTGGCGCTGGAAGTAGTTGCCGGGCTTGCCGTAGTCGGCCAGGCCAATCGCCTTGTAGTCCACCGTGTGCAGCGCGGCGATGACGCGGTTCATCTCGTCGTAGATCGCGCCGCGTTCGGCCGTGCTCATGTCGGGCAGCGACTGGTCCCACAGCACGCGGCCGCTGACGAACTCCATGATGTAGAACGCGCGGCCGATCACGTCTTCGTCCTCGCACAGCGCGTACATGTGGGCTACGGGCACGTCCGTGCCCGCCAGCGCCTTCATCACGCGGTACTCGCGCTCGATGGCATGGGCGGACGGCAGCAGCTTTGACTTCGGCCCCGGCTTCGCGCGCATCACGTAGGTCTGGCCCGGCGTGATCAGTTTGAATGTGGGGTTGGACTGGCCGCCCTTGAATTGCTCGACGGTCAGCGGGCCAGCGAAACCTTCAACGTGCTGGCGCATCCAGGCCTCCAGCGCGCCCACGTCGAAGCGCTGCTGGTCTGCCACGGGGCGCGTGCCTTCAAAGTGCGATACGTTGCTGCTCATGTTGTCTCTCTCCGCAGTATCTTTATTTTGTGATCGTTTGCCGAAGACGCATTCGAAGGTTTGCGTTATCGATAGTTTGGCTTGCGCTTTTCAAGGAAGGCCGTGATGCCCTCGCCGCCGTCCTTGTGGTGCAGGGCGGCCACAAAGCTGTCGCGCTCGGCCGCCAGGTGCTCGGTCAGCGTGGCGGTGCCGGCGTGGTTGATCAGCGCCTTCATGCCGCGCACGGCATTGGGCGACTCCTTCGCCAGATTCTCGGCGATGCGCAGCGCTTCGGTCAGCGCGTGACCCGGCTGCACCACGCGGTTGACGATGCCGAAGTGCGCCAGGCGGGCGGGGTCCACCGGCTTGCCTTCCATCAGGATTTCGCTGGCCAGCTGGCGCGGCAGCATGCGCGCGATTTCATACGAGCCGCCGCCGTCGGGTGTCAGCCCGACCTTGACGTAGGCCATCACGAACTTGGCGTCGCTGGCAGCCACCACGTAGTCGCAGGCCAGCACGAGCGAGAAGCCGGCGCCGGCGGCGGGGCCTTCCACTGCCGCAATGATCGGCTTGGGGAATGCGTGGAACGATTCGATCCAGTGATGCAGCGTTTCGATGCTCTCGGCCTGTACCGACGGCGGTTGTGCACGGTTGCCAAGCAGGCGGTTCAGATTGCCGCCGGCGCAGAACACGCCATTGGCGCCGGTCAGCACCACGGCACGGATCGAGTCGTCGCGGGCGGCCACTTCGAGCGCTTCCTGCGATGCGGCGTAGATGTCCGGATGCAGCGCGTTGCGCGCCTCCGGGTTGGAAATGGTCAGCACGAGCGTCGCGTCGACGCGTTCGGACAGCAACTGGGCAGTCATGGCAGCCTCGTTATCTTCAGTTTCTGGAACGGATTCCTGGGGCAAATGCAAAAAGGGCGCCCCGTGTCTCGGCGGGGCGCCCATTCGATCAGGCTTCCTCGGTCAGCAGCGACAGGCCCAGGCCGGCGCGGCGCCACAGCCACGGGCTCGGACGGTAGCGCATGTCGCCGGTCAGGCGGTTCATATTGCGCAGCACTTCCAGGATCACGTCGGCGCCGATCGTGTCGCCCAGTGCCAGCGGACCCTTCGGATAGCCGAGGCCCAGGTTCACGGCCAGGTCGATATCGGTCGGCGTGGCGATGCGTTGCTGGGCGATGTCGCTGGCGATGTTCACGATGCAGCCGATGATGCGCTGCGCGATGAAACCGGCCGAGTCGCGGATCACGGTCACCGGCACGCCATCGCTGGCGAACAGGCCGTGCGCGGCGTCACGGGCACCGGCGCTGGTGGCCGGCGTGGTCATCAGCGTGCGGCGCTTGGTGGCTTCGAACGGCAGCAGCGTGTCGATGGCGACCACGCGCGTGGCGTCCAGGCCTTCTTCCAGCGCGGCAGTGGTGGCGTCCAGACCCAGCGGCGTCACGACGATCAGCGCATCGGCCGACGGCTGGTTACCGGCTTCGACGGTCACGCCCAGCGCGGTCAGCAGCTTCACGGTCATGGCGTGGCCACGCTCGTTGGCGCGGCTTACCCACACACTGGCCGGACGGGCATCGGGTACCGGCTTTGCGGCGGGTACCTGCTTCTGGCCTTCCGGATATGCGTAGAAGCCGGCGCCGGTCTTGCGGCCGAGCAGGCCGCCTACCGAACGCAGCGCCGTGATCGGCGACGGACGATAGCGCGGCTCCTGGTAGAACTGGTTGTAGATCGATTCCATCACCGGGTGCGACACGTCCAACCCGGTCAGGTCCATCAGCTCGAACGGACCCATGCGGAAGCCAGCCTGCTCGCGCATGATGTTGTCGATGTCGACGAACTCGGCCACGCCTTCCTGCGCGGCCTTCAGGCCCTCGATGTTCATGCCGCGGCCGGCATGGTTCACGATAAAGCCCGGCATGTCCTTGCAGCGCACCGGCGTATGGCCCATGCGGCGCGACAGCTCCATCAGGCGGTCGCCCACGGCGGGGTCGCCCGACAGGCCATCGATCACTTCCACGACCTTCATCAGCGGCACGGGGTTGAAGAAGTGGTAGCCGACCACGCGGCCCGGCTTCTTCGCGCCCACGGCGATGGCGGTGATCGACAGCGACGACGTGTTCGACGCGATCACGGCGTCTTCAGGCAGAATCGCTTCGAGCTTGGCCACCAGGTCGCGCTTGACGTCCAGGCGTTCGACGATGGCTTCCACCACCATGTCGCAGCCGGCCAGGTCTTCCAGCGCGTTGCACGCCTTCACGCGGGCCAGCGCGGCCTCGCTGTCGGCGGCGCTGATCTTGCCCTTGTCGGCCAGCTTGGCAAAGGTGTCCTGCAGGTACTGGCGCGCGGCGGCCACGGCCTGGGCGTTGACGTCGAACAGGCTGACGGTCAAGCCCGCCTGGGCGGCGATCTGGGCGATGCCCCGGCCCATGGCGCCCGTGCCAACGATGCCGAGCGACTGTATGGGAGTTTTGACAGTGGATTGGAGGTTCATGCTGTGTTACTCACTGATCGAGAAAACATGGCACAACGCAGCCGCATGGATCTGCATGCGGCTGCGTCGGGGGGGCCAATAAGCTTGTTGTGTTGAGCGAGCGCGTCTTACTGCAGCGTCAGGACATACTTTCCGGAAGCTTGTCCAGATGCCAGTTGTGCCAATGCCTCGCCGGCACGTGCAAGAGGCAGGCTTGCCGCGATCCGGGGTCGGATGGCACCAGCCTCATAGAGGCCAAACAGTTCCTGCTGCACTGCGAGGACTTTTTCCGGTTGCCGGTCGCGATAGTCGCTCCATTGCAATCCGCTGACGCCAATATTCTTGACCAGCAGATAGTTCGCCTTTATCTCTGGGATACGCCCAGCAGCGAAACCAATGACCACAGCACGGCCGGACCAGGCCATGGCGCGTAGCGCGGCATCGAACACATCGCCACCCAGTGTGTCGAGCAGGACGTCGGCGCCGTGCTGGTTCGTGGCATCACGCACCTGTTCCCGCAATGACTCACGCAACTCGGGCACAGACAGGTCGATCACGGCATCGGCGCCGAGTTGTGTCGCACCGATCGATTGCTTTCCTCCCGCAATACCGGCCAATGCAATGCCGCCCAATCCCTTGACGATCTGAATCGCAGCCGAACCGACGCCGCCGGCGGCGCCGGTGACCAGGACCGTTTCACCGGGTTGAAATCCGCCCCGCTCCATTAGGGCGAAGTAGGCGGTCTGGTAGACCAGGCCCATGGCGGCGGCATCCTCGAATGGCATGGTGTCCGGGATGCGAAAGCAGGCGGCCCCCTTGGCGCTGACCAGTTCGGCGAAGGCCCCGTATTCGAGTTGGGCCACGACACGATCTCCGGGCTTGAGATGGGTCACGCCGGCGCCGGTAGCGCGCACGATGCCCGCTGCATCTTTCCCGGGCGCGAACGGACGTTGCGGCAGTATCTGGTACTTGCCTTGTACGACCAGCACGTCGGGATAGTTCACTGCTGCGGCGTGAACTTCGACGAGTACATCCTGATCCCCGACGTCGGGCGTTGGCAGTTCGCCGACAGCCACCGACGATGGGCTACCAAACTCTTGGATAACGATAGCTTTCATGTGAGGCCCTTAACGATGCAGCATGGCATTGTGGGCGCCAAGCGCAGGCGCCTGGCGAGTCTCGTCCTTGTCGCGGAAGGCCGGGGCGATGGGAGTGGGCAGGGCAGGCATTGCCGCACCCTGCGCAGTCGTCACGGTGCGCGAGAAGACGCCGCGTTCCAGGAAATGCGGAGCATGACGTGCTTCTTCGAGACTGACTACGCGGCTCGTGCACACATCGTGCCCTGCGAAGCGGTCTTCCCAATACGCCGCAGGATGCTGGGCGATGGCGTCCGCGACGGCTTCGATGGCTTGCGCAGGAGTCAGACGCGCCATGGCGTTTGCGTCGAGACCGACCAGTCGCAGGAAGTTCTCCCAGAACTTGTCTTCCAATGGCGCTGCCGCAAGGAATGCGTCGTCGGCCGTGCGGTAGATCTGGTAGCGCGGCGTTCCACCTGTTACGAGGTCCGAGGCCGTGCCGGGCCAGGCACCGAGGGCGCCGTTGCCCAGGCCCCAGTACTGGAAGGTGAACAGATTGTCCGCCATCGCGATATCAAGATGAACACCCGAGCCAGTCTGGTCGCGCTGACGTAGTGCCAGCAGAATGTTGATCATGGCTGGATACGTGCCGCCTGCAATATCGGCGATCAGGGCAGGGGGCAACACTGGCGCACCATCCTTGCCGGCGGTCAGCGAGAGCGTGCCCGAGGCCGCAACGTAGTTCAGATCATGGGCCGCCTCGGCGGCGCGGGGGCCATGCTGACCAAAGCCAGTGATCGAGCAGTAGATCAGCCGCGGATTGATCTCGATCAGGCTTTCAAAGCCAAGTCCAAGCCGTTCCATGACACCGGGCCGAAACTGCTCGATCAGCACGTCGGCTTCGCGGATCAGTGGCGTGAGGCGCGCCAGTGTATCCGGCGATTTCAGATCGATCGCTACCGAGTGCTTGCCACGGTTGAGCATCACAAAGTTCGCGCTGTCGACATTTACCTTGGGTTCGTACGACCGCATCTCGTCACCGCGCCCCGGACGCTCGAACTTGATGATTTCGGCTCCCGATTCCGCAAGTAGCAGTGAGCAGAGCGGTCCGGGCAGGAGGGTACTGAAATCAAGTACCTTCACACCGTCGAGTGGCTGGCTCATGGCGCCTTCCTGGATTCGGCGCCAGCACGTTCCGCCGCTACGCGAGCGCGCCGCGCGGGCGCGTAGGGCTCCTGTCCCAGTGCTTCATGCAGCGCTGTGGTCACATGAAAATGGTCGACCAAGCCGGTGCGATCCAGCAGGGCAATCGGACCCTCGGGATAGCCGAGTCCGAGGCACAGTGTCTTGTCCAGATCGTCCGCGCTCGCCAGCTTCTCGTCGAGACGCCGCAGAGCGGCGTTGAAGTAGGGACGAATCAATCGATTGACGATGCGGCCCGGAAAATCGTTGCAGATTGCCACGACCAGCCCAGCCGCTTCAAAGGCCGCCTTGGCGGATGCAATGGCAGACGGCTGTGTGTTGGGCTGCTTGACGAGTTCTACGAGCGGACTTGGCTCGGCATCGCCCAAGCGGAAACGGGCAAAGCCCACCACATTTGAGCCTTCCTGGCCTCGACTCTCCCCGGTATGGTTGCCAAGACACTCCGTGCCCAGTTCGATGGCCACGAAGGTACGCTGTGCCAGATCCGAGGCTGCAGCATACGAAAGCCCGGCACCAGCGCCGAGATAGACGACGCCCTCGGCGTTGCCCGATGCCTGCTCGACGAAACGATGCGGGGCGGGGAACGAGCGGCTCTCGCCGGTCTTCACGATCTCATAGTGCATGTCAGGCTCCGAACATCTTGGTGTTGCCGTAGGCGTGGAAGCCACGGCCGGTCTTCTTGCCCAGGTGATTGGCGGCAATCATGCGGCGCACAAGGGGCGGGCATGCCGCACGAGGTTCATGCGTAAGGCCATGCATGGCTTCGCATAACAGCTTCTGGGTATCCATGCCAACCAGATCTAGCAGTTCGAGAGGACCCATCGGATAGCCAAGCGCGGTCTTGATCGCGAGGTCAATGTCGGCGGGGTCGGCAACGCCTTGCTCGACCAGCCGGATGGCATCGTTGTTGAACGGGATCAGGAAGTAGTTGAGGATGAACCCGGGCGTATCCTGCGTGGTGACCGGCTTTTGTCCCATGGCTTCGGCGAACGCCCAGGCCTTCTGGAACGTCTCCTCGGACGTAGCAAGGCCGGGTGACATTTCGATCAGCTTCATGAGCTGTGCCGGCAGGCAAAAGTGCATGCCCACGAATCGATCTGGCCGTCCCGATCCGCCTGCAATCTCGGTAATCGAGATGGTCGACGTGTTCGACGCAAAGATGGTGTTTTCGGGGCAGACCTCGTGGAGTTGGCTGAACAACTGGTGCTTGACACCAAGATCCTCGAAGATCGCTTCGATGACAAGGTCGCAGCTAGCAAGATCTGCCAGTTGAGTGGTGCCTTCCCAGCGCGCCAACGCTTCAGCGGCTGCGCCGGCTGGCAGCTTGCCCCGTTCTTCGGACTTCTTGAGAAAGGCCTCGGTCTGGCCGCGCGCGCGGTCCAGAGCGTCTTGCCGCGTATCGAATACGATGGTGCGAAATCCCGCCCGGGCTGCAACGATCGCAATACCCGCACCCATGGTGCCGGCGCCGGCGATCCCGACGGTTTGAATGGTCGTCACGATATGTCTCCTATTTCTTCAGAAAGCTGCGGCCGATCAACTGGCGATGGACCTGGTTGGTCCCTTCCCAAATCTGCGTGATCTTGGCGTCGCGCATCAGCCGCTCCACGCGGTAGTCATTGCAGTATCCATAGCCCCCAAGCAACTGCACCGCATCGGTGGTGATACGCATGGCGGCGTCAGTGGCGCGCAGCTTGAGCATCGAGGCTTCGATGCCAAAGTCCTGGTCGCCGGCATCGACCATCTCGCCAACTCGCCATAGCCATGACTCGCAAAGTGCGAGTTCCGTCGCAAGATCGGCGAGCATGAACTGGATGCCCTGGAACTCCAGGATGCGCTTGCCCGATTGACGACGTTCGTTGATGTATTCCACCGCATCTTCGAACGCGGCACGCGCGATCCCCAGCGCATGTGCGGCAACGCTGGGGCGGGAGCGATTCAACGAGCCGAAGAGGATCTGCAGACCTTCCCCGGGGTTGCCGATGAGGTTGGCGCGCGGCACGCGGCAGCCGTCGAATGCAAGACTCGCCGTGCTCGATGCGCGGGTACCCATTTTGTGCTCGGTGCCCATTACGCGCAGGCCGTCTGTACCTTTCTCCAGAATCAGCACGGAAATGGCGCCCTTCGGGTCCGGAATGTCCGACCACTTGCCGAACACCAGATAGAGATCCGCGACGTCGCCATTGGTGATGAAGGTCTTTCCACCCTGGATAATGATGTCATCGCCATCGGGGGTGAAACTCGTGCGCATTCCGGTGGCATCGGAACCTGCGGAAGGCTCCGTAATCGCCAGGGAGGCCAGCCCGCCCTCGGCGATGCGAGGGAGCAATCGGCTCTTCTGCTCCTCGTTGCCGTATTCGATCAGCGGCTTGATGGCGTGGTAGTTCGTGGCCCAGATGATGCCGGTGGACGCGCATGCCTTTGAAATCTCGCGTACACATGCAAGGTAGCTCAGGAAGCTAAGCTGCGCGCCGCCATACTGATCCGGCACGAACATCGCGTTCAGTCCCAGTTCATTGATGGCGCGCACGTTTTCCCACGGAAATGCTCCGCTACGATCGTAGTCCGCCGCCCGCGGTGCAATCTGCGTCTTGCAGACTTCCATGACGCTGTCGAGCAACATGCGCTCCTCGGACGACAGGGGAAGCCTTGCGTCCATTCGTTCCAGCATGTTCATGTCTTC
>DAIOET010000171.1:0-8450 GCA_036746135.1 Cupriavidus sp.
TTGACATTGATAAAGGCGAAATCCCCGATGAACAGTGCATCAAGCGGCACAGCGACACCCGCCGCGTACCGTGCAGGTGGCGTCGACCTATCCTGAGTTGTAATTCTTACCTGTGCTTCGCCCATAGTGTTTGTATCTTTGACTTGCGACCCCCGGCGTTGTCGTTGCAATTTCACGGCGCGCTCTCGCCCTGCTGCGCCCGGCAGGCGGTGGCCCGCGCATCTGCCGGCGAAGCCAGCAGCCAGGCCAGTGCGAGTAACAGCACGCCGATGATTGCGCGTTGCCAGAATTCGCTCGAATACCAGGGATCGGGGTCTTGTCTCATCGTTTCTCTGTGCACTCACTGACGCTCGGCGCCCCTGTTTCAGGTGCACAGTGGCAAGAACCGTGCCGCGCATGCCGACTGACTGACAGATGAACACCGACAGCGGCTGCGTGCCGCGCGTCCCGCGATGGCGTAAGGGATGATCGCGGGCAGGGTGCCGCGCTCAGGTATCGCCGAGCAGCTTGCGCGCCCGTGTGAGGGTCTGGCGTACCTTGTCGTGGCCGGTCCAGGGATCGTGGCGCGCCAGTTCATCGAGCCGCTTGTCGACGTTGGCGATGGTCCACTGCGCCGCGCCTGTCAGGCCGTCGAGTTCATCCCAGCTGACGGGCATCGATACGCCCAGGCCGGGGCGCGCCCGCGCCGAGAATGCGGCGGCCGTGGTAGCGCCGACACCATTGCGCAGGTAATCGATGAAAATCTTGCCAACCCGGTTGCGCGGGCCGCTCTTCGCTACAAAGCGCTCGGGAATGGTCCGGGCCATATGGCTGACCACGTCCTGCGAAAAATCGCGCACTTCGTCCCAGCCCGCACGCGCCGACAGCGGCACCACCACATGCAAGCCCTTGCCACCGCTGGTCTTGAGAAAGCAGTGCAGCGCCAGCTCGTCGAGCATGGCCTTGAGCAGGCTGGCGCCTTCCTGGATCGTGCGCCAGCTCACGCCTTCGCCGGGGTCGATGTCGAACACGATCTGGTCAGGCTTGTCGATGCTGCGCGCCTTGGCATTCCACGTGTGGAATTCCACCACGTTGAGCTGCGCCGCTTCGACGATCGCCGCCGCTGTGGTGATCTCCAGCAACGGCGGATGGCCGGGCCACAGCTCGGGGTCGAGTGCCTTGACGCCCTTCACGTGCAGGGTGTCGCCGTGCCGCTGGAAGAACTGCTCGCCGTCGAGGCCGGAAGGGGCGCGCACCAGCGCCAACGGGCGGCCTTTCAGATGCGGCAGCATCAGTTCGGCGGCGCGCGCATAGTAGGCGACCAGGTCGCCCTTGGTCAGCCCGGTGGACTTGTCGATCACGCGATCCGCATTGGTGACGACAACCTTGCCGATGGCGGTTTTCGCGGCTGCCGATGTCTTCACGGTGGATGTTTCCGCGGATGGGCGCTGATGTTGCGTGCCGCGTTTCGAAGCGGCGCTGGCTGGCTGCTCCAGCGTGACGGTTGAAGCCGGCTTGTCAGTGCGCAGCGCGTGAAAGACGGAATGCCGGATACGGCCCTCCCGCGTCCAGGCGCCAAACGTGACTTCCGCCACGAGCTTCGGCTTGACCCAGTGGCCTTTGATGCCGCGCGGCAAGGGATCGAAGGGCGCGGTATCGGTGCGCAGTGGATCGAGCCGCTTGCGCAGTGCGTCGAGCATCGCCACGTCAAAGCCGGTGCCGACGTTGCCGGCGTAGCGCAGCTTTCCTTCGGCGTCATGCACGCCCAGCAGCAGGGACCCCAGTCCATTGCGGCTGCCCTTGGGGTCGGTAAAGCCGCCGATCACGAACTCCTGGCGGTTCTGGCACTTGAGCTTGATCCATGAGCCCGCGCGCGCGCTGACATAGGGCGCGTCCACTCGCTTGCCGATAATGCCTTCCATCTTCATGCGGCAGGCGGCATCGAGCATGTCCTTGGGGTCGCCTTCGAAGTTGTCGCTGAAGCGCAGCCGGCTTGAATGATGGTCGGCAAGCAGGCGGTGGAGCAGGGCGCGGCGCTCGGCCAGCGGTATCGCGCGCAGATCGTGGCCGGCGTAGTAGGGCAGATCGAACGCATAGAACTGGATGGCCTCGGCGTGCGATGTCTCGAAGGCATTCTGCAGCGCCTGGAAGTCGGCAATGCCCTGCGAGTTCACCACCACGATCTCGCCATCGATCCAGCCGTCGGGCCAGCCCAGGCTGGCAATTTCCGCCGCCAGTGCGCGCAGCTTCGAGGTCCAGTCGTTGCCATTGCGCGTGAATAGCCGCACGTCCTTGCCGTCGATGCGGGCCACGATGCGATAGCCGTCGAACTTGATTTCGAACTGCCATTGGCCGGGTTCGGCGGGCGGTTTGTCGACGAGCGTGGCCAGTTGCGGCGCCAGCGTCAGTGGCAACGCTGCCTTCTTTGCACCGGCTGGCAGCGCGACTGCTGCGTGGCGTCCGCCCCTGGTCTTTGCACCGGCCTTCGATTTCGATGTCTTGCTTGCGGCCTGCTTCGTCGGTTTTGCGGTGCCCGCCAGCACACTGTCCGGCATCGCCTCCACGACGTTGAACTCGGACGCGGGGCGCGCGAATGCATCGCGCTCCTTGATCAGCAGCCACGCATTGTCGTCACGGGCCTTCTTGCCGCCCATGCGCACCAGCGTCCAGTGTCCCTGCATTTTTTCGCCGCGCAGTTCGAACTTGAGCTTGCCGTCGCGATAGCCGGCCTCGGGGTCCTCGTCCGGAATCCATTCGCCACGGTCCCACACGATCACCGTGCCCGCGCCGTAGTGACCGGCCGGAATCACGCCCTCGAAATCGGCGTAGTCCAGCGGATGGTCTTCCACATGCACGGCCATGCGCTTGTCGGCGGGGTCGTAGCTTGGCCCCTTCGGTACGGCCCAGCTCTTGAGCGTGCCATCCATTTCCAGCCGGAAGTCATAGTGCAGCCGCCGGGCGGCGTGCTTCTGGATCACGAAGGCATGGGCATCGTTCTTCTTTCTGGTGCCGCGCTTGCCGTGCGGTTCTGGCGTCGCGGCGAAATCGCGCTTGCGCTGGTACTTGCCCAGGGGCGCTGTGGAGGCATCGGTGGTGGCGGTCTTGGGCATGCGCGGATGCACTGGGGGCACTCGGGGAACAGGTTCGTTCCAGCTTATGCAGCGCACGCCGCGTGCGAAAGCCGGAGCCGTCCTACATCGATGGCGGACTTTTTACCGTGTTTGTAAATACTGACTGGCTTTGCTGCGCCGCACACTGGCTGCGGTGCGCGTTGCACGCGGGCACGGGATGTGCGACGTCTGCGGGAGATCGGACCTGACCCGATTCACCCGACCGATTCGATTCGTTGCCGTGCAAGAGGGGAAAGATGAAGACGCTGAAGAAGATTGGCTCGCAGGTCATCGTGCTGACGGGTGCCACCAGCGGGGTGGGGCTCGTCACGGCGCGCAAGGCCGCCGCGCTCGGTGCCAGGCTGGTGCTGGTGGCGCGCGGCGAGGATGCGTTGCACAAGCTTGCGGAGGAATTGCGCGAGAGCGGCACGGAAGTCATCACCGTCACCGCTGATGTGGGCAAGCACGAGGACGTGGCGCAGATCGCGCAGTCGGCCATCGAGCGCTTTGGTGGTTTCGATACCTGGGTCAATAACGCCGGGGTGACGATCTTCGGACGTCACGACGATGTGCCGCTGGAAGACCACCGCCGCCTGTTCGAAACGAATTACTGGGGTGTGGTGCATGGCTCGCTGGCCGCGGTGGCGCATCTGCGGCAGAACGGCGGGGCCATCGTCAACATGGGTAGCGAGTCGTGCGACTGTCCGCTGCCGTTGCAGAGCGCGTATGTCGCGTCACAGCATGCCATCAAGGGATTTACCGACACCTTGCGGCTGGAACTGGAGCAGGAAAAGGCGCCGGTGTCCGTTACGCTGATCAAGGCCGCCGGGCTGGACACGCCCATCGTCACGCACGCAAAGAACTTTCTGCACGTGGAGCCCAAGCAGGCGCCGCCGCTTTACGATCCGTCGATGGCGGCCGAGGCCATCCTGTTTGCCGCCGAACATCCGCGCCGCGATATGTTCGTGGGCGCATCGGCCAAGGCGTTCTCGGCCGCGGCGTACTACGCGCCGCACACGTTCGATCGCTTCATGCGGCGCTTCATGGGCCGCGCGCAGCAGACCGATAGCCCGGCAGGCCCACGCGACGACAACGCGCTGCATGCGGCCGGCAACAGCCTCGTGGAGCGGACCGGCGATCGCCGCGCGTTGAAATCGTGGCCGTACACGGCCTCTGCCCGCCATCCGATATTGACGACGGCGCTAGTGGTGGGCGCATCCGCGGCGATGGCCGCGCTGATGCGCCACCGGCGCGGGCAGGAATAGCCAGCAGGAATAGCCAGCCGTCAGATGATCGTATCGACTACGCCGCCATCGACGCGCAGCGCCGCGCCGGTGGTGGCCGACGCCTGCTTCGAGCACGCGTAGACGATCATGTTGGCCACTTCGTCCACGCTGGCCGCGCGCTGGATCAGCGACGAACTGCGATGGGCCTTGACGAAGTCGGCAGCCACTTCTTCCGCGGGCTTGCCGGTTCTGGCGATCTCGTCCTTTAGCATCGCTTCCACGCCTTCGGACAGCGTGGGGCCGGGCAGCACCGAATTCACGGTCACGCCCGTGCCGGCCAGCCGCTTGGCCAGGCCGCGCGATACCGCCAGCTGGGCGGTCTTGGTAAAGCCGTAGTGGATCATCTCCACGGGGATGTTGATGCCCGATTCCGAAGCCACGAACACGATGCGGCCCCATTTGCGCTGGACCATGCCCGGCGCATAGGCGCGCGATAGCCGCACGCCCGTGAGTACATTGACCTCGAAGAACCGTGACCACTCGCTGTCGGGAATCTCGAAGAAGTCCTGCGGCTGGAAGATGCCGAGGTTGTTCACCAGGATGTCGACGTCGGGATGCGCCTTGACCAGGGCTTCGGACGCCGCGGCCTCGACGAGGTCGCCGGCAAAACCCGTTACGTTGGCATCGGGCACGGCCGACTTCAGGCTGGCGATGGCCTTGTCGACACTGGCCTGGCTGCGGCCGTTGAGGATGACGCGTGCGCCCGATTCAGCCAGGCCACGCGCCGTCGCAAAGCCGATACCGGCGGTGGAACCAGTTACCAGGGCAGTCTTGCCCGACAGATCGATCTTCATATGCTCTCCGGGTGTGAGGGGGGAGGGGGTGAGGCGGCCCGTCAAGTGTATGAAGCGTTTCGGCATTGCGCCAAGCCGCACGTATGGAATGCTGCATTCCGGCCGTGCACGCATGCAAAAAACAAAAAAGGCCGCAATGACTTGCGGCCTTCCGTGCGCGCCCTTCCGGGCGGGCGCTTACGCTTACTGGAACAGCTTCAGCGCCTGGGTGATCGTGTTCGACACGCCCCAGACCAGCGGTACCAGCACATACAGCCAGAAGACGGCCAGCAGGCCCTTGTTGGTCGGATGTGCGTTCAGGTTCTGGTTTTCCATTTGGAGACTCCTTTCCGCTTAGTGGGCCGCACCGGCGCTGGCGCCAAGCTGGGCCACGTCCGAATCGCTCATATGGTGCTTGGCGTTCACGCGCGACACCAGCAGGTTGCAGATGAAACCGCCCACCAGCAGCGCAGCCATGATGTGCAGCGTCATCGCATAGGCCTGGGCGCCCACGACGCCGTTCGCCACCTGGTATTCGCGGATGTAGTTCACCAGCACCGGGCCGGCGATGCCCGCGGCGGCCCAGGCCGTCAGCAGACGGCCGTGGATGCCGCCCACGAAGGCGGTGCCGAACATGTCGGCCAGGTACGCCGGGATGGTGGCGAAGCCGCCGCCGTACATCGACATGATCACGCAGTAACCGAGCACGAACAGCGCGATATTGCCGCTGGCGCCCAGTTGCGGAACCATCCAGTACAGCACGGCGCCCAGCGCGAAGAACACGAAATAGGTGTTCTTGCGGCCAATCCAGTCCGACGACGATGCCCAGAAGAAGCGGCCGCCCATGTTGAACAGCGACAGCAGGCCCACGAAGCCGGCCGCGGCCGCGGGGGTCACGCTGCCCTTGAAGCTTTCCTGGATCAGCAGCGAAGCCTGGCCGAGCACGCCGATACCGGCCGTCACGTTCAGGAACAGCACCAGCCACAGCAGGTAGAACTGGGGCGTCTTCAGCGCTTCGTCGATATGCACGTGGTTACGCGTGATCATCTTGTTTTCGACCACGGGCGGGGTCCAGCCTTCCGGCTTCCAGCCAGGCGGCGGAACGCGGATGGCCAGCGAGCCAATCGTCATCGAGATGAAATAGCCCACGCCCAGCACCACGAAGGTCTGGGTCACGCCAACCGACGTGGCGCTCTTGAAGTAGTTCATCAGTGCCACGGACAGCGGCGCGGCGATCATCGCACCACCGCCAAAGCCCATGATGGCCATGCCGGTTGCCATGCCGCGACGGTCCGGGAACCAGCGGATCAGCGTCGACACCGGCGACACATAGCCAAGGCCCAGCCCGATGCCGCCCAGCACGCCGTAGCCCAGATAGAGCAGGACGATCTGGTGCGTATAAATGCCCAGTGCCGAAATCAGGAAACCGCCGCCAAAGCAGCAGGCCGCCGTGAACATCGTCCTGCGCGGGCCCACGCGCTCAAGCCATTTACCGGCGAATGCCGCGGAAATACCCAGAAAGAAAATCGCCAGCGAGAAGATCCAGCCCAGCGTGGTCAGCTTCCAGTCGTCCGGTGCCGATTCGGTAATGCCGATCACCTTGGAAAGGGGGGCATTGAACACCGAAAATGCATAGGCCTGGCCGATACAGAGGTGCACCGCAAGCGCGGCGGGCGGGACCATCCAGCGGGAAAATCCCGGCTTGGCGTAGGTCGCTTCCTTTGAGAAAAAAGGCGCCGGCCCGTTGGACGGGTTGCCACCATCATTCATAACACTGCTCATTGGATGTTCTCCAGTCGTGGATCCTCGGTAATCCGCCCAGCAGTCTGGCGCGTCCGCCGGGTCTGGATGGCCCGTCGGTTGACCCCGTCACACCTTGGGACGGATTACCTCCAGAGGTTGTCGCCGAACCGGGCTTTCAGAGACGTTTTGACCCGGCCACGGCAACGGTTGCTACGAGGTTGCTACAAAACGGATTAACGGAATCAGGCGCGCGGACGCGCGCGTGCGATACCCGGCAAGGCGGGATATGAGGGCGGCTGGAGACGCGGTGCGTCCCGGAATGGATCGGTTCATTGTTTTTCCGGCTGGGGCGAACAATATATGCTGGGAGTTGCATATATTGCCGTGGAAAATATTATGCGCAGAACCTTAGCCGTCCAGATTGATCGATTCAATAGGCTAAAGATGACATATTCCCCGCGAGCCTCAATTTCCGGTGTTCATGAGGGAAAATTCGGAGTGGTTTCCTTTCTCCGTTTGATTTTCACCACAGTCCGGTGGCCAGTTGGCGGCGCTAATTGGCCGCCCGCGCGCAGACATCAGGGCTGAATCCACCTGATCCTTTGTCAACACACGTTGTCATGAAATAGACACGGAGGTCCCCTACGATCCGGTCCCGTGGCGGTTTTCCTCTGCCATGAAAGGACAAGCCGGTCGAACCAGAAATGGGGTGCAAACGGGCGACATAGTGGGTGTCGTGCGGACCGGCGAATTGATGCGCTGCGGCCAGAACCTGGCTGCGGCGCTTTTTTTTGCACGCGCTTTGTACCGTCCGGGCTGCAGGCATTGCAAGTATCTGATGCATGTCAGTCATTCATGCCGGGTTCAACTTGTTGTCATAAACAGGCAATAGGATCGATCCCCGCGTGGCGTTGTGCCGCCGACCTCACATGAGCGTGAGTGCCGAATCTGGCGCGGACGCTCGACAACTATCAGACGGGAAAACATCCAGATGTTCGAGAAACCTGACGCTTCGCGCCGCAAGGCACTGAAACTCCTGGCCGGCGCGCCGATGCTGCCGCTGGGCCTGGCTTCCACTTCGCTGCTGGCCGGTTGCGGCGGCGGCGACGATGCGCCCGCGGCCGTGACGCCTGGCGGCACCTCGCCGGCCGTGACGCCGAGCTTCGTGTCGGCCGAATTCACCGGCATGCCGGCACCGTCGCTGAGCAACCCCGCGGCAATGGCCACCACGACGGTGGGTTCCAGCCTGACCGTCAAGCTCAGCGACAACACCAGCCAGACCTACAAGCTCTCGTACCAGCCGTTCTTCATGACCGGCGATATGGTGCCGGACGGCAAGGGCGGCCAGATCCTGGCCGGCGGCTACTACGACATCAACAACAGCCCGATCATCGATCCGTCGGTGGCCGGCAACAAGCAGTTCTTCTCGGACTCGCCGGACGGCACGTCGCTGCTGAAGATCGAAGGCGCCAAGGTAGCCGGCGTGAAGGGCAACACGGTCTTTGCCGTGGTGCAGTTCGAATACACGACGTGGGACCAGGCCAAGGTCAAGGACATGT
>DAIOET010000172.1:0-8357 GCA_036746135.1 Cupriavidus sp.
TCAGCGTGTTCGGCAGCAAGCTCTACATGCTGACCATGCCCAACCGCTACCAGACGATGGCCACGCGCTACCTGCTGACATTCCTCAAGACCGAGCTACAGGCAATCTGGCCTCGCATGCGCGCCGACAGTGCCTATAGTGAGAACACTCAGGACTAGTCCGCGCCCCCGCGCGGGGAGGAAGACGATCATGGCAATGGCAGGCACACTGGCTGGCCGGCTCAGCCGTATGAACAGTCGGTTCGACATCATTCGTCACCCATACAGCCTCAGCAGCATGGCCACGGCGCACGCTGCACATGTACCGGGTCATCGTCTGGCCAAGACGTTGTTGCTCGAAGACGAAGGCGGCTATGTGGCCGCCGTGATTCCCTCGAATCACCACCTGCAGCTCTCCGCCATCTGCGACATGACGGGCCGCAAACTCGTGCTGGCGCACGAAGACGAAATCCGCGAAGTATTCAAGGATTGCGATCTCGGTGCGATCCCGCCCTGCGCCATGTCCTATGGCATGCAGACCTATGTGGACGAAAGCCTGTTCGAAGAACCCGAAGTCTGGTTCGAGGCCGGCGACCATCTGGAACTCGTTCACATGGACCGCGACCAGTTCATGATGCTGATGGAGGATGCGCAGCGGGGTAAGTTCTCGCGCCTCATGATGTCGTAGCACCGGACGCAGTTGTCACGTCCCTGGCAGCGTCGCCGCGATGGCGACGCTGTCGTCTTTCAGGTCCACCCCGGACCTTCCCAGCGCCACCGCCCCACGCAACAGGAACACCAGCCGATCCGCCGCCTGCGCATAGGACAAACCTTCCGGCCGCACATTCGAGATGCAGTTGCGCTGCGCGTCGGTACGCCCCACGCGCGGGTCGTACGTCAGATAGATGCCAAGGCTGTCCGGCGAACTGAGTCCGGGCCGCTCGCCGATCAACATCACCACCTGGCGCGCGCGCAGCCGTTCGCCGATATCGTCGCCCAGCGCCACGCGCGCCTGTTCCGCGATGACGACGGGCCCGATGCGCCATTGCCGCAACCGCGCCAGCACGGCCTGCAGCAGCGGCACGCCGTGGTGCTGGGCCGCGAGCGCGGACAGGCCATCGGCAATCACGAACACCACGTCATAGGGCTGCGCATCGGGTTTCAGCGTGGCGCCGCTATCTTCGTCGAGCCGGCGGCCCAGGTCGGGCCGGCGCAGATACTGTTCCCGATCGCGCACGGCGCTATGGACGTGCAGCACGGGCAGGCCGGTTTGCCGCAGGTCGGTGTCGATCGCGTGCGTGTCCAGCGGCAGATGCACGGCATCGCGCGCCTGCGCATGTGCCATGCCGAATGCGAGCACGGTGTCCGTCGTCTGGGCATGGCCGGTCCGGCCAATGGCCACGCGGGCGCGCGTGAACTGGCGCAGGCGCCGCCAGGGATCGGTCGTGTTATCGGGAGTCACGGGAGGGGTCGGCATCAGGCAAGCTCCGGCAGCGTCAAAGCGAGTCGGCCATCGCCAGCAGCGGCTGGCGCGCGGCGGGTTCCAGCAGCCTGCCGGTACCGTCGACGATACCCATCGTCCGCAGCCATGCCTCGAACTCTGGCGCGGGACGCAGGCCCAGCACCTCGCGCAGGTACAGCGCATCGTGGAATGACGTGCTCTGGTAGTTCAGCATGATGTCGTCGGCCCCCGGCACGCCCATGATGAAGTTGATGCCCGCCACGCCAAACAGCGTCAGCAGCGTGTCCATATCGTCCTGATCCGCTTCGGCATGATTGGTGTAGCAGACATCGCAACCCATCGGCACGCCAAGCAGCTTGCCGCAGAAATGGTCTTCCAGCCCTGCCCGGATGATCTGCTTGCCGTCGTAGAGATACTCGGGGCCGATGAAACCAACCACCGTGTTGACCAGCAACGGTTCGAAGCGGCGCGCCACTGCGTAGGCGCGCACCTCCATCGTCTGCTGATCCACGCCATGATGGGCGTTGGCGGACAGCGCGCTGCCCTGGCCGGTTTCGAAGTACATGACATTCTGGCCCACGGTGCCGCGCCGCAGGGACAACGCCGCCTGCCGCGCCTCGTCGAGCAACGCCAGCGAGATGCCGAATGCCGCGTTGGCGGCCTGGCTGCCGGCCACCGACTGGAACACGAGGTCGACCGGCGCCCCCTGCTCCATCACCCGCAGCGTGTTGGTCACGTGTGTCAGCACGCACGATTGCGTGGGCACCTCGTAGCGGCCGCGGATATCGTCGATCAGCTTCAGCAGCGTGACAATGGCGCCAAGATTGTCGCTGGCCGGGTTGACGCCGATCGTTGCATCGCCGCAGCCGTAGAGCAGGCCGTCGACGATCGATGCCGCAATGCCGCGCGGGTCGTCGGTCGGATGATTGGGTTGCAGCCGCACGGCCAGCCGGCCGGGCAAGCCGATACTGCTGCGAAAGCGCGTGACCACGCGGCATTTGCGCGCAACCGCGACAAGATCCTGGTTGCGCATCAGCTTGCTGACGGCCGCCGCCATCTCGGGCGTGATGCCGGGCGCCACGCGCGCCAGCGTGGCCGTATCGGTCTCGTGCCGCAGCAGCCAGTTGCGGAAATCGCCCACGGTCAGGCTGGAGATCTCGGCAAACGCCGCCGCATCGTGGCTGTCGACGATGAGCCGGGTCACCTCGTCTTCCTCGTAGGGCACCAGTGCTTCGGTCAGGCACCGGGCCAGCGGCATGTCGGCCAGCGCCATGCGCGCCGCCATGCGTTCTTCCTCGCTGGCGGCGGCGATACCGGCCAGCGCGTCGCCCGAACGCGCCGGGCTGGCTTTGGCCAGCAGCGTGCGAAGGTCGGCAAAGACATGCCGGCGGGTGCCGACGGTATGCGTGAAGGCCATGCGGTCTCCTGGCGTGATGGCTGCCCTGCTGCTCAATATAGGCGACGCAGAAGACGCAAGTTTCGCGCCGGCCGGTCACCAACACTGACTTGCCATTGTTACGCGGCACATCGACAATCCGCCTACCTATTTCAAATTCATACGTGCTCCGCCGAGACATGACGCAGCTGGAACCCCAGGAAGACCGCGCAGAAAGCGGCGCCGCAACCCCTTCTCCCGCCAACCCGCGCAGCCGGTTCAACGTCGTCACGGTGTCGTACGTGCTGACTGCCGGCGTATTGCTGCTGGTCATGCATGCCAACCTGGTAGCCGCGCTGCTGTCGGGCCTGCTGCTGTATTCGCTGGTCGACGTGCTGGCGCCCCGGCTCACCCATTCCCGGCGCGACGCGCTGGCCGTGGCCATCCTGTCGGCCATCATCCTGCTGGTGCTGACCGGTGGCATCTGGGCGCTGGTGCACTTTCTTAACGTGGACAGCGCCACGGTTGAGCGCCTGCTGGACCATGCGGCCGATATCATCGACCAGTCCCGCGCCCAGTTGCCAACCTGGCTCAGCGACTATCTGCCCAGCGGAACCGAGGAGCTGGTCACAACGCTGCTGGCCGCCATGCGCGAACATGCGCAGATGGCGCAGCGGCTCGGTACCGATATCCTGCGCACGCTGCTCCATATCCTGCTGGGCCTGATCATCGGGGCAATGGTGGCGTTGTACCGCGCCATTTCGCGCCCCAATCGCCGGCCGCTGGCCGCCGCGCTGATCTCGCGGGCGCGCACACTCCAGCAATCGTTCGCACAGTTCATCTTTGCCCAGATCCAGATCTCGTCGATCAACACCGCCCTGACGGCGATCTACCTGTTGCTGGTGCTGCCGCTGTTCAACCAGCACCTGCCGCTGTCCAAGACACTGGTGGCGATCACGTTCATTGCGGGGTTGCTGCCGGTGCTGGGCAACCTGATCTCCAACACGGCCATCGTGATCGCTTCGCTGTCGGTATCGCTGCCGATCGCCATCGTGTCGCTGCTGTACCTGGTGGTCATCCACAAGCTCGAATACTTCCTGAACGCCCGCATCATCGGCGCGCGTATACAGGCCGCCGCGTGGGAGCTGCTGACCGTGATGCTGGTGATGGAAACGCTGTACGGCATTCCCGGCGTGATTGCCGGACCCATTTTCTACGCCTACGTGAAGCGCGAGCTGACGACCGCGGAGCTTGTGTAGCCCGCCGTGCCAAGTACCTGATTCCATTGGGAAGTGGCACGCAGCAACTGGTACGACCAATTCCGTGGCGCGTTGCGCTCGACGGGGTCAGGCGTCTTCGCCGTCCACCTTGCTGCGCACGAAGTCGATGTGCGTCTGCATGGCCGTGCGCGCCTCTTCGGGGCGCCGCGCCAGGATTGCCTCGCAGAGCGTGCGATGCTGGCGCAGCAGCATGTCGGACGATTCGCCGTCCGCTTCGCGCAGGCCAGTGCCATTGATCGTGATGTGCTCGCGCAGCATGCCGATCACGCTGGTATGCAGGTGCAGGAACATCGTGTTGTGCGAAGCCAGCGCAATGGCATCGTGCAGTTTCGCATCGGCTTCGGCCTCGCTGGCCTTGTCGTCCGCCTTGCGCGACCGCTCCAGCTCCTTCAGTAACGCCCGTATACGCTTCAGGTCCGAGGCATCGGCCCGTTGCGCCGCAAAGTAGGCCGTTGCTCCCTCCAGCACGCGGCGGAATTCCAGGATGTCGTCGCGCAGCGCCGGATGATCGGCCACCAGCTGGCCCCACGGCGATGCAATACCGGTGCGAAGCTGGTCCGTGACGTATACGCCCGCGCCACGCCGGCTTTGCAGCAGCCCGCGCGCCGCAAGCCGCTGGATGGCCTCGCGGATCGTGTTGCGCGCCACGGCGTAATGCTCGGCCAGCACGCGCTCGGCGGGCAGCCGCGTGCCGACGGGCCACGTGCCGTCCAGCAACGCGGTCTCCATCCTGCGCATGATGTCTTCCACGCGGTTGCGTGCGCTGCCCCCCATCGAATCCCTTTCCTTTCGTGCCGCCACCGGATTGGTCCAACCAATTTGTACTCCGGCGCGAGAGCGGGAATTATGCGCTCAAAAATGCCGCGACGCCTTTCACCCGCGGCAACCCCACATCGGAGGCAGACGATGCAACCCAGGCAGTATCCCGCCACGGTTCCGCAGCAGGTGTACCTGTTCGGCACCTGTCTAGTCGACCTGTTCGTCCCGCAAGCCGGCCTCGACGCCGTGCGCCTGCTGGAGCGCGAAGGGCTGACCGTTCACTTTCCCAGAGGCCAGAGCTGCTGCGGCCAGCCGGCCTATAGCAGCGGCAATCCCGAGCAGGCCCGCAAGGTAGCCCGTGCGCAGCTTGAGCTGTTCCGCGAACCCTGGCCGATCATCGTGCCTTCCGGATCGTGCGGCGGCATGATGCGGCACCACTGGCCGAAGCTGTTCGCCGACGATTTCGAGGCCGCGATGCTGGCCAATGACATTGCCGGCCGCGTCTATGAACTGGCCGAATTCCTGCTCAATGTGCTGCATGTGCGCTTTGACGAAGTGGCGGCCGGCGATCACGAGCGCGTGGTGCTGCATACGTCCTGCGCGGCGCGCCGAGAAATGGGTACGCGCGCCCACGGCGTGGCACTGGTCGATGCGCTGCCCGGCGTGACGCGCGTCGAGCACGAGCGGGAATCGGAATGCTGCGGCTTTGGCGGCACGTTCTCGCTCAAGCACGCCGATATCTCGGGCGCGATGGTGCGCGACAAGGTGGCCTCCGCCTGCGCCACCGGTTGCGACCGCCTGGTGTCGGCCGACTGCGGCTGTCTGCTCAATATCGGCCACGCGGCCGCCCACGCTGGCGCACCCCTGGCGGTCGAACATCTGGCGTCATTCCTGTGGCGCCGTACCGGAGGTGGCGCATGACCGCGATGAGCGCCCGCGAGCGGATGCTGGGTCGGCTGCGTGCAGCCGTGCCGACGTCCGGTTCGACCCTTGCCAAGGACACCGCCACGCTGGACCGGCGCATCGACCTGCATTTCGATACCCGGCGCGGCGAGCGCCCGTCGATTGCCGCAATGGTGGCGTCGATGCAGGCGGCACTGACGGCTTCGCATGCCGAAGTGGCCTGCCTCGATGCCCGTAGCTGGCCAGCATGGGTGGCCAATCGCCTGACAGTCGAAGGCGTGCGCCGCCTGCTGGTGGACACGCAACGTCCCGAAGGCGCCGCGCTTGCCCAGGCGCTGCCCGCAGGTATCGCCGGCGTCGGCTTTGATCGCCCGCTCGAAGCCTGGAAGGCCGAGCTGTTCGACACCATCGACGCCGGATTCACGGTCGCTCGCTCGGGCCTGGCCGCCACCGGCACGCTGGTGCTGGCGCCCGACGCCGGCTCGCCACGCACGATGTCGCTGGCTCCGCCCATCCACATCGCACTCGTCTACGCATCGTCACTGCATCCCGACCTGCACAGCGCGGCGCGTGCCGAACGCTGGGCCGATGGCATGCCGACCAACCTGGTCATGGTGTCCGGCCCGTCCAAAACCTCGGACATCCAGCAGACGCTGGCCTACGGTGCCCACGGACCGCGCCAGCTCTGGGTGGTGATCGTGACCGATCATGAAGAAGGTGCCGCACAATGAGCGAGCAAACCCTGCACTTCGTTCCCAGCGCCGATTTTCGTACCCGTGCGCGCGAGGCACTCGACGATCCCAAGCTGCGCAAGAGCTTTCGTGGCGCAATGGATTTCCTGCAGCAAAAGCGGGCCGTGCAGTTTCCCGATGGCGACGAGCTGGAGCATCTGCGCGACCTTGGCGAAGCAGTGCGCCAGCACGCGCTGGCCAATCTGCCCGACCTGCTGACGCAACTCGAAGCCAACCTCACGCGGGCTGGCGTGCAGGTGCACTGGGCCGAGACCGCCGAAGAAGCCAACGCGATCATTCATGGCATTGCCCAGAGGCGCGCGGCAACGCGCGTGATCAAGGGCAAGTCGATGGCCAGCGAGGAAATGGAGCTGAACCATTACCTGGCCGAGCGCGGCATCGACTGCATCGAATCGGACATGGGCGAGTACATCGTCCAGATGGCAGGCGAGAAGCCGTCGCACATCGTCATGCCGGCCATCCACAAGACCAAGGCCGATATCGCCACGCTGTTCGAGCAGAACATCCCCGACACGCCCTATACCGAGGACGTCGACGCACTGATCCAGACCGGCCGGCGCGCGCTGCGGCAGGCGTTCGTCGAGGCCGATATCGGCCTGTCGGGCGTCAACTTCGCCGCGGCCGATACCGGCACGCTCTGGCTCGTCGAGAACGAGGGCAACGGCCGACTTTCGACCACGGTGCCCGACGTGCACATCGCGATCATGGGCATGGAGAAAGTGGTGGCAAAGCTCGCGCACATCGTGCCGCTATCGAGCCTGCTCACACGTTCGGCCACGGGCCAGGCGATCACCACGTATTTCAATCTGATCTCCAGCCCGCGCAAGCCCGGCGAGCAGGACGGTCCGCGCGAGGTGCACCTGGTGCTGCTCGACAACGGCCGCAGCCAGGCCTATGCCGACACGCAGCTGCGTGCCACGCTGCAATGCATCCGCTGCGGCGCGTGCATGAACCATTGCCCGGTCTATACGCGCATCGGCGGCCACGCCTACGGCACGACGTACCCCGGCCCGATCGGCAAGATCATCTCGCCACACCTGCTGGGCCTGGATGCCACGGCCGACCTGCCGACCGCATCGAGCCTGTGCGGCGCCTGCGGCGAAGTTTGTCCCGTGCGCATTCCGATACCGGAGTTGCTGGTGCGCCTGCGCACCGAATCGAATCGCGATCCCGAAGAAGCCGTGCCGCATCCGCTGAAAGGCCAGGGTGCGAAGTACAGCCGTCGCGAGCATCTGGTCTGGCGCTTCTGGAGCGGCGCGTTTGCGCATCCGGCCGCATACCGGTTGTTCCGCTGGGCCGCCACGCGGTTGCGCATGTTCACGCCGTCGTCGCAGATGGGATGGACCCAGCATCGCAAGCCTTTGACACCGGCCCCGCAGAGTCTGTCCGACCTGCTCGCGGCGCGCGACCAGCCCGAATAGCCGGATACCGGCAGCGCCCCACGCACAAGAACTTAAACACCATCAAGGAGACTTCCCGTGCAACCCTGGACTCAGCTATACACACCGCTGGGCAGCCTCTGGCTGTCCGCGCTCGCCGCGGCGGTACCCATCCTGTTCTTCTTCGTCGCGCTGGCGGTGCTGCGCATGAAGGGCCATGTGGCCGCTGCCATCACTCTGGCGCTGGCGCTGGCCGTGGCGATCTTCGCCTATGGCATGCCCGCGCAGCAGGCTTTCGCGTCGGCGGGCTTCGGCTTTGCCTACGGTCTGTGGCCGATTGCGTGGATCATCGTCACGGCGGTGTTCCTGTACAAGATCGTCGTGAAGACGGGCCAGTTCGATGTCATCCGTGCGTCGGTGCTGTCGATCACCGACGACCAGCGCCTGCAGATGCTGCTGATCGGCTTTG
>DAIOET010000173.1:0-8349 GCA_036746135.1 Cupriavidus sp.
AGAAAACCACCATCATGACGACCAGAATCGTCTGCTGAGCCAGGTGCACGGGAATCGGTTTCCTCTTCAAGCTACCGGGGGCGGCTGCCGTTATTCACGTTAACCCCCGATGGGCGACCAAAACGTGAAGAACGTTGGATTGAAACGCTGCGAAGTCTCGCATCATAGCCCGCGTGCCACTTGTGGCGCACCCCCGGCTAGCCGGGTAGCGGCACTTTGCAATGATTTGAAATATTCGACGGCCCGAGGAACGGGCCGCTCAGTCGTCCTGCGGCGGTATTGCCGATGACGACGTGGACGCGGCGGGCACCACGTCCGGGAACGTCCCGCCAAGCGCAAGGGTCAGGGCCCGCGCGGCGTCGAGCACCTGGTCACGGAACGCTTCGCTGAAGCGCGGCGTCGGGCAGGTCAGCGTCAGGGCGCCCTTCAGCTCTCCACCCGGCCCGAACACGGGCGACGATACGCCCGCGATATCGGGGCTGCGGTCGCCCACCAGCGCGACCACGCCTTCGTCCCGAATCTTCTGGTAGATCTCGCCGCGTGCGCCGGCAAACGCCCGCAGCACACGTCCGCCCGATCCACGGTTGCGTGGCAGCAGGTCGCCGGCGCGGATATGGTCGCGCACCGGCTGCGGGGAATCCACGCGATACAGGCAGAGCCGGTGCTCGCCCTGTTCGACGTGAAATGCGGCCGACTCACGGGTCACGCGCACCAGCTCGCGCAGCGCCGGCATGACCACCTGCTCCAGCGAGAACGACGCCGCGTACACGGCATTGAGCCGGGCGATTTCGGAACCGAGCGCGTAGCGGCCATCCGTCAGCCGCTGGATCAGCCGCGCATGTTCGAGCGATGCAAGCAGCCGCAGCAGCGTGCTCTTGTACAGGCCGCTGCGTTGCGCCAGTTCGGCCAGGCCGAGCGACGTGTCACCCTCGCGGAATACCGACAGCACGAACAGGGCCCGATCGACCGCAATGGCACCGCCTTCGGCGGCGTTCTTGTCGGCTTCGGAGAGCTGGGCGGCTTTGCGTGGCATGAGGACTGACGGGCGATACGGCCATATGGAACGGGCGTCCACCGTATAGAACGGCCATTGTGTTGTCAATCGCACCACACTTCCAATCCGCCCCGCACGAGGATTGCTGCATTGCCGTATGATGGCGACTTCCGGGTTTTCCCTGAGTCGTCGTACAGGGATTTTCGATACCCGGCCAATCCCGCGCCCCCTGAATCACCCATGTCCGCCCCGAGTATCCCTTCGGCCACCCCGCCGCATGGCGATTCCGCCACTGGCAATGTGACCCGCCGCATCCTTGCCGTCGTTTTCTTCAACTTCATCGCCTATCTGGCGGTTGGCTTGCCGATCGCCGTGGTGCCCGGATTCGTGCACGGCGATCTCGGCTACAGCGCCGTGCTGGCTGGCCTTGCCGTCAGCATCCAGTACCTGGCCACGCTGATGAGCCGCCCCTGGGCCGGCACGCTCTGCGACACACAAGGCCCGAAGCGATCCGTATTGACGGGCCTGGCGCTCGTCACCGGCAGCGGTGTGCTGACGCTGGTTGCCTCGCTGTTCGCCGGCAGCGACTGGGTGGGCCTGGCCTGGCTGCTGGCTGGCCGCCTGATGCTCGGTGCCGGTGAAAGCCTGGTTACCACGGGCACCATCGCCTGGGGCATCGGCAGCGCTGGCGCGCGGCACACGGCGAAGGTGATTTCCTGGAATGGCATCACGACTTACGGGGCGCTGGCCGTCGGGGCACCGGTTGGCGTGGTGCTGGCGCACTGGGGCGGCCTTGGCACGATCGGCGTGGTCACGACGGTGATCGCCGGGGCGTCGCTGCTGCTGGCACGCCGCCGTCCGCCAGTACCGATCCTCAAGGGCGACCGCCTGCCCTTCCGGCGCGTGTTCCGCGCGATGACGCCCTTCGGCCTGTGCCTGGCGCTGGGATCGGTCGGATTCGGCGTGATCACGGCCTTCATCACGCTCTACTACGCCAGCCACGGCTGGGACAACGCCGCGCTGGCATTGACCGCGCTGGGGGTCTGCTTTGTGCTGACGCGCCTGGTGATGGCGGACGCCATCGCCAAATTCGGTGGCTATCCGGTGGCGCTGGTGTCGTTTGCCGTGGAAGCGGCCGGTCTGGCGATCATCTGGATGGCGCATGCCCCCTGGCAGGCGCTGGCAGGCGCCGCCGTGGTGGGCTTTGGTTTTTCGCTGGTATTCCCGGCGCTTGGCATGGAGGCCGTCAAGCGTGTGCCAGCCACCAATCGCGGCTCGGCGCTGGGCGCGTATGCACTGTTCCTGGATTTTGCGCTGGGCCTGACTGGTCCCGTGGCCGGCTTTATCGCCAAGCAGGGTGGATATCCGACCGTCTACCTGTTCGCCGCCGTCAGCGCCGTGCTGGCGCTGATTCTGAGCCAGGTGCTGGCCGCACGCTACCGCGCGCAACTGGCACCGGCCGCCTGATCACAGGCGTTCGCAGCAGTACGCCTCGGTGCTGTAGGGGAACGACACCTCGTCGCGGCCCTGCAGCGCGGGGTCGCCGGCGATTACCGCGTGCAGGCGCGCACGCACGTCGTCCTGCTCCGGCTGGGGCAGCGATGCAATGAAACTCACCGACATCACGCGGTCCACGATGACCTGTTCCGGCGCACCGGTGTGCGTGTACGGAAAACGTGTCAGGCCAAGCGGCCCGAACCCTTCGGCCGGAAACACCTTCTTCCAGTCGCCTTTATAGAACCGGGGCGCATCGCCCTCGTAGGGCGTCATGATTTCCGTGAGCTGTGCCACCCAAGGCACCGATTCGTCGCGCACGTTCCAGATCAGGCCAAGCCGGCCGCCCGGCTTCAGCACGCGGTGAATCTCCCGCATCGCGGCGGCATTGGCAAACCAGTGGAAAGCCTGTGCGCAGACCACGGCGTCCACGCTCGCGTCTGGCAGCGGCATCGACTCGGCACTACCCGGCAGCGCGCGGACATCCGGCAGCTTCGCCGCGAGCTGCGCCCGCATGGCGTCCACGGGTTCCACGGCCACCACGCTGGCGCCCGATGGCACCAGCAGGCTCGTGAACTTGCCAGTCCCGGCGCCCAGATCCACCACGGTCTTGCCGGGCGCCAGGCCCAGCGTGCCGCGCAGCCAGTTGCCGAGTTCGGCTGGATAATCGGGGCGCCCACGCGCGTAGGTATCGGCCTGGGTCGAAAATCCCTGGGCCGCGGCATGATGGATTGTCGTCATGACCCGGCACGATACGCCGGGTTCGTGACATAGACAAGGCGCGGCGCCGCAACCGCGCCTGGCCTCAATGCTGCTGACCCCAGCGGCGTACCGTCACGCGCTCCAGCGTGGCGAATACCAGCCCCTCGACGGCCAGGCCGATCAGGATCACCGTGGCCAGGCCCGCAAAGACACGATCGGTGTAAAGCTCGTTCCGGTTCTGGAAGATGTACCAGCCCAGGCCGCCCTTGCCCGACGACGCGCCGAACACAAGTTCCGCGGCGATCAGCGTGCGCCAAGCAAAGGCCCAACCGATCTTGAGGCCGGACAGGATGGCCGGCAGCGCGGCCGGCACCAGGATCAGGATCACGTAGCGCAGGCCGCGCAGGCCGTAGTTGCGCCCCGCCATGCGCAGCGTCTCGGGAACGCCGCGAAATCCCGCGTAGGTATTCAACGCCAGCGGCCACAGCACCGAATGGATCAGCACGAAGATCAGGCTCTTGCTTCCCAGCCCGAACCACAGCAATGCCAGCGGCAGCAGCGCGATGGCCGGCAGCGGATTGAACATCGCGGTCAGCGTATCGAGCAGGTCGCGGCCAATGCGCGTGGACACGGCCAGCGTAGTCAGCACGAAGGCGAGCACGATGCCGGCCGCATACCCTTGCAGCAGGATCGACAGCGACACCACGGCCTTGCCCGGCAGTTCGCCACTGGCGATGGCATCGACAAACGCGCGCGCCGTCGCCATGAAGCTCGGCAGCAGCAGGTCGTTGTCCTGGATGCGGGCCACGATTTCCCAGATCACCGCCAGCGCGACCAGGATCGCGGCCTTGCGCAACCAGCCTTGCTGCCAGAGCTGCCGATACCACGGCAATGCGCGCGATAACGGCACGGCGGTAAAGGGTTCGAGCACACGCTCGTATTCGGGTCGCAGCGGAGGATTTGCGGTCGTCATGATCAATGGCTCGCCGCGTGGATGGCGCGGTCAGCCGCGGCGCCGGCATCGTCCGGCGTTTCGAACAGCATCGAATGAATGCGTTGCGCGGCCTGCTGAAACTCGGCGCTGCCCTGGCTGGCCAGCGAGAACTGGTGGCTATTGAGTTCGGCGCGCACCCGGCCCGGATGCGGCGACAGCAGCAGGATGCGACTGCCGACCACGAGCGCCTCCTCGATGGAATGGGTGACGAACAACAGCGTGAACGCGGCATCGTCCCACAGCGCCAGCAGTTCCTCCTGCATGCGCCGGCGCGTCAGTGCATCGAGCGCGGCAAACGGCTCATCCATCAGCAGCACCTTGGGCCGCATTGCCAGCGCGCGCGCAATCGCCACGCGCTGCTTCATGCCGCCCGACAACGTATGCGGAAACGCATCGGCAAACGCCGCCAGACCCACCTTGTTCAGGTAATGCATGGCAACGTCGGCGGCCTCGGCCTTCGACATGCCGCGCGCCTGCCGCAGCGGAAACATCACGTTCTGCTTGACCGTCTTCCACGGCGGCAACTGGTCGAACTCCTGGAACACGACGATGCGGTCCGCCCCTGGCCCGCGAACGCGCTGGCCTTCAAGCCGTATCTCGCCTTCGCTGGCCGGTACGAATCCGGCCACGGCCTTCAGCAACGTCGACTTGCCGCAGCCGGAGGGTCCCAGCAGCACGAACCGGTCGGTGGCGTGCACATCGAAACTCACGCGGTGCGTGGCCCGCACCACGCGCTGCGGCGTGCGGTATTCGAGCGAGACGTTATCGACCTGCAGCAGCGGTTGCGGATGCGGCACCACGCGCAGGCGCGTACCGTGAGGATGCGCGTCGACCATGTCAGCTCCCCTGTGCGGTGGCCGGGTCCTGGAAGAAGTAGTCTTGCCACGACGCCGGACGGTTCTTGATGGCGCCCACGCGGTGCATGAACTCGGCCAGCGCGAACGTGTTCTGCGGCGTGATCTTGAACTGCACCTGCGGGTTCTTCAGGATCTTCACCAGCAATGCGCGATCGATCCTGGCCTTGTTCACGCGGATATACAGGTCCGCCGCGGCTTCCGGGTTCTTCGTCGCGAACGCTGCCGCCTCGGCGAGCGCATCGACGAACGCGCGATAGGTTTTCGGGTTCTCGTTCCGGAATTTCTCGGTGGCGTAAAGCACGGTGGCCGAGCTTGGGCCGCCGAGCACGTCATACGAGCTCAGCACGATGCGCGCATTCGGGTTGCCTGCAAGCTCCTGTTCCTGGAACGGCGGGTTGCCGAAATGGCCCGTGATTTCCGTGCCGCCCGCGATGATCGCGGCGGCGGCATCGGGATGCGGCACCGCCACGGTCCACTTGTCGAGTCGATTGAATTCCTTGTCGCCCCACTGCTTGGCCGCCGCGAGCTGCAGCACGCGCGACTGCACCGACACCGTCACCGCCGGCAACGCGATGCGGTCCTTGTCGGAGAAATCGGCAATCGACTTCACCTTTGGATTGTTGGAAACGAGGTAGTACGGAAAGTTACCCAGCGACGCGACGCCCTTCACGTTCTGGCGGCCATGCGTACGGTCCCACAGCGTCAGCAGCGGGCCGACACCAGCGCCGGCAATGTCGATCGATCCGGACAGCAGTGCATCGTTGACGGCCGAGCCGCCCGACAGTTGCGTCCATTCCACATTGACGTCGACGCCCTGCTGCTTGCCGTGCTTCTCGATGAGCTGCTGGTCGCGCGCCACGTTGAGCAACAGGTAGACCACCCCGAACTGCTCGGCAATGCGGATCTTGCCTTCCGCGTGGGCGGTGCCGGTCAGCGCCAGGCCGGCGGTCAGGACAGCCAGCGTGGCGCGGCGTGTAACGGTGTTGGCAAACGAAAGCAGGGACATGCGAAAGACTCCGGGGGCGCTGTTCATGAAATATGGGGTGTTCGTTCAGTAAGGCGTATCGCCTTCGATCGTCGTGCGGTACATCACGCGGCGCAGGTGGTCGGGCGTGCCGGCGGCCAGGTGCAGCAGCGAACGGTTGTCCCAGAACACCAGGTCATGCTCGCGCCACTGGTGGCGGTAGACGTACTCGGGTTTCACGCTGTGCGCGAACAGTTCATCGAGCAGCGCACGGCTTTCCGCGTCGGACAGGCCCACGATCTTCGTCGTGAAATGCTCGCTGACGAACAACGCCTTGCGGCCCGTCTCGGGATGCGTGCGCACCACGGGCTGCACCACCGGCTTCACCTGGGCAATCTGTTCGGGCGTGAGGTTCGGGCGCCAGGGGCTGCGCTTCTGCAGCTCCGCGTAGCGCGCCAGGTAGGTATGCTCGGCAGTCAGCCCTTCCAGCCGTTGCTTGAGATCGTCGGACAGCCCTTCGTACGCCGCATGCATGTTGGCAAACAGCGTATCGCCGCCCTCCGGAGGCAGCTCGATCGCGTGCAGCAGCGAACCGAGGCTGGGCTTTTCCTTGTACGAAAGATCGGAGTGCCAGAAGTGGCCCGCGTCGCCGAGTCCGATCGGCTTGCCATCCTTCAGCACGTTCGACACGATCAGGATTTCGGGATGATTCGAAAGCTGGAACTGGTGCAGCACGTGAATCTGCAGCGGCCCAAAGCGGCGGCTGAATGCGATCTGCTGGTCCGGCGTGATGCGCTGGTCGCGGAACACCACCACGTGGTGGTCCAGATGCGCGCGATGAATGCGGCGGAAGTCTTCGGCGGAAAGCGGCCGATTCAGGTCCAGCCCCACGACTTCGGCACCAAGTGCTGCGTCGAGCGGACGGACCGCGAAGTCCTGAAGGGTATCTACGGCAAGGGTCATGACAGTGATGGGCTCTGGGGGAAAAGCACAAGCCTTGCACTGTAGGGACGCGCGATACGACAGACAACGAATCAAATCGCGCGCGGTTATGCGGCCAGCGCATATGGCGGCGGCTCACGGCAAGGGCCGCCCGCATGCGCGCAAATTGCATAAGCAACGGCGTTTTCCTTCGTTCCGGCGTAGCGCGGCACCGTCTTACGCTGCCGGGCTGGTGCTCCTCAAGGAATTCAGCATGTCCCTTTCAAACCCCACACGCCGGCGCATCGTACTTGCCGGGCTGGCCGGACTCGCCGGCACCGCAACGCTGCCGTCGATGTCGTTTGCGGCCGACGCACCTGAAACCCTGCGCATCGGCTATCAGAAGTCGTCGACGCTGATGATCTGGCTGAAGTCGCGGCAGACGCTTGAGCAGGCGCTGGCGCCGCGCAAGGTCAACGTGCAGTGGCATGAATTCACGTCGGGCCTGCCGTTGCTGGAGTCGCTCAATGTTGGCAACCTCGATCTGACCGCCGATGTCGCGGACGCCGTGCCGCCATTCGCGCTTGCCGCCGGTGCCAGCATGACGTACTACGCGATCGAATCGCCATCGCCCACCGCACAGGCCATCGTCGTGCGGCACGATTCGTCTATTCGCTCGGTCGCTCAACTCAAGGGGCAGCGCGTGGCCTTCTCGAAAGGCGCCGGTGCGCATTACCTGCTGCTCGAAGCGCTCAATGAAGCCGGCCTGTCGATGCGCGACATCGAGCCGGCCTACCTGACGCCGGCCGATGCACGTGCCGCGTTCGAGCGAGGCAGCGTCGCGGCATGGGTGATCTGGGACCCGTTCCTGGCGGCGGTACAGCGCCAGGCCAACGCACGTATTCTGCGCGACGGCGCGAAGCTGTCGAGCTACCGGCGCTTCTACCTGGCCGCCACGCCCTACGCCAAGCGTCGCCCCGATGTGTTGGCGACGGTCTATCAGGAACTGCGCCGCGCGGGCGAATGGGTCAAGGCGAATCCAGCCGAGGCCGCGGCGTGGCATGCGCCACTGATCGGCCTCGATGCCGCCACCGTGGAGGCAGCCAACGCCCGGCGGACTTATCAGGTGCAGCCCGTCGATGGCCCGGCGCTGGAAGAACAGCAACGCATTGCCGACGCCTTCGCAGGGCAGTCGATCCTGCCGCGCAAGGTGACAGTCGCCGCATCACCGGTCTGGAAGCCGGCCTGATCCGCTGACCTTCTTCACTCCTCTCCCTCGCTGGAGAGGAGAACCAGCCCCACCTCGAAAGCCCGTTTGCCGTGCGCCACCGCACGCCCCACCCCCGGTTCCGTGCCCTATAGTCGAAGGCAGCAGCGTCCACAAGATGCTGCGCCGCACAGGACACAGCGAACCACAAGGGGA
>DAIOET010000174.1:0-8345 GCA_036746135.1 Cupriavidus sp.
TGCGGCTGGCGCGCCAGCATGGCGACCCCGTGGTGGCGTCGATCTTCGTCAACCGACTGCAGTTCGGCCCGAACGAGGATTTCGACAAGTACCCGCGCACGCTGCAGGACGATATCGAGAAACTGCAGAGTGAAGGCGTGTACGTGCTGTTTGCCCCGACCGAGTCGGACATGTACCCCGTGCCGCAGGAATATCGCGTGGACCCGCCGCACGACCTGGGTGACATCCTTGAAGGCGAGTTCCGCCCGGGCTTCTTCAAGGGCGTCTGCACCGTGGTCATGAAGCTGTTCTGCTGCGTGCAGCCGCGCGTGGCCGTGTTCGGCAAGAAGGATTACCAGCAGCTGATGATCGTGCGCCGCATGGCCCAGCAGTTCGCGCTGCCCGTCGATATCATCCCGGCCGAAACCGTGCGAGCCGAGGACGGCCTGGCGCTGTCGTCGCGCAATCGCTATCTCGCCGAGGCAGAGCGCAAGGAAGCGCCGATCCTCTACAAGACGCTGCACGAGGTGCGGGACACCGTGCTGGCCAATGGCAACGTGGATCTGCTGAAGGTCGAGGCCGATGCGCTGGGCCGATTGCAGGCACGGGGCTGGAAGCCCGACTATGTATCGATCCGCAAGCGCGACAACCTCCAGGCGCCCACGCGCGAGGAATTCGCCGCCGGCGAACCGCTGGTGGTGCTGTCGGCCGCCAAGCTCGGCAATACCCGCCTGATCGACAACCTCGAAATCTGAGCATCCCCCTTGCCGCCTCCCCTCGCCCGCCACGCGGGAGAGGGGTTGAGGCAGAGGGCCGGGCGGTGCAAATTCAGACTGTCGCGTCTAGAAATGCCTGCCCCGCCCCGGCTCGTATCACGCCCGCTTCAGCCGCGCCCGTTCCCGCTCCAGGTGCCGCTTGTGGCCGCTGCGGCGCTTCCACCAGATCAGCACACCGGTCACCGCGAACGCCAGCGGCATCAGGCCGAACGCCGTGATAAACACGCGGCCGTAGGTACCGAACGCCTCGCCGGTATGAAGCGGAAACAGCCACAGGATGAACGCATCGCCAGACTGGGCGTCGCGCGGATCGCGCGCGCCGAGCGGCCGACCGGTATAGGCATCGAGCCAGAGCCGCGTGGCGCCGCTGTCTTCCTGCAGCTCACCCTCCTGACGCAAACGGATCTCATAGGCATCGCCCGGCTTGCGTGGCAGGCTGATACGGGTGACCTGCGCACCGGGAAACTGCTGCTGCGCCGCCGTCATGGCCTGGGCAGGCGTGATGGCGTGGGCGCCGGCCGGCGGCGTGTCGGACTGGTGCTTGGCCGGCGGGCTGACGGTCATGACCGTGCTGATGATCGGCGTCACCCACTTCGGCAGGTTCAGGTACCAGCCCGAAAACGCGATGGTGGCCAGCACCGGCGCCACGAAAATCCCGCCTGCGCGATGGAACGTATAGACGAAGCGCGACCATGATCCGCCGTGCGTGATGCGGATCGACTGCTTCCACGCGCGCAGCCGCATCTTGGGCCACCACAGCGCCACGCCCATCAGCACCGTGAAGAACAGCACCATCCCGGTGATGCCGATGATGGTCTTGCCCGTGTCGCCCGACCACAGATAGCGGTGCAGGTGGAACAGCGTGGGCATGATCTGCTGGCGCGACATCCCTGGCACGCCAAACAGGCGCTCGCCCTTCACGGCCAGCGTGATCGGATCGATCATGACCTGGCGCGAGCGGCCGGGCGCAGCCTGGTCGCCCTTGATCGGGTAGTAGGCGATGAACACGTCATGCTCGTCGATTGGCAGCATGAGCAGGTTGGGCTTGCCGTAGTTCGGATCTACCATCAGTTTGGCCGTCACCGATTCCACGGTCGCCGCGCCCACCGGGATGCGGGTGGCCGACACACTGACCAGCAGGTCTGGATTCAGCCACTTGTCGATGTCATCGCGCCATGAAATCAGTGTGCCGGTCAGGCCCATCATGATGAACAGCAAGCCAAAGACCAGGCCGATATAGAGATGCAGTTTGACTAGAACGGTGCGGATACGACCGGAGACCATGTGAGTCTTTCTTATAGAGGATGTGGCACTTGCCGCATGCTTCAGGGGCACTCGGCATCGCATCTGTGCGGCAACGCGCAAATGCAAATGCGAGGAATTCGCAATTCTAGCAGCGTGAAGTTAAGATCGGAGACGCACCCATCCAATCCCCTCGTCTGGTGCCCCCTGCCATGCCTTTGATTGAACTGGTTCCCGCCTCGCCGGGCGATGCCGACCTGCTTGCCGCCATGCATGCGGACAGCTGGCGCCATGCCTATGCCGGACTGATTCCCGCCGAATACCTGGACACCCACGCACCGGCCGAACGGCTGACCACCTGGCGTGCGCGCATGCTTGAAGGCGCCGAGGCGCCGCTGGAAGCCATGATCCTGCGCGTCAACGGGCAGCCGGCCGGCTTTGCATGCCTGATGCCGTTGGCCGAACCCGGCTACGGCATCTACCTGGACAACCTTCATGTGATGCAGGAATACCACGGCCGAGGCTACGGCAAGACGCTGATGGCGTACTGCGCCACGCGCGTGGCCAGCCAGTGGCCGGGGAAGCCGCTATTCCTGTACGTGCTGGACGGAAATTCGCAGGCGCGCGAGTTTTACCGGCGCCTGGGCGGCACGGAATCGGACAGCTTCAACGACCCGTTTCCGGGCACCGACCTGATGGTGGCCGTGCGGCGCATCACCTGGGAAGACGTCGATGCGCTGGTCAGCCGGCTGGCGCCGGGTCCTTAGGTCCGTGGCTGGCATGCCGGCCGTCAAGCCAGTGCAGGATCGGCTGCCATTGCTCCCAGTCGCGCGCCACGCGTGACGGCGCCACATCCCACAGCGTCAGGCCGTGCGCGGCCAACTGGACGTAGTTCTGCGTATCGCGCAGGTAGCCCAGCACAGGCAGCCCCAGGCCCTCCACGAAACGTTGCAGTTGTTCGGCGGCGCGCGTGCGCATGTCCACGCGCATGCCGATCACCCCGACGGTGACCTCGCCGTGCCGCACTTGCTTGTCGTCGGCCAGGTTCGCCAGAAAGTCCTGCGTGGCCAGGATGTCGAACATCGACGGTTGCAGCGGCACCACCACGCGGTGCGCCAGCTTCATGACCTCGGCGTGACGCTTGCCGTGCAGGCCGGCTGGCGTGTCGAGCACCACGTGCGTGGTGCCCTTTGGCGGACGGGCAATGTTGCTGGCGTCGATATCCCAGGTGCGGATCGGCGCGGCGGAAGGCGGGCGCAGGCCCAGCCACGCGCGCGACGACTGCTGGCGGTCGGTGTCGCCGAGCATCACGGCATGGCCGCGGCTGGCGAAATATCCGGCCAGGTTGGTGGCCAGCGTGGTCTTGCCCACGCCGCCCTTGGGGTTGGCGATCACGACTACCGGCATGAAAGTGCTCCGATATCCAGCGGATGGTCGATTCTAGCGAACCTCCAGCGGCGCGAACATCGCCCTGAGGTCTAGGTGCTCCGCCATGCTGCCGGCCAGCCGGTCGATCGACGCCTCTCGCAGCGCGTCGAGGTCCACCCCGTTGGCCTGGGCGAGTCCGGCCCAGCGCAGCAGCGCGCCGCAGGCCGCGGGCTGGTCGAACAGGCCATGCACGTAGGTGGCCAGCACCTGGTTGTCATCCGATACGGCACCATCGGGGCGCTGGCCGCTGCCGTTGTCGGCGAGCCACAGCGCCGGACGCGCGAGCGCCGGCCCTTGTGTGACACCAAGGTGGATCTCGTAACCCTCGACAGTCGCGCCGTCGGCCGCCCCATCGGCCGCCAGTTGCCCGATCACGCGCCGCAGCTGTTTCTCGGGTGCCAGCGTGGTTTCGAAATCGAGCAGGCCCAGCCCCTCGCTGGTCCCGGCCGGTCCTTCCCGGCCGTCGGGATCATGGATGCATCGCCCCAGCATCTGCATGCCGCCGCAGATACCCATCAGCTTGCCGCCATAGCGCAGATGCCGCAGCAGCGCGCGGTCCCAGCCATTGGCGCGCAGGAACGCCAGATCGGCACGCACGCTCTTGCTGCCCGGCAGGATCACGAGGTCCGCGGGCGGTATCGGCATGCCCGGACCGATGAACTGCAGATCGACGTCCGGATGCGCGCGCAGCGCATCGAAATCGGTGTGGTTCGAAATCCGCGGCAGCACCGGTACGATCACGCGCAGCGCCTCACCTTCGCGGCTGGCTACCTGCGCGCTCGCGATGGCATCCTCGGCATCGAGATGAAGGCCGTGCAGGTAGGGCAGCACGCCGAACACCGGCTTGCCGGTGCGTTCGGTCAGCCAGTCCAGCCCCGGTTGCAGCAGCGCGATATCGCCGCGAAACCGGTTGATGATGAAACCTTTTATGCGTGCACGCTCGCTTTCGGACAGGCAGTCGAGCGTGCCGACCAGATGCGCGAACACACCGCCGCGATCGATATCGGCCACCAGCACGACAGGACAATCGACCCGCTCGGCAAAACCCATGTTCGCAATATCGCGGTCCCGCAGGTTCACTTCGGCGGGGCTGCCCGCGCCTTCCACCAGCACCACGCCGTACGCCTGTTTGAGGCGGTCGTGGCTTTCCAGCACGGCGGCCATCGCCTGCGGCTTGTAGGCGTGATAGGCGCGCGCATCGAGGTCCATGCGCGCGCGGCCGTGGATGATGACCTGCGCGCCAATATCGCTGCTGGGCTTGAGCAGCACGGGATTCATGTCCGTGTGGGGCTGCAGCCCGGCCGCCTGGGCCTGCAGCGCCTGCGCGCGTCCGATTTCGCCACCGTCGACGGTGACCGCGCTGTTCAGCGCCATGTTCTGCGGCTTGAACGGTGCCACCGGCACGCCAGCGCGAGCCAGCACGCGGCACAGGCCGGCCACCACGGTGCTCTTGCCCGCATCGGAGGTGGTGCCCTGGACCATCAGGGTGCCGCGCAGGGCACGCGCCGCAAACGGAAAGGGTGGGGGATCGTTTCGCATCGCGCGATTATCGCAGCAGGTACCGCACGGGCGGCGCCGTTCTGCAAAAACCATGCATGCGGGCACCGGATGCCACGGCTACAATACGCCGGATGAAGACCCACGCCACGCCTCGGGCGCTCAATCTCTCGGCCACCTCCGAGCCGGCTTCGGCAGGCGCGGCCACGGACGCCGATCCGGCGACCGAGACCACCGCGCAACCGCAGGCCAGCACTGCCGTGCCGCGCGAGCTGACACTGGTGCTTGGCGGCGCGCGCTCGGGCAAGAGCCATTTCGCCGAACAACTGGCCAGCGATCACGCCGCCCTGACGCGCGGCCCGGTCACCTACATCGCCACGGCGCGCCACGATGCCGAGCCCGCCGACGAGGAAATGGAAGTCCGCATCGCGCTGCATCGGGCCCGCCGTCCGGCGGACTGGGCGCTGGTGGAAGAGCCGGTTCACCTGGCCGACGCACTCTACGCGCACGCCCGCCATGATGGCTGCATCCTGGTGGACTGCGTGACGCTGTGGCTCAACAACCTGATCTTCGGCGAACATCGCAGCTACCCCGAGCACGGCGTCATCACGCCGCCGCCCGCCTTTACCGAGGAAATCGATGCACTGATGACCGCGCTGCCGATGTTGCCGGGCCAAGTCATCCTTGTGTCGAATGAAATCGGCTTCGGCGTGGTGCCGATGGGTGCCATCACACGGTTCTACGTCGACGAACTCGGCCGCCTGAATCAGAAGCTGGCCGCCGCCGCCGACCGCGTACGGCTCCTGGTAGCCGGCATCCCGGTGGCGATCAAGGACCCGTCCCCTCCCCGACCGAACCACACGCGATGATCATGTTGTCCTGGCCGGCCTGCGTGGCGGCAGCACTTGCCGGCGTGCTGCTGGACCGCTGGCTTGGCGAGCCGCGCCGCTGGCATCCGCTGGTCGGGTTCGGCCGCATCGCCTCGGCCGTGGCCAACGCCCTCAATCGTCCCGAACGCGATGCACGCCGCCAGCGCCTGGCGGGTCTGCTGGCGTGGTCGGTCGTCGTGCTCGGGCCTGCCGCCCTGGCGGCGTGGCTGGTCACCCTGGCCGGCGCGGTACATCCGGCGCTGGCCTGGGCGATGCATGCGGCGGCGCTCTACTTCGCGCTGGGCGCGTGCAGCCTGACCCAACATATCGCGCCGATTGCCGACGCGCTGGCGCGCAACGACCTGCCCGCCGCTCGCACGCTGACCGCCCGCATCGTGTCGCGTGACACGGCCGATGCCGATGCCGAGGCCCTGGCACGCGCCGCCTGCGAATCGGCACTCGAAAACGGCAACGATGCGATCTTCGGCGCCCTGTTCTGGTTTCTGATCGGCGGCGCGCCAGCCGTGATCGTGTTCAGGCTGGCCAATACGCTTGACGCGATGTGGGGCTACCGCACGCCGCGCTGGGAAATGTTCGGCTGGGCGGCGGCGCGCATCGACGATGTGCTCAACCTTGTGCCGGCACGGCTCACCGCCCTCTCCTATGCGCTGCTCGGCGCTACCGCTCAGGCGCTGCGCTGCTGGCGAATGCAGGCCGCCGCGTGGTCGAGCCCGAATGCTGGCCCCGTGATGGCGGCTGGCGCCGGCGCGGTTGGCGTGGCACTTGGGGGCGGCGCGCGCTACCACGGCGAATGGGAAGAACGCCCGCCGCTGGGCACGGGCGACGCGCCGCGCGCCGCGCACGTGCGGGCCTGCTTGCGGCTCGTGCAACGAACATTGTGGCTGTGGCTCGGCGTGGCAATGCTGAGCGTGCCGCTGGTTTCGATGGCGTCTCTGGTGTGGCCGGCATGAGCGACGTCGCACCGATCCGGCATGGCGGCAACCTGCTGGCCGCCGTGAGGCGCTATGAGCGCCCGGTGGAAGACTGGCTCGACCTGTCGACCGGCATCAATCCCGCGGGCTATCCCGTGCCGGCGCTACGCGCGGATGTTTGGCAGCGGCTGCCGCAGGACGACGACGGCCTGGCGGAAATCGCCGCGCGCGCCTATGGCGCACCGCACGCGCTGCCGGTAGCCGGATCGCAGGCCGCCATCCGCACGCTGCCCACATTGCTGCAACCGGGGCGCGTGGGCATTGCCGCGCTCGGCTACAGCGAATATGCGCCTGCGTTCGCGCTCGCGGGTCATACGGTTGTGCCACTCGATGAGGCGGACTTCTCGCGCGACGACCTGCCCGATGGCCTCGATCACCTTGTCGTGGTCAATCCGAACAATCCAACGGCGCGGCTGATTCCAGCCGAGACGCTGCTGCGCTGGCACGCGCGGCTGAGCACGCTGATCGTCGACGAAGCATTCATCGACGCCACCGCCGCCCCATCGCTGGCCGCGCATGCCGGCCGCCCAGGGCTGGTAGTGCTGCGTTCGATCGGCAAGTTCTACGGGCTGGCGGGTATCCGCTGCGGTTTCGTGCTGGCCGCACCCGCCCTGCTGGATACGCTGTCACACCGACTGGGCCACTGGACCGTATCCGGACCCGCGCGTGCCGTGGCCCGGCACGCCCTTTGCGATACGGCCTGGCAGGCACGGACAAGAGAATCGCTGACCCGGCAGGGCCGACGCCTGGCAACGCTGCTGCGCGATCACGGCCTGCCGTCCGTCTCGCAACCGCTGTTCAGCTGGATACCGGACAAGCGCGCGCCGGCGCTGCATGAAGCGCTGGCGCGGCAAGGCATCTGGACGCGACTGTTCGAAGCCGCTGGCGCCTGTCCGGCCAGCCTGCGCCTTGGCCTGCCTCCCGACGACGAAACGGCGTGGCAGCGGCTCGATGCGGCCCTGGCGGCCGCACTGAAAACCATCCTCTCCTGAATCCGATGAAGGCCAATCTCCTGCTCGCCGCGGCGCTGCTTGCCAGCCCCTGTGTCCACGCCGCTGTCTCCGTTGTCGACGATGCGGGCCAGACCGTCACGCTGAACCAGCCCGCGCGGCGCATTGTCTCGCTGGCGCCGCATGTGACCGAGATGATCTACGCGGCGGGCGGCGGCGAGCGCATCGTCGGCACGGTGAGCTACAGCGACTATCCGCCGCAGGCGCGCGACATCCCGCGTGTGGGCGACAACAAGGCGCTGGATCTGGAACGCATTGCGGCACTGAAGCCCGACCTGATCGTCGTCTGGCGCCACGGCAACGCCCAGAAACAGACGGACCGGCTGCGCGCGCTGGGCATGCCGCTGTTCTACAGCGAACCGCGCAAGCTCGAAGCGATTCCTGAGAATCTGGAAAAACTCGGCGCGTTGATGGGCACGGAGACCGTGGCCAACCGGGCCGCCAGCGATTTCCGCCAGCAGGTGGAAACGCTGCGCAAGACCTACGCCAGCCGTCCACCCGTGACGGTGTTCTACCAGGTCTGGCAGCAACCGCTGATGACGCTGAACGGGC
>DAIOET010000175.1:0-8330 GCA_036746135.1 Cupriavidus sp.
ATCATGATCGACGCGGGCTTCTGGGTGCCCCGGAAAGCGCCAAATACATGATCGAAGGGAGAGTTAGGCAAAATCGTACCCTCGAGTCACGCCTATGTTTGTAAAGAGTTCGCTGGCTTCGCTCTCAAGAGCTCGGCGAACCATACCGCTTGCTCTTGTGAAAGGAGGTAGACGTGAAGCTCCTCACCTGCGTTCTCGTCGGCCTTGCCGTGGGGCTTACCATTGGCTATGCGTTATGCCGCGCCCGATATCGTACGTTCTCGTTTCAGAATCGCGGAGAGGCGCTACTCTCCCGTGCGATCCAGACGCACTTTGTCGCGCCGAACTACCACCTGATGAACCACATCACCTTACAGGTGCGCGGCGGCACAACGCAAATTGACCACATCCTTGTTTCAAGATTCGGAGTCTTCGTCATCGAGACCAAGGACTACAAGGGCTGGATCTTCGCCAACGGCGAGCACCGAACCTGGACGCAAGTTCTGTTCAAGTGGCGATTCCGCTTTCAGAACCCCATCTTTCAGAACTTCCAGCACGTTCGAGCCGTTCAAAAGTTACTCGACTTCCTTCCCGCGAATAGCATCAAGTCTGTGGTGGTATTCACGGGAGACGCCCAGTTCAAGACCGGAGTTCCTCCTGGCGTCTTCAGCCTCTCAGAGTTCGTGGATCACATCTACACGCAGACCACCGAAGTTCTTTCTCTCAATCGTATGCAGTTCTGTGTTGGTCGCATCGAGACGGCACGCCTTGCCGTAACCCGAGAGACAGACATTAAGCATATTGAAAGCCTGGAGCGGAAATACGGCTCGCGGCCTAGCGCGTGAACTCGCCCACCTAGGAGCGCACAGTCGCCCTTCTCTGCCATGCCATCGGGCGCGCGAACGACAATATCACCAATAGGAAATGTCGAGCTTCGTCAGCACGGACTCAAGCACGCTTTCCGGCGAGGATTTCCGCAATCAGAGGTCTTGTGTACTTCTCGGCCGGATCAATGTGGTTCTCACCAGATCGGTGGAATTCTCCCGCGTCGAATGCAAGATAAACGTCCCAGAAGATATGCGGCCACGTATCGCGTTGAGCTACTGCATCCGAAAACACGCTTTCAACGAGGATATTCACGACCGCGTCGCAGAATGCGAACGACAGTTTCCCTTTGTGATACCAGTGAGCAAGCACAAGTGCGAGCGCATCGAATTTTTCTGGTTGAACTTCACCTAGCGGGCCCGTGCATTGCTCCATGCACTCCTGCGAGATATGGAACTGATCCGGACTCTCATCATATCGACTGAGCAACATGAGGACGATTTCGCTCGGATTGAAATCAGGAGCGCGTTGTTCAACGTTGTTCAAGAAGGTGATAAGTTAGTGGAGATTGCTCCGAGTTTAGCAGCCGGGGGCGCAACGGTTGCCTTCGGCAGATGAGCAAGCATCTTGCGCCCTCTCCCTAGAGCGGGACGTCGGCCGCTTCCGGTAAGTGCCACCACCCTCCGGCAAACTCACAACGGGCATCGAAGCCTGCGCAATCCGCACGTCCGTGCCGACATCTGAAAAATGGTCGGCCGTACGACATCTCCGCCCCACCCTACCGCATGTTGAAATGCGAATTGCCCGTCGCCACCCCAGACGCGATGGCGGCGCCCATACCTGGGATCGGGACTCGGAGAACACCCTCCGCCAGCAACTTCTGAAAGCTCCATCATTGCGTGATGGATCCGTGCACGGGACGCCACCCGGCGTGAGTAGGGTGTAAATCGACCGTCAGATCACCGATAAACCGGTGTGCTCAGAATTGCTGTGCAATGCATACAGCATTGAATGCTTTTATAAAAAAGGTCAGGTTGTGCTGAATAAAGTTAAGCTTTTTTTCAAGGTCCACATAAGGAACCTTGCACTGGCATCGCTCACTGCAATTGCACTAATTCCGACAGGCAGCACGCTCGCGGCCGAAGCTGAATCCCCTCTGCTCTATTCTGGCTTTGCATTCTCGGGTGACTTCCAGAACCGGGAACGTCTCTATCCGATTACAGCCCAGATTTCCCGGGACAAGAACGGAACGTACCTGGACGAGCTGCTGCGCCAGAAACTGATGGCACGCCCTGCTCTGGCCTCGCGCATGAAGCTCGACCTGGCCGATGGCAAGCAGGACATCTCGTCCGTGGCCTTTGCACTCGTCCATGAAAACGTCGAGACGCAAAAGATCGACGGCAAGCTCTGGATTATCGTGACAGTGCAGGCCAATGTCCTGGCATTCAATCGGGCATCGAATTCGCTGGTGGCGTCGTATCCGGTGCGGGTGCGTTCCGCGCGCGTACGCGAAGCCATGCCCAGCCCCACCGAACTGCAATCGATGGTGAGGGATATCTACACGACCTCCAACGCTGGCGAGAATGTCTTCGACCAGTGGCTCAATCGTCTGGAGACCATCAAGCTTCGCAAGGGTGCGCGCAAGTATTTGCGTGTCACGGGCGTGACGATGACCCCGCAGGCCGAGAGCGTGGCGCAGGCCGCGGGCAAGGACGCTACGTCGATCAAGAACCAGACCGCCAACTTTCTCGAAGCCGCGGTGGCAGAAGCAGGCGGCATTCCCATTGTTCCCAATTCCGTTGGCGAGGCGATTGGCAGCAAAATGGCCTTCCGGTTTGCCAATGGCAGCGATCTGCAGTTGACGTTGCCGGATCCAGACTATTCGCTGACCTTCGAAATCCGGGATTTCGTTTCCAAAAAAATCGAAAAACCCGCGTATTTCCAGGATATTTATCGCGTCAAGGCCACCGTCGAATTGAAGCAGCCCGATCTCGGGCAGGTCATTCTGAACGAAGGCGTCTATGACACGGCCATCATCACGCGTCCGAAACAGGCGGACGTCCAGCTCAGCGATTGGGACCAGTACTACAAGACGCTGCAGTCGTTGATCCAGCAGGTTGGCAAGCAAATGGCCCACGTGGACGACGGCTGGCTCAAGGACAACGCGTCGCGTGAGTCCGCCGCCAAACCGGCATTCGAGAACACCAACCAACTCATTCAAAAGCTGCTATGAGCGCGTTTGCAAGAAAGCTCCTCGCGGGGGCCGTCATGATGGCGGCCGCCGCATCGGCCTTCGCCCAGCGGGTCGAGGTCAAGGGCATTGGCACCTATCAGTACGAAGGTGGCTTCTTCTCTTCGTCAAAGCCGACAGACGAGGAAACCGCCAAGGCCGTGGCGCTGGCCAAGGTCAACGCCTGGAAGAACTACGTCGCTAAGCTGAATCCGGCGCGCCAGCAAGGGCTGGCACAGCACGAGAAGGAGGCCCTGGACAATATCGACCGATTCATTATCGATTCGGTTGTCGTCGACTCGGCAAAGGACGCCGACACCCGTACGGTTCGCGTGGTCACCCGTGTGGCGTTCAACGACGAAGCAGTCAATCAGTTCGTGGCAAGTACCACCGTCGGCAGCAACGGCCAGAAGGCGGCACGAAGCCAGGACTCGGCATTCTCGTTCCTGTTCATGGCGCGCAAGGCCACGTCGATCACGCAGTTCGACCCGCGCCGCACCCGGATTGCCAAGGCCGAAGTGGCTGGCGGACAGGCGGCCGACGGCGGCGTGGCGGCCACGGCCCAGGTCACGGTTGGCGGCAGCACGCAACGCAAGGAAGACGCCGTCACCTACGCCGTCTCCAGTTCGCAGGATCTCGACACGGCGATGGGCGACGTTCTGGCGACGTCGGGCATTGAATACATTGGCTACGACGACGTCGTGGCCAACTGCAACGCGGTGCCGGTCAAGAAATTCCAGAGCGAGTTCGTCGACGCCGACGAGTTGTCGCCGCAGACCCGCGCGGCCGTTATCAATGCCGCCCGCGCCTGTGACATCCGCTACTTCGCCTACGGCACGATCGATACCGAAGTGGCCACCGTGGATCCGGTAACCGGCAACCAGAAGGTCTTTGTCTCCGTGCGGTCCCAGCTGTGGGACATCCGCCAGCGCCTGCCCCGCAAGATCGGCTCCGTCGGGCCAAAGCAATACGCCGGGCTTGGGCCTAACCAGAGCGTTGCCGCCCGCAACGCCCTGAACGACGCATCGCGCGATCTCGCCAGAACCCTGGTCGACCAGCTGAATGCCAAAGGCATTCGATAACTTAAACAAGGAATCTCTCCGATGAAATCCCTCAAGCTGTCCGTTTCGGCTGTTGCCATCGCATTCGTCATGGGCGGTGCCGCCCACGCATTCGAGCTGCCCAAGGTCCCATCGCTGGGCGGCAGCAGCAGTGGTTCCTCGGCCAATGCGGCCGAGGTCATGAAGAACACGCGCAATTCGCTGCTGTCGTTCACCAATGCCGAAATCGGCCTGGCCGCCGCGCTGGGTGGTTACACGGAACTGGCCGCCCAGCAGCAACTGCTGAAGGGGCTGAAGGCCGGTGACGCCGCTGCCAGCAAGGATGACCTGCAGACGCTGGTGACGATCCACGAGTCGGCCAGCAAGGAAATCAATGCCAAGGTCGCCGCGAATGAAAAGCTCGACGCCGCCCAGAAGAAGCAGGCTGGCCAATCGATGGTGGAGTACGTCAAGGGCCTGATCTCCAGCAAGAAGACGGTCAACTCGCTGCAGGACCTGGCCAAGAACCCGGCTTCGCTGGGCTTTGATGCCGGCACCGTGCTCTACGCAGCCAAGGAAATGCCGTCGGTCATCGCCGGCGGTGCGTCGAGCACCTCCACCCTGGTCAAGTATCTGTCCGCCAATGGCGTGGACACTTCGGAAGCCAAGAACCTGGCCAACGACCTGGGCAAGTAAGCCGCCAGTCGGCTGATCCCGCAAGGCGGTGGCTTCCTGCCCCGCCTGCGGATGCGGCGCGGCAACAGACCGCGCCCTATTTCCGTCTATTCACCGCATCGCATCGGCTCACATGGATCACGTAACAGAAGCTCCGTCCGTACAGAAGAAGGGAAGCATCAACAAATGCCCGAGTTGCGGCGCGGCGCTCGGCGCGTTCGTCAGTACCTGCGAGTCGTGCGGACATGAATTCACCGACGTGGCGGCAAACCGGTCCATCACCGCGCTGGTCGGTCGCCTGGAAGAGATCGAACGCGACGCCGATGACAAGGGGCTGACCGGAAAGGCCCGCCAGCAGGCTGTGCTCGAACGCCGAGCGCGTCTGATCCGCGACTTCCCGATTCCGAATTCGCGGGAAGACCTGCAGCAACTGCTCTATTTCATCCAGCCCAAGATTGCCGACAGCGTCAAGCCCGATCCGAACGTCGAAGATTGGCGCGTCAAGTTCACCGAGGTGATGAATCGGGCCAAATACGCCTATAAGAACGAGTCCAGCACACTGGCTGAATTCGAACGCATCGAGCGCAGCCTGAACGGTTCGCTGTCGAGCAAAGTCAAGATCGGTGCAAAGCGCAATCCGCTCCTCTTCGCGCTCGCGGCCGGTATCGTCGTGCTCGGCGTGATTGGGGTCGTGGCATCCCAGAAGGAAAAATCGGCAATTCAGGCGTGCGAGGCGCGCTACACCCAGCAGGCAGCCGCTGAAACAGGCCGCCTTGAGAAGGCCATGACGGCGGTGCAGGCGGACTACGCCGCCAAACGCTACCCCGAAGCGCTGGCGGGTGCGGCGCAACTGCGCTGGAACTACGACGAAGCAGATTGCAAGACGGCCGACACCGGCAAGTCTCGCCAACAGTGGGACGACAAGCGCGAGCAGACCACGGCTTTGATACAGCGCAGTGCCGATGCCGACGCCGCTGAGAAGAAGGCCGCCGCCGATCGCGCGAGTGCTGAGAAGCAGGCCGAAATCCGCAAGGAAGCGGAAGTGGTCCGCATCCAGGCCGCCAAGGAGCAAGCCAAGGCTGCCAACGCAGCCACCGCGGCACGCAATGCCGCCATCGAGAAGCAATGGTAAGCACGCGGGAGAATTGAGCGATGGGTCTGTTTGGCAAGAAGAACGAAGGCGGCATGCTCGACGTCATCCGCTGCGATGAACCGTCGTACCTGATCTGGAAATGGCGCCCGTCCGGCGAGGCCGGCAGCACGCTCAAGGAAAACTCCATCCGTTGGGGCAGCAGCTTGCGCGTCAAGGACGGCGAAGTGGCGGTATTCGTCTACAAGCAGCCGGATGGCGTCTTCCAGGACTTCATCGAAGGGCCGTTCGACGACACGATCAAGACCGCGAACTTTCCTATCATTTCGAACATCATTGGCCTGGCGTATGCCGGGAAGTCGCCGTTCCAGGCCGAGGTGTACTTCATCAATCTGGCCGGCAACAACCGCCTGCCATTCGGCGTGCCGTACTTTGACGTGTTCGACCCGCGCTTCCTGGACTTCCCGGTGCGCGTGGGCACCCGTGGGTCGATGATCTTCAACATCACCGACTACCGGGCATTCATCAAGCTGCACCGGCTGGTCAACTTCGACATGGAGGCGTTCCGTCGCCTCGTGCGCGACGCGGTGATCAAGTACGTCAAGGGCATCATTGCCAACGCACCGACGGACAACGGCATTCCGGCCATCCAGATCGAGCGCAAGCTGCTGGAAATCAACGACCTGATCACGCCGCGAATCGCTGCTGCCTTCCGCGATGATTTTGGCGTCAACCTGGTGCGCCTGGACCTGGAAACGATCGAAGTCGACAAGGACACCGACGAATACCGCGAACTGCGCCGGATCACCGCCGATCTGGAAACCGTCAACCGCGAGGCCCAGAACGCGATCAACCTGCGAAATCTGGAGGCCACGCAGGCGATCAATGCAGAGAACCTCAGCGAAACCTTGCGCATCCAGCGCGAGGAGACCGCGCGGTTCCAGCGACTGCAAACCGAGTCGCAGCACCTCACTGCGCACCAGGTCAATCTGCAGGCCGGTGTGCTGCATGCGGCCGCCGAAAATTTGGGCGAGATGAGCACGATGAATCTGGGCAGCGGTGGCGGCGGTGGCGGCTTCAATCCGGTTGGCGTCATGACCGGTCTGGCCGTCGGCGGTGCAATGGGCGGCCAGATGGCCAACATGATGAACATGGCCGGTCAGAACATCCAGCAGGCCGCGTCGATGCCGCCGCCATTGCCGGTGGTGCAATACAACGTGAGCATCAACGGACAAAGCACCGGCCCGTACAACATGCAGCAGTTGCAGGCAATGGCACAGACCGGCCAGCTGACCCGTGAGTCCTACGTATGGAAGCCCGGCATGGCTAACTGGGACTTCGCCGCCAACCTCCCCGATCTGGCCGCGATATTCGCACCTGCGTTCCAGCCGCCCCCTCCTCCTCCGCCCCCGCCCGCAGCACACGGATAATTCCGGGCACATCAGGAGAACCACGATGACGCAAGACAATTTCTATTCGATCGACCGCTTGGTGGAATTCGGTCTCGGTATGGCCGTAGCCCAGCAAATGGTCGGCGCGATGAATCACGCGTTGCAGAACACCCATGTGCCCGGCGCGCAGACGCCCATGCTTGGCCGCCCGACGTACGCGTACCACGTGGTACTGGATGGCAAGCAGGCCGGTCCCTTCAACGAGCAGGAAGTGGCGCGCCTGATCGCGGAGGGCAAGCTCTCGAAGGGCACCTATGTCTGGCGCCCCGGCATGCCGGTCTGGCAAACGGCCGAGAATGTGCCCGAAGTGCTGCGGCTGGTTGCTCTGGCGCCGCCGCCCTTCCATCCCGGAGAAACGACGTGAAAGTTCATCCAGTCAACATGCTGGTCGCGATTACGATTGGCGCGCTGCTTACGTATGGCATGACTGCCATCGATGCCAATACGATGAAGTTCACGATCGGCATAGGCAGCTTCATCTTCATGGGCGCCACGCTTGGCACGGCCTTCGGCGTCACGTTCGAGAACGCCCGGTCCGGCGTGAACATCCGTGTGGTCAGCACGCTGTTCTTCCTGGTTGCCGTTGCATTGAATCTCGCCTTTGCGCTGCTGGGCCTGTCTCAAACTAGCTACGTCGTGACTAGCGGCATCCTCTTCCTTGTGTTCGTGCTGGTAGCCAACGCGATCCACGGATCCCGCCAATAAAGCCAATGATCGCTTCGGGCGGCAGCGCTCCGCCCGGTATTTATCCGCTGTAGAAACCGCGACCTGGACCAAGGCCCGACCTGAAGGTCTTTCGTCCTGGCATTGACCTCGCCGCCGTATAACCTACTGATGCTCGGTCATCCGATCAACCAGGCGGCGAATAAAGGGTGTAGCCGATACAACCACCGGCAGCATGGTAAGCCAGGAAACGCTCCAGGACCTTAACCAATGCTGAAAGAACCGGCCCTCCTCCGCAAAAGGAAGGCTTGCAATGCCAGCCGCGATGGCGCAGGTCAATCCGGCCTGGATTACGCCATAGGCGAGATAGCTGTAGC
>DAIOET010000176.1:0-8311 GCA_036746135.1 Cupriavidus sp.
TCGAGCTTGTCCAGCATGCGCGTCATCAGGCCGGTGTCGATGCCCAGCAGCCGGCTCACCTCCAGCGGAGTGTTGGCCACCCCGCGCAGCAGCGAGAGCAGGATGCCCATCTGTTGGCCGGTGATATCCAGCGGCCGCAGCGCGGCATCCATCTCCATCAACAGGCCATTGCGCGCCCGGTTCAGGTGAAAGCCGACACTCTGCGTAAGCTGGAAATTTTCGCGTGTGTAGTGTTTCACGGCATTTCAGGCAGATCAGCGGAACGCCAAATGTATCTGATGGATCAGAAAAAAGGAAGGGACGCACATGGCGTCCCTTCCTTTTTAGAACAGTTCGCCTCAGATACGCGAACCGGCACCGTTGTTCGTCGCGCCGCTGTTGCCGAGCACCGCCATCACCTGCTTTGCAACGGAATCGCCAACACGCTTGGCTTCGGCTTCGACGCTGTCGCGCTTCAGTTCGGTCGCGCCATGCACGCCCACGCCGGCTGCCGCCGATATCGCCACGTTGCTGGCCGCGACACCCACGCCCGCCATTTCCGCCATGCCAGGCATATGGCCGCTATCGGCATTGGTGTCGAACAGTGCCAGCGGGATCGGCTGCGCATGGGCCGGTTGGTACAGCACCTGCACCGACGCCGACACATCGCTCTTGCCCGCGCCCAGACCGATCAGCGTGCGACGGCGCTGCTTGCCTTCGTCGATCTTGTCGAAGCGGCCTTCCACGATCAGCGCATTGGCATCGGCCGGCACCGGACCATCGAGGCGCACCGCATGCAGCCCCTTGGCCTGCAGTTGCTTGACGATCTCGTCGGCGGCGGCATTGCGGGCGGCCTGCGCTGCCTGGTTCTGCTCGTTGCCGGCGCTGTCTCCCGACGTCATGGCCTTGATCCGATGCATCATCGTGTTATCGACCTTGACCTCATTCGCGCTGACGTCGAAGCCACGGACATAAACGACGTCCGGCTGCACGTGCGAGATCGATGCGGGCACGGAGGCTTCGGAGATCATCGTCGTGGCCGAGGCGCAGCCGGCCATCAGCATCGAGGCGGCGGCCAGCGTGGCGATGGTCAGTTGCTTGGCGTTACGCGAGATGGCTTGGAAAGAGGTCTTCATGATCGGGTCCTTGCTGGTGGTTTCTTTGGCACCGGACATCGGTGCCGGGCAGACCCAGTATTGGATGAACGCATGCAACAAGCCAGGCGAGAACTATTTCACCCTATGTCACGCGGGCAGCGAGACCACCACTTCCAGGCCGCCGCCATCCCGCTCCCTGAATGACAGGGCGCCGCCGTGCAGGCGCGCAATGCGATCGACGATGGCCAGCCCCAGGCCGGTGCCCCCTTCCCCGCGCGTATTGCTGCCCCGGCTGAATGGCTCGCGCAGGCGCTCCAGTTCCGCCACGCTGATGCCGTTGCCGCGATCGCAGATCGCCACATGCGCATGATGATCGTCCTGCCAGGTGCGCACGAAGAGTCCCGTCTTGCCGTATTTGATCGCGTTCTGCATCAGGTTCATCAACATGCGCAGCATGCTGGTGGGCCGATACACCACGGGATGCAGCGGCCCGAGGTCGAGTTCGAATTCGTGCCCAAGCCCCGCAAAATCGGCCGCGAGCTGACTCACGAGCGCGTTGAGATCGCCAGACTCCGGCACCTCTTTCTCGCCACTGCCGGCGTAATCCATGAACTGCTGCAAGATGGTGTCGATGTGATCGAGATAACCCTCCACCGATGCCACGAATGCGTCGTCGGTGCCACGCGGCAGTGTCATGGCCATCGCCAGACGCAACTTGGTCAGCGGCGTGCGGATGTCGTGCGAGACCCCCGCGAGCATCAGCGCCCGCGTTTTCTCCGCCTGCTGCAACGCCTCGGTCATGTCATTGAACGCGCGGCTGACCTGCGCGATTTCGGTAGGCCCGTCCGTGGGCAGCGGTTCGGGCATGTCTCCCGCATGGATCTCGCGCGCCGCGCTTGCCAGGTCACGCAGGGGCCGGTTGATGTGCCGCTGCAGCAGGTAGCCGGTCAGCGCGGCCAGCAGGCCAAGCGCCGCGAACAGCGCAATGGCGGCCGTGACGCTGCCGGCCTGCGAATCCGCCGTCATCGGCAATACGATCCAGGTTGGCGATCCGGCCGCGTGCACCTGGATCCATAGTTTTTCGTCGTCCTGACCACCCTGCCAACGCACATCGGTATCCCTGGCGAGGTCCCGCCGCAGCGCTTGCATGAATACCTCGCGCTGCCACGTGCGAAACGGATGCACGGTGTCGCTGCCGGGGCCTTCGGCAGGCGGCGGCTCGTCCTGGCCGCCGATACGCGCGACGGCCGCGCGCGCTTCGGCGGGCGACATCCCATCCAGAGCGCGATCCAGCGTCGTGACGTAGTGCGAGAAAACGGTGGCGGCGCGCTCCACGCGGGCGCGCTGCACATAGTGCAGCAGTACGAACAGCGAGCAGGCCTGTGTCACGAAGACCAGGATCACCAGCAGGCCGATATTGCGCGCCAGCAGCGAACGCGGAAGCAGGCGCCGCATCACGCCTCCACGCCGGCCACCAGCATGTATCCCACGCCCCATACGGTCTTGATGAAGCGTGGCTTGGAAGGATCTTCCTCGACGATCTGGCGCAGCCGCAGGATCTGCACATCGATGCTGCGGTCGAGCGCGTCGTGGTCGCGGCCCCGGGCGCGCGCCAGCAGATTCTCGCGGCTGACCGCGCGGTTTGGCGACGAACCCAGCGCATGCAGCAGCAACATCTGGGCCGAGTGCACTTCCACCGGCTCCCCGCCGCGCGTCAGCGCCTGCTTGCCGACGTCGAAGCGAAATTCGCCAAAGCTCAGCGTCTGGCTGGTGACGGTGGGATCGCCCGCGGCAATTTTCTGGCGCCGCAGCAAGGCACGGATGCGCGCCACCAGTTCGTCGGGCAGAAAAGGCTTGGCCAGGTAGTCGTCGGCGCCGGTGTCCAGTCCGACGACCCGGTCGGCGGGGTCGCCCTTGGCCGTCAGCATCAGGATCGGCATGGTCTGGCCTTCCGCGCGCAACCTGCGGCAGATGGTGAGGCCGTCCTCCGGCTCCATCATCAGGTCCAGCACCAGCAGATCGTACGGTTCGCGCTGCAGGTAGCGGTTGAGCTGCTTGCCGTCGGCCACGGCGCGGACCTGAAAGCCATGTCCGGTCAGAAACCGCTGCAGCATGTTGCGCAGCTCCGCCTCGTCATCGAGCACGATTATCCGGTGTCCCTGCTCCATTGGCGTGTCTCCGGTTCTTTTGCTTTTCTGGCCGTTGCCCCATCAACGTGACCGCATGCGCTGCGCCATGAACGCTTCGATCTGCGGCAGCGTGACGTAGCCGACGCGATGCGTGTCGATCTCTTCGAAGTGCTTCGCCACCATCGGCATGCCGGCCTGCGCCTGCTCACGGGTCAGTTTGCCGTCCCGCGTGGTATTGGCATTGGCAAAGCGCGTCTGCACTTGCGAGAGTACCTGTTCGGTCCGCTCCATGCGGTCTCCGCCGCCGCCCATCGTCATGCCCTGCGCGCTGGCGCCTGCCGAAACAATACACAAGATCATTACTGCGATCATCTTCTTCATGATGAAACTCCGTTGGTTTGCCGACGTTCCGGGCTGACTGCCCTGGCCGGCGGGGGTAGGAAAAAATTGCTGGGGATGAATGGAATGTGCCGGGGCGTCGATCAGGCGTAGTGCGCCGGCACCCATACACGGCCCACCCAGTGGCCCGGCACCAGCACGGCGACCTTGACCGGCGCCACATAGACCGGGCGCGGTGCCGTAACGACGACGGTCGGCAGCGGCGGCGCCACGTGAACCGGAGGCGGCGTGACGACCACCGGGGCCGGCACGGGCACGACTACGGTCGGCGGCGGGGGCGGCGGCAGGACGGCCGGCGCGGGCGCCACGACGGTCACGGGAACCGGCGGCGGCACCACCACAGGCACCGGGGCCACGACGGCCACCGGCGGGGGCGGCACATAGACCGGCGCCGCACCGACCACGACCGTGGTGCCCGTGCTTACGGTCGCACCGTGGTAGACGGTGCTGCCGCTGCCCGTGGTCACCACGCCGGGCGCCACGCGGGTAGCGCTGCCGGAATGGGTGACGGTGCCGCCATAGCTGTTGCTCACGGTTCCCGAGCGGTCACAGGTATTGCCCGCGCAGTTGGTCGATGCAGAGTGGTTGTACGAGTTGCCATTGCCGCCGGTCACGGTGCCCGATGAACTGTATTGGCCCACGCCGTTACGGGTCACGCTGCCGTTGGTGCTGGCCGTGTGGCCGTTGGAACCGGTCATGTCACCGGTGTGGTTGCAGGTGCCGCCCGCGCAGCTCGTGCTGCCGTCGTGCTGTACCGAACGACCGTTCGGGCCAACCGCGGTACCGGAATTCGAGAACTGGCCCGGTGCATTGCGCGTCACGGTGCCGGTGTTGGTGGCCGCGCCGCCCCAGGGGCCGACCGCACCGCCGGCATGCGAGCAGCTTCCACCGCCGCACGACATCGCATGACCGCCGCTGAATTCGCCACGCGGGGTATAGGCGTTGAAGTGGCCGCCGCTCCAGGCAAATGCCGAAGCGTTGGCAAGCAGAAGCAGCGTTCCGGCTGCGGCGATCAGAGTGCGGTTGGCCATGATGTCTGTCCCTCTTGGTTCGATTCGTTTGACGCAGCGTGTCGCGTCGACGGGCTGAACTCTAGGATGCGGACCGGAAGCTGTCGCCCTGCAATTCATGTCGGGATATGTCATGGCAGGACCGGTGACATATCCCGACATGATTGTTCGACGGCCTGCCATCCAGTGGCCTTCTACGACAGGCCACGGTGTGCGATCATCGTGGCCTACCCCGCACTCTTGCCCCTGCCATGCCCGAACGCATCAGCGAAGACATCACGTTCCGCAAACTCGAAGCGCTGCTGGCGTTCATGGATACGGGCAACCTGGCCAAGGCCGCCGAAGCGCTAGACGTCAGCACTGTCAGCGTGCACCGGGCACTGCATTCGCTGGAAGAAGGGCTGCGCTGCGCGCTGTTCCGCCACGAGGGGCGCAACCTGCTGCCCACGGAAGCGGCTCATGTGCTGGCCGACGTGGCGCGCGATGTGATCAAGACCATGTCCGACGGCGTGCGCATGACGCGCGAGGCCGCGGGCTATTCGGCGGATCAGCTCAAGATCGGTTCGCTGTATTCGCTCACGATCCGCACCGTGCCGCAGGTGGTGATCGGCATCAAGATGCGCCGCCCCGAGCTGCAGACGGAACTGGTGCTCGGCTCCAACGCCGACCTGCTCGACAAGCTGCGGCATGGCACCATCGACGCCACGCTGATGGGCCTGCCCGAGCCCAGCGCCGAGATCGAATCGATTCCGATGTTCGAGGACGATATCTTCTTTGCCACGCCGGCCGATTCGCACTACGCGCAACTCGACGCCGTGGACCTGCGCGATTGCCGCGACGAGCCGTTCGTGTCTCTGGGCGATGGCTTCGTGACATCGAGCGGCTTTGCCGAAGCCTTCCGCATCGCCGACTTCACGCCCAACGTGGTGATGAAGGTCGGCGACATCTTCTCGCTGATGAACCTCGTGGGCGGCGGCATCGGCTATTCGCTGCTGCCGGGCCGCGTGCGCGACGTATTCGCGCGCAACGTGGCCTTTGTGCCGCTGACCGCCGACTATGGCATGAAGCAGACCATCGGCCTGAGCTTTCTGCGCCGCCGCGAGCGCGACCCCAACCTGCTGGCGCTGGCCGCCGTCTGCCGCATGCTCACGCAGTCCGGCGGCCGTGCGCCTTGCTGATCAGCCGCCCACCAGCGCCTTGGTGGCCAGGTACAGCACCGATGGCCCGAGCAGGCAGCCCAGCCCGGTGTGGAACGTCGCCACGAGCGCGCCGTAGGGCACCAGACGGCGGTCCGTGGCTGCCAGTCCGGCCGATACGCCGCTGACCGTGCCGGCCAGCCCGCCGAACACCATCGCCGCACGCGGATTGTTCAGGCCCAGAAAACCAGCGGCGAACGGCGTGCCCACCATCACGATGATGGCCTTGATCAGGCCCGTGGCAATCGACAGCGCGATCACGTCCGAACTGGCACCCAGCGCCGCACCGGTAACGGGGCCGACGATATAGGTCACGGCGCCCGCGCCGATCGTCGTCATGCTGACCGCATCGCTGTAGCCAAAGGCCCGCGCCACCGCCGCACCGACGATGAACGGCACCACGGTGCCCAGCAGCAGCGACACGGCGCCCACCATGCCCGCCTTGCGGGCTTCGCGCACCTGCACCTCGAACGCCGTGGCCACGATGGCAAAGTCACGCAGCATGGCGCCGCCCATCAGGCCGATACCTGAAAACAGCGCGAAATCCGCGAGCCCTTTTTCCTTGCCGGTCACCACGCCGCCGTAGTACGCGAGCCCTAGCCCGATCATGATGGCGATGGCCGAGGCGTGCAGTCGGCCCTTGGTGAGGCGCTTCGATAGCTGGGACGATATCCACATCACGATGCCGACGGTGGCAAAGGCGGTCACCAGACCGTTGTGGAGCAGGACGTTGTCAAACATCATGGCCGGAGCAGCGATAGTCATGGCGGTCTCCCTGTCCCTTATTGCGAAACGGCTTCGGCCTGCGTCAGCGGCGGCAGCGGTTCATGGTCACCGGTACGGGCCAGCAGGGCGATCAAACACGCGCACGCGCCCACGGCCAGGATGGCCGCCAGCACCGCCACCGGGCCGCCACGCAGCGCGGCCACCACATTCTGCTGGGCGGCCATCGCCACCACCACGGGGATATACATCGCTCCCCAGAACCCCACACCCGCCTCCGTCTCCTTCGGCATGAGGCCCCTGTCGTGCAGATAGAGCCGGATGAATATCAGCAGCAGCATGGCAATGCCGACGCCGCCGACGTTGGACTTGACGCCGATAGCGGCGCCAAGCAGATCGCCAAGATAAAGGCCCACCAGGTGGCAGATCGCCAATAGCGCGGTTCCGTAGATGATCATCTTTGTCTCCAGTCAGTGTTGTGTTGTTGGCGCCAGCCTCGGGGCCGGACATTTGCAGACAACTCTAGGAATCGCGCCGCATCGCATCAATCAACACCACGCTCCAACCGTTACGGTCCGGTTAATCGTTTTGTTACGCCCGCCGTAACGGTCCGTCGCCGACGTTGATTGTTCGCCCACGCCGCCGTGGCCTATCTTTCCGGTAACGACCGCAGCACACCGGAGACGTCATGCTGAACCCGATACCGGAACGACAATGGGATACCCGCCGCACCGAGAAGCGGCGGCGCCAGGCCCTGGGGGCGAAGATCGCCACGGGCAAGGTGGTGCCCACGGCAGATATCGTTCGCTTTCTGGAAACGATCGCCGCCCCCGGCGACCGCGTGGTACTGGAAGGCAACAACCAGAAACAGGCCGACTTTCTGTCGCGCGCGCTGGCTGAAGCCGACCCGTCGCGCCTGCACGACCTGCACATGATCATCCCGAGCGTGAGCCGGGTGGAGCATCTGGACCTGTTCGAGCGCGGCATCGCGCGCAAGCTCGACTTTGCCTTTGCCGGGGCGCAGAGCGTGCGGATTTCGCAGTTCCTGGAAGACGGGCTGCTCGAAGTGGGCGCCATCCATACCTATATCGAGCTGTATTCGCGGCTCTATGTCGACCTGACGCCGCACATCGTGCTGACCGCCGGGTACAAGGCCGACCGCAACGGCAACCTCTACACCGGCCCGAGCACCGAGGATTCTCCCGCGCTGGTGGAAGCCGCCGCGTTCCGCGACGGCATCGTGATTGCCCAGGTCAACGAGATCGTCGACGATCCGGCCGACCTGCCGCGCGTGGACATTCCGGGGTCCTGGATCGACTACGTGGTGCAGTCCGACAAGCCATTCTTCTGCGAACCGCTGTTCACGCGCGATCCGCGCCTGATCAAGCCGGTGCACATCCTGATGGCGATGATGGCGATCCGCGGCATCTACGAGCGCCATAACGTCCAGTCGCTGAACCACGGCATCGGCTTCAACACGGCCGCCATCGAACTGATCCTGCCCACCTACGGCGAACAGCTCGGCCTCAAGGGCAAGATCTGCAAGTACTGGACACTGAACCCGCACCCCACCCTGATTCCCGCCATCGAAACGGGCTGGGTCGAAAGCGTGCACAGCTTCGGCAGCGAACTGGGCATGGAAGACTACGTGGCGGCGCGGCCCGATGTGTTCTTCACCGGCGCCGACGGCAGCATGCGTTCGAACCGTGCGTTCTGCCAGCTCGCCGGCCAGTACGCGGTGGACCTGTTCATCGGCTCCACGCTGCAGATCGACGGCG
>DAIOET010000177.1:0-8296 GCA_036746135.1 Cupriavidus sp.
GGGCGGCTGGACATGCGCAGATTATCCGACAATACTAGCCGCTCTCCAAAGTGGTGCGTACAAGCGCCACCGCGGTTTTATCGGCGCCTGCCCAAATTCAACGTAACTGGAATGACTGTCCCTGATCCGACGAGTTCCGCCGAGGGCACCGCCCCGGCATCGACCGGCCCGCAGTTCCCGACGGATGGCGCCGGAACCACATCGTTCCAGCCGTCGCCGGGCGCCGCCGGACCGATCGGCAACATGGCCCAGGGGGCCTTTGCCACGATGACGGCGCAGGGACTTACCCCCGCCGAATGCGAGGGCCACGTATTGTACTCGGCCGCGTACTCCCATTACGCGCGGCGTGTGCTTGCCGCGCGACCGGGGCTGCCGGCCATCATCGCGGACGCGGCCGTCGGACCGATCACACGGGGCTGGATGGAGGCGCGGCTGCAAGCGCTGCAGGCGCCATCGGCCGATGCCGAGGCCGCCGCGGCCCAGGTGCTGCGGCGCCTGCGCGCCGAGGTCATGTGCACCGTGATCGAGCGCGATCTGCGCGGGCTGGCCACGCTGGCCGAGATCACCGGCGCCATGACCGACCTGGCCGAGCTGTCGATCCAGTATGGGTTGCGTGTGCTCGGCGACGACCTGGCGGCCACTTTTGGCCGGCCCACCGGCGCGCAGAGCGGCGAGGTGCAGGAACTGGTGGTGGTGGGCATGGGCAAGCTCGGCGGACGCGAGCTCAATGTATCGTCCGACATCGACCTGATTTTTCTCTACGACGAGGATGGCGACACGCAGGGCGGGTCGCGCAGCCTGTCGAACCACGAGTATTTCATCCGGCTGGGACGGCGGCTGATCACGCTGCTCTCGGAAGTTACGGGCGACGGCTACGTGTTCCGCGTGGACATGCGCCTGCGCCCGAATGGCGATGCCGGACCACTGGTCTGCAGCTTCGGCATGCTGGAGGAGTATCTGGTGGTGCAGGGCCGCGAGTGGGAGCGATATGCGTGGATCAAGGGCCGGGTGGTATCGGCCGTGGACACGCCGCACGCCGAACGCGCAGCCGCGTTGCTGGGCCGGATGACCACGCCGTTCGTGTTCCGCCGCTATCTGGACTACGGCGTGATCGCCGCCATCCGCTCGCTGCATGCGCAGATCCGCGCCGAGGCGGCCAAGCGCAGCGGCGGGCTGGCCGGCCACGGCGTGAACCAGCGCTCGTTCAATATCAAACTCGGTCGCGGCGGCATCCGCGAGATCGAGTTCATGGCGCAGGTGTTCCAGCTGATTCGCGGCGGGCAGGACCCCGCGCTGCGTGTGCGGCCCACGCTCGAAGTGCTGGACGTGGCCGTGGCGCGCAATCTGCTGCCGGCCGGCCAGGCCGAGCAACTGGCCGATGCCTACCGGTTCCTGCGCCAGCTCGAACACCGTCTCCAGTATCGTGACGATGCGCAGACACACCACCTGCCCACGTCGGACGAGGAGCGCCAGGCCGTGGCGCGGATGATGGGCTGTGAGGACTGGGATGCGCTGGCCGCGCAGATGACCACGCTGATGGACCCCGTGGCACAACAGTTCGAAGCCACGTTCGCGGACCCGTTCGCGGACGGCGAGGCGGCGCAGAACGAGCCGCTCTGGCCCGCGCTGGTGCGCGAGGAAATGTCATCGCGCGCCACGCAGGCCAATCCGGAAGACGATGACGAGACCGATCCGGAGTCGTCGCCGTGTCAGGCGTTGCAAGCGGCCGGGTTCAGCGACTGCACGGGACTGTATGACCGCCTGCGCGCCATCGGCACATCGATGCGTTATCGCGCGCTGTCAGAAACCAGCCGTGGCCGCTTCGACCAGCTCGTGAATCGCGCGCTCGACCTTGCCGTGAAGCAGGACGATGCCGACGCCACGATTGCGCGCTTTCTGGACTTCCTCGACGCCATCAGCCGGCGCGCGTCATACCTGTCGCTGCTGTCCGAGTATCCGCAGGCGATGGATCGCGTGGCGCAGACACTGCACGCCTCCCGTTGGGCCGCCACGTACCTGACGCGCCATCCGCAACTGCTCGACGAACTGCTGGACAGCGACGCGCTGGCCAGCGCGCCGGACTGGGCCGGGTTCCGCGACCGGCTGGCGGAACGCCTGCAGGCATCCGATGGCCAGATCGAGACGCAGATGGATATCCTGCGCCGCGAGCACCATGCCGAGATCTTCCGCATCCTGCTGCAGGACCTGCAGGGGATGCTGACCGTGGAGCAGGTGGCCGACCGGCTGTCCGACCTGGCCGATGCGATGCTGGAAGTCACGATGCAGGCCGTGTGGCGCCAGCTGTCGACGCGTCATCGCGATGCGCCGCGCTTCGCGATCATTGCGTATGGCCGGCTCGGCGGCAAGGAACTGGGCTATGCATCGGACCTGGACCTTATCTTTCTCTACGACGACGACCACGAGCGCGCGCCCGACGTCTACGCTGCCTATGCGCGCCGCCTGATCACCTGGCTCACCAGCCATACGGCGGCGGGCATGCTGTTCGACGTGGACACGCGCCTGCGCCCGAATGGCGCGGCGGGGCTGCTGGTGACGAGCTTCGATTCGTTCCGCCGCTATCAGTTGCGCGAGGGCGATAACACGGCGTGGGTCTGGGAGCACCAGGCGCTCACGCGCGCACGCTTCTGCGCCGGCGATCGGGAGATCGGCAACCGATTCGAGGACCTGCGCGACGAGATTCTGCGCCAGCCGCGCGATGCCGTGGCGCTGCGCGAGGAAATCGTGCAGATGCGCGCGAAGGTGGCCGAGGGGCATCCGAACCCGACTGCACTGTTCGATCTGAAGCACGACCGCGGCGGCATGGTCGATATCGAGTTCACGGTGCAGTACCTGGTGCTGCTGCACAGCGGCGCGCATCCCGAGCTGACACGCAACGCCGGCAATATCGCGTTGCTGCGCATGGCCGGTGTCTTGAACCTGATCGATGCGGGGCTGGCGCTGAAAGTGGGCGACGCCTACCGGATGTTCCGTGCGCGCCAGCACAAGCTGCGGCTGGACGGCCAGGACCAGGCGCGCGTGGCGCCAGACAGCGTGGCCGAACAGGCCACGGCGGTGCGCGCGGTCTGGCGGGCCGTGTTTGGCGAAGGCTGACGCGCGGTGAGCGCCGTGGCGCCGCCGGACACGCGGCAGTTGCCGGGCTGGCCCGCCATGCTGGCCACGGTGGCTGGCGTGGCGGTGCTGGCGGGCTTGTTCACGTTTGTGCCGTGGCTCCACGCGCACGGGCTCTATGTGCGCGATGCCGTGCGCATCGACGGGCAATGGTGGCGGGTGATCACCGCGATGTGGGTTCACCTGGGATGGCAGCACTATCTTGCCGACGTGGCGGCGACTGCGGGACTGCTATTGCTGGCTGGCCGCGTGGCGCGCATACGCGAGATGCTGATCGTGCTGCTGGTTTGTGGCCTGGCGGTGCAGGTTGCGCTGCTGCGCATGCCGGCCATCGGCTGGTATGGCGGACTGTCCGGCGCGACGCACGGCCTGGCGCTATGGGCCGCGCTGCGCCTGCTGCAGGCGCAAGGCTGGTCGCGCTGGATTGGTGTGGTGACCTGCGTCATTGTGCTGGGCAAGGTCTGGATCGAACAGTCGTGGCTGGCCGCCATCGTGTTCGATCCATCCTGGGGCTTCGGCGTGGTGCGCGGCGCCCATGCGGCAGGCGCGGTGGCTGGCCTGGCGTGCTGGCTGCTGCAGGAGTGGTGGGGCCAGCGGCGGCGGTGATTGACAGGCTTGCCCTCTCCCCCAACCCCTCTCCCGCGAGCGGGAGAGGGGAGTGAACCACCAGCACTCGCTACCCCTCGGTTGTTCCCCCTCTGCCGCTTGCGGGAAAGCGGAGCGAACTTGCGGCAATTGCCATGCCCCGGTTGTTCTTCGGAAAGTGGAGCAAACCTGCGGCACTTGCTATGCCCCGGTTTTTCTCCGAAAAGCGGAGCAAACCTGCGGTACTTGCCATGCCCCGGTTGTTCTTCGGAAAGTGGAGCGAACCGGCGGTACTTGTTATGCCCCGGTTTTTCTCCCCTCTCCCGCGTGCGGGAGAGGGGCGGGGGAGAGGGCAAGCGCCTGAGCCGCGGGTGCGTTTATCGCAGCGCCTTCCGCCGCGTGCCGAAACCGATCAGGCCGATCACAAGTAGCGCCGCCGCGCTCCACGGCGAGAATGCACCACCGCCGCCGCCGCCACTACTACCCCCGCCACCTCCGCCACCGCTGCTGCCGCCCGATGACGTGCCGGTCGATGGTGGATTCGGTGCCGCCGCCAGTGCCTGGTCCGCATCGAGCAGCCCGGCGCCGCACTTGCCCGTATTGGCACTCAGCGTGCAAAAGCTGCCTGCCGGATGCGGGCGCGCCGTGTTCTTCAGTACCAGTGTCGCCTGTGCGGGCGTCAACGCCGGGTTGACCGCCAGCATCATCGCCACCACACCTGACACCATCGGCGCGGCAAAGCTCGTGCCTTGCGAGCCAACAGTGATGTAGGTGGTGGGGCTGGCCATGCCGGCATTGGTCAGCGTGCGGATGAACGACTGACTGACCGTGCAACCGGTCACGACGTTGTTGGTCACGATGACCTTCGAGTTGCCGCAGCCGCCGCCCGGCGCGCTGATGGCCACCTGCGTGCCGACATTGGCAAAGCTCGCGTTCTCGCCATCGTTCGCATGGGCGGTCACCGCGATCACACCGGAGCAGTCGGCCGGGGCTTCCACCGCGCCGGCCGAGTTGCCCGCGGCGGCCACCACGATTACGCCTGCGGCGTTCAGGTCGTTGACGGCCTGCTGTTCGATGCTGGAGCAGGTGCCGCCACCCAGGCTCACGTTGACCACGCGCGCGGGGGTGGGGTTGTTCGGCACACCGGGCACGTTTAGGCCGCCTGCCCAGCGCATGCCGTCGACGGTATCGGACAGCAGGGCGCCGCAGCGGCCCGATACGCGCACCGGCTGGATGCGCGCGTTCCAGTCGACACCGGCGATATCCGAGGCATTGTTGGTCGATGCACCGAGCACGCTCGCCACGCGCGTGCCATGCCAGGTGCTGTTGCTGGCGCCGCTGCCATCCGGGCAGGTCGAGCCGGAGGGTACGAAGTCGCCCGGATCGGTCGGGTCGCTGTCGCGGCCATCGCCGTCGACCGATACCGTGGTCGTCGATATGAAGTCATAGCCCGCCACGAGCCGGCCGGCCAGGTCGGGGTGCGGCAGGTAGCCGGTGTCGACCACGGCGATCACGATGCCGCTGCTGCCACGCGAACGGTCCCACGCGCGCGGCAGGTTGGCGCCGCCCGGCACCGTCGCCGGTGCATTCATGTAGACCTGATTCACGAAATCGGGGTCGTTCGGCACGGTGTCGTGCAACCGCAGCCAGCGGTCCGGCACCGCGTCGGCCACGCGCGGATCTTCGCGCAGCCGCTTGGCTACCGCTTCCGGATCGTCGCCGCGGTTGTCCTTCACCGTCAGCAACTGCATGGCATTGGCCATCGGCCGCTTGACCGACAGCGTAAGCCCGGTGTTCGACTCCACGCGCTTCATGCGCGAGGTGTCGGCGCTGGTATCGACGGTCTGGCTGCCGTCGCGCCAGCGCACGATGTAGTTGCCCGTGTAGACCGGCGCCTGTCGTGCCGTGGCGGACGTGTCTGCCTGTGCGGCGGGGGCGAGACCCAGTAGCGATCCGAAGACGATCAGCAGCGCTGGCAGCCCCGACCGGTGGCGAAAGTTCAGCTTGAGACGCGGCATCTGTGCTCCTGTGGAGTTCTGGTGATGCAAACTGCTACGGCTGATGAGTTGCCCGATGACCTGCTTGGCTTTTTGACCCCGCCAGTTGACCCGTACGTTACGACTTCGGCATGTCGCGGCTGTCCGGCATGGTGCGATGCGGCCGCAGCAAGCGATCGGGCGTGGCCGACTCCACGCGCGGCGCGGCCTGCAGCGTGGCCACGGCCTGGTCCAGCGTCACGTCGGCGGACGCGGTCACGGCCGTCACCAGCCAGACGCCGCCAGACATCGGCCGCTTGACCATATAGCGCACCGGTCCCTTGACCTCGGCCAGCAGCTTGCCGGCCTCCTCGGACGCCGTCACCTCGGGCGGCGCGAACTTGACGAGGATGTCGCCAATGGCACGGTCATCGGTAATGCTGCCGCGCGGCGGCGCGAACGACGTTGATTCCGACGCGCATCCCGACACCGCGGTCAGGGCAGTCAGGGCCAACGCGGCAATCGCGGACGCGGTCGCGCGGCGAGCCATCCTGTGTGACCTGGGATGGCCGGGCAATGGCAGCTTGCCATGTTTCATCGGTTGAAACTCCTGTTCCAGTGATCGTGGGTGCCGCTCAGCCTGCCGCGCGGCGCGGCTTTTTGCCGCCGCCCTCGGCAGGGGCATGCGCGGCGTTGGCTGCCAGACCGGCCGCGCGGGCGCCCTGCGCGAGCATCTCTTCGGCATGTTGCATGGTTGTGGCAGTCACCGTGGCGCCGCCGAGCATTCGCGCCGTTTCATTGACGCGGCCTTCGGTATCGAGCACGCGGATGCGCGAGCGCGTGACCGCGCCTGTCTTGTCGGCCTTGCTTTCCTTGCTGACCAGCAGATGGGTGCCGGCCTGCGCGGCAACCTGCGGCAGGTGCGTGACGCACAGCACCTGGCGCGAACGGCCGAGTTCCTGCAGCCGGCGGCCAACCACTTCGGCCACGGCGCCGCCGATGCCGGTATCGACCTCGTCGAAGATCAGCGTCGGCGTGGGCGCGGCTTCGCTGGTAATCACGGAGATCGCCAGGCTGATACGCGCGAGTTCGCCGCCCGATGCCACGCGCGCCAGCGGACGCGCGGTGACGCCGGCGTGGCCGGCGACCAGGAATTCCACCTGCTCCAAGCCGTGGCTCTGGCCTTCGTCCAGCGGGTTCAGTGCCACCGCGAACGTGCCGCCCGCCATCGACAACCCTTGCATGGCGTCGGTCACGGCGGCGGACAGTGCGTCGGCGGCGACCTTGCGCGCGGCCGACAGATGCTGGGCCAGCGTCAGATACGCGGCGCGGGACGCGGCCTCGCGGGCCAGCACCTTGTTGATGTCCTGCGCGGCCTGCAGGTCGTCCAGCTGCTGCTTGCGGGCCAGCAGTTCGTCGGCCAGCTGCTCCGGCGGCAGCCGGTACTTGCGCGCCGTGGCGTGCAGTGCCTGCATGCGCTCTTCCACGGCCTGCAGCCGTTCGGGGTCGAGTTCGAGCCGGTCGACGTAGCGGTTCAGCGTATGCGCGGCTTCGTCGACCTGCACCAGCGCCGGTTCCAGCGCGGCCAGCACGTCGCGCAGCGCGGGATCGACATCGGCCAGTTGCTGCAGCCGGTGCACGACGCCGTTCAGTACCGATGCCACGGCACCATCGGATTCCGACAGCGCATCTAGCGCGGCGCGGCTGCCGTCGATCAGGCCGGCGGCATGCGACAGCCGGTTGTATTCGGACTGGATCTCTTCCCACTCGCCGGGCTGCGGGGCCAGCTTTTCCAGTTCGCCGACCTGCCATTCCAGCCGTTCACGTTCGAGCTGCATCTCGCGCGACTGGTGCTCAACCGCCTCGCGCTGCTTGACGCACACACGCCACGCGCGCCACGCCTCGGCCACGGCGCCGGCCTGCTCGGTCAGACCGGCATGGGCGTCGAACAGCTGGCGCTGCGCATCGGGCCGCAGCAGCTGCTGGTGCGCGTGCTGACCGTGGATGTCGACGAGCTGGTCGCCCACTTCGCGCAGTTGCGCCAGCGTGGCCGCGGCGCCGTTGATGAAGGCCTTGCTGCGGCCCGATGCATCGACGGTCCGGCGCAGCAGCACCGTGTCATCGTCGCCGGCCAGTTCGCGTTCCTCGAGCCAGGCGTCCAGCGCGGCATGCGTATGGAAGGTGGCGCTGATGCTGGCGCGTGCCGCGCCTTCGCGCACCACGCCGGCGTCGGCGCGTTCACCCAGCACCAGTGCCAGCGCGTCGATCAGGATCGACTTGCCCGCGCCGGTTTCGCCGGTGAACACGGTGAAGCCGCTTGTGAAGTCGAGATCGAGCGTATCGACGATGACGAAATCGCGGATGGACAGGCTGCGCAGCATCTTGGACCGTAGGTGGCGTCAGGCGGGAAAGTGGATGGCTCAGAGCCGGTTGTCTTCGGTCGGGTACTCGTGCCAGTGCAGCTTCTTGCGCAGCGTGGCGTAGTAGTTGTAGCCCACCGGGTGCAGCAGGTTGATCGTCTTGGCCGAGCGGCGCACGACGATCCGGTCGCCGGGCAGCAGCGACGCCAGCGACTGCATGTCGAAGTTGACGCTGACATCGCGCGC
>DAIOET010000178.1:0-8232 GCA_036746135.1 Cupriavidus sp.
CTCGACATCGCGCAACTGGAAGCCGTGATCAACGTGGACGTCACGCCCGACCCCGAGGTCCATGTTCACCGCATCGGCCGCACCGGGCGTGCCGGCGAGGCGGGCTGGGCTTTCAGCCTTGTCAGCCTCGACGAAATGGGTCGCGTGGGCAACATCGAACAGCATCAGGGCGGCGAATTCGAGTGGCACGCGCTTGGCGAACTGACGCCGTCGGGCGGCCCGCGCCTGCTCCCGCCGATGGTCACGCTGCAGATGCTGGGCGGGCGCAAGGAAAAGATCCGCCCCGGCGACATCCTTGGCGCGCTGACCGGCGAGGCTGGCTACACGAAGGAACAGGTCGGCAAGATCAGCGTGATGGAGATGTCGACCTATATCGCCGTGGACCGCGCCATTGGCCGCGAGGCGATGAAGCGGTTGAACGAAGGCAAGGTGAAGGGCCGCAAGGTGAAAGTGAGAATGCTGACGACCGGTCAGCGGTAGTTTTCTCCTGCCATACCGGCCTGGTTCCGAGGCGATCGGAATACGTGTGAGCAATCCGATCGCAGACACCAGGCCGTGGGTCCCGCCGTCGCTTCTCCGGTGATTTCATCGTGACTCACCTACTGCAGGCAATCAGAAAGGAGAATGATGCAAACGACCGATCCCACCATCGACGCGGTGAAGATCCGTGCAATCGAGCCAGACGACTTTCCCGCCTGGAAAGTTCTCTGGGACGGGTATAACGCGTTCTACGGCCGGCACGGTGCCACGGCTTTGCCGGAGGAAATCACGCTCACAACCTGGTCGCGCTTCTTCGACGCGTATGAGCCAATGCACGCGTTAGTTGCGGAACAAGACGGTGAGCTGATCGGGTTGGCGCATTTTTTACTGCACCGAAGCACGATTCAACTCAATCCGAACTGCTATCTGCAGGATCTTTTCACGGCCGAGGCGGCACGAGGCAAGGGAGTCGGGCGCCGCTTGATCGATCAGGTCTATTCGCACGCGAAGGCGCAGCGTGTGGGGAGGGTGTACTGGCAAACCCACGAAACCAACACGACCGCCATGCGCCTCTACGACACCGTCGCCGAGAAATCCGGATTCGTCGTGTACCGCAAGCAGCTTTGAGGCCGGGGGGACTACCCGGTCCGTCGAAATGCTGCCCTACGATGACGGCCGCCAAGCGGCCGTAGTGGCCAGGGCACAGTCATCCTTGGCAGGTAACTCCCAAGCGCGGGGCAGCCAGCGAAATGCGCAGCGCCGAAAGACTATTCATCTCCCCTCAAGTACCTCAGGATCGGTGTTGCCCCCCGCCCTCAACGCATTTCACTGACCGCGGACCGAATCTCCTGCCTGAGCCACACGGCTGCGGCATCGGCCTGCGTGCGCCGGTTGTGAATCAGTTCGATGTCGAAGCCGGTATCGGCGAGTTCTTCGGGAACTTCAAGGATCTGCACGTCGGGGGAGGCCAGCCGCTGCGCCACCCGCCGGGCAACGGTCGCGACCAGATCGCTGTGCGCCACCGCCAGCGGCAATGCCACGATGTGCGAGAAGGTCGCCGCGACACGCCGTTGCCGACCGAGCTTGTCCAGCTTGCCGTCGACGACCCCGCGTCTGGACCCGCTATCGCCGGGAGCAAATAGCGCGTGGGGCAGCTGCAGATAGGTCGACAGGTCAATCTTGCGCCGCCGGCCGCCGGCGCGGAGCCTCGGATGCGAACGGCTGGCGATGCAGACAAAGTCCTCCTCGTACAGCTTCGTTTGCACCATGCGCTTCGGCGCGGCCAGGTGTCCGCCAATCGCAACGTCGACAACGCCCTGATCGAGCTGCTCGAAGACCGCCGCCCGGTCGAGCGCCATGATCCGCAGATCGACGTCCGGCGCCTGCCGCCTGAGCCGGCCGATGACATACGGCAGAAGGACAATGTCGGCGTAGTCAGTGGCCGCGATGGTAAAGCCGCGCCCGGCCGGCGCGGCTGGGTCGAAGGCAACCGACTGGCCCACCGCCTGGCGAACATGATCGAGCGCTGACGAAATCCCCGGCATCAGCGCGTGCGCCAGCTCCGTCGGCTCCATCCCCGCATGGCTGCGCACAAACAGCTCATCACCAAACAGCGCCCGCAGCCGGGTCAGCGCATTACTGACCGACGGCTGGGCGCGGTTCAGGCGCTTGCCGGCCAGCGTGACACTGCGCGTCTGATACAGCGCCTCGAATGCCACGAGAAGGTTCAGGTCGATGCGAGAAAGATTCATTCTGTGAATTTAATGGATATTCAATATCCATTTCAAGAATCCGGACGCCGCCGGTACCATCAAACTCCTTCCCTCCCCTTTCGACCTTCCCGCAGGCAGCGCCCAATGCAAACCGTACTTGTCACCGGCATCGAGCCATTCGATGGCGAAACCCTGAATCCTTCGTGGGAAGCGGCCCGCGCCGTCGATAAGCGCGTGATCGGCGGCGCACGCGTGCTGGCCCGTCAGCTCCCCTGCGTGATTGCCGAGGTCAGGCAGGCGCTGCTGGACGCCATCGCGGAGGTCGATCCCGTCGTCGTCCTGTGCCTGGGACAAGCGGGCGGACGCAGCGACGTATCGATCGAACGGGTGGCGATCAACGTCGTGGACGCGCGCATTCCCGACAACGCCGGCCGGCAACCCGTCGACGAACCTGTGATCGACGGTGGTCCCGCCGCCTACTTCTCCGCGCTGCCGATCAAGGCGATGGTCAGCCGCCTGCGCGCGTCGGGCATCCCCGCATCGGTCTCGCAGTCCGCGGGCACCTACAACTGCAATGCCATCTTCTACTCGTTGCTGCATTGCATCGCGACCGAGCGGCCGGCGCTGCGCGGGGGCTTCATTCACGTGCCCTACCTGCCGCGGATGGCCGCCGCGCATGCTGGCGCGCCAAGCATGGATGTTCGCGTTCTGATCGAAGCCATCGAGATCATGGTGGCTACGGCGCTGGAAGTCTCCATCGATCTCAAGGAAATCGGGGGCGCCACGCACTAGCCGCATAAGGGCATGCGGAATCGGTCGTTACCCGTCGAGAGAATTGCTGCACGATGTCTTTCGTGCTCATTCGACGAGAAACCCGAAGGACAACCGCATGCCATTTCAAGAATCCCTTGCCTCCGCGATTGCTATCGACACGGCCACCGCAGCGCCAACGTCGACGCCACAACCGCTGCCTCCGGCCGCCGATGTGGCAATACTTCGCCAGCGCGCCCAGGCCCTGCTGCCCGACATCGCGCGGGATGCCGCAAAGCGCGAGAGCCGCCGCGAACTGCCCTTCGATTTTGCGCGCCAGGTAGCCAATGCCGGTTTGCTGACGTTCCGCATCCCGAAGGCGTATGGCGGCCCCGGCGGCAGCATGCGCGATGCCATCCGCTTTGTGCAGGAACTGGCCGCCGTCGATGCCAACCTCGCCCAGGCATTGCGGCCCAACTTCGGACTCATCGAAGGCCTGCTCGCGGGCCACGACAATGAGGCGGATCGCAAGCGCTGGTTTGACCGGCTGCTGGGCGGCCAGATCGTCGGCAATGGCGGCGTGGAGCGCGGCGGCAAGCATGGCGCCATCCAGGCCACCATCGTCCGCGAGGCCGATCACTATGTCGTCAACGGCACCAAGTACTACAGCACCGGCGCGCTCTACGCCGACTGGATCAGCTCCATCGCCGTGGACGAGGCCGGCAAGGAAACGCACTTCACGGTGCCACGCGACCGGGCCGGCATGACGCTGGTCGATGACTTCGACACCATCGGCCAGCGGTTGACTGCCAGCGGCACCACGCAATTCACGAACATGCGCGTAGCGCCGGATGAGCTGCGCGCCAGCCACCTGCCACGCGACCGCCGCAATCCGGTCTCGCCTGTCTTCCAGCTCTTTCTGGCCGCCACGGAAGCCGGCATCGCACGCAACGCGCTGGACGACGCGGTCTGGTTTGCGCGCAACAAGGCCCGGCCGATCAAGCACAGTTCGGCCGAGCGATCGGTGGACGATCCCTATGTGCAGGAAACGATTGGCCAGATTGCCGCGCAAGTGTTTGCAGCCGAAGCCGCCACGCTGCGCGCCGCTGACTCCATTGACGCCGCCTGGGCGGACAACCTCAGTAACGCATCGCTGACGCAGGCGTCGATCGACGTCGCTCAGGCGCAGTACTTCGCCGTGGCGGCCGCGCTGAAGAGTGCGGAGCTGGCGTTCGATGTCGGCGGGGCATCCACCTGCGACCGCCAGTACAACCTGGATCGCCACTGGCGCAATGCGCGCACTGTCGCCAATCACAATCCACGCCAATGGAAAGCAGCCGCCGTGGGCGCGTGGCTGCTGAAGGACGAACCGCCTCCCACGACCGGTCTGTTCTGACGAGATGCCGCCACTCCCCAAAGGAGATGGCGGCGTTGCTATCGCCGGTGATCGAAACTGCGAGCCAGCCGCTCGCCCGCGAACTGCACCACCGTTACCAGAACCACCAGGATTGCGATCACATTGAACATTACGGCCGTTTCATAGCGTTCGTAGCCATAGCGGATCGCCAGATCGCCGAGGCCACCCGCCCCCACGGCACCTGCCATCGCCGACGACCCGATCATCGCAATCACGGTGACCGTAGCGCCGCCGATCAGCGCCGGCAGCGCCTCCGGTAACAACACATGCCGCACGATATGCCAGCGTCGGCAGCCCATAGCGCGCGCCGCCTCGATCAACCCCGCGTCGGTTTCATTGAGCGCCACCTGCGACACCCGCGCAAAGAACGGAATCAGATGCGCGCTCAGCGGCACCACGGCCGCCCAGGTGCCCATCGTCGTGCCGACGATCAGCCGCGTCACCGGCAGCATGGCCACCAGCAGGATGATGAAAGGGATGGAACGAAACATGTTGACCAGCACCGACAGCGCGCGGTTCGTACGCGGCCTCGGGGCCAGACCGCCAGGCGCGGTAACGGTCAGCACGATGGCCAGCGCCATGCCGACGACAAACACCACCAGGCAGGCGCTGCCGGTCATCAGCAGCGTTTCGCCGAACGCCTTCAGGTATTTCTCAGCCATTGGCAACACGATGGGATACCTCCGCGGGATGTAAGTTCGCAGGCAGACGCTTGCGCAGCGGGCGCAGCAGCGACAGCGTGGCTTCGGCCTGCGGGTCGGCAAACACGCGCCATACCGGCCCCTGCTCCTTCACCTGGCCATGATCGAGCACCAGCACCCGGTCGCATGCTTCCTCGATCACGGCCATGTCGTGCGTGATCAGCACCACGGTCAGCCCGAGCTGCTTGTTGATGTCCCGCAGCAACGCCAGAATCTGCTCCGTTGTTTCAGGATCGAGCGCGGAAGTTGCTTCGTCACACAACAGGATCTCCGGACGGTGTACCAGCGCACGCGCAATACCCACGCGCTGCTTTTGTCCGCCCGACAACATCGCCGGATAGGCGTGGGCCTTGTCCGCGAGTCCCACTGTCGCAAGCAGATCGTTGACGCGGGTTTCGATCTCGATGCGCCGCACGCCCGCCACGCGCAGCGGCAGTGCCACGTTGTCGAAGACGGTCTTCGCCGACATCAGGTTGAAGTGCTGAAAGATCATGCCGATGCGCCTGCGTAGCCGGACCAGGCCATCCTCGTCGAGCTTGCCGATGTCGATGTCGTCGATCCAAACATGACCACGGTCAGGCCGCTCCAGCATGTTGATGCTCCGCAGCAGCGTCGACTTTCCCGCGCCGCTGCGGCCGATGATGCCGAATATCTCGCCGCGCTCGATCGTGAACGATACGTCCGCCAGCGCGGGCGCGGCGGCGCCCGCATAGGTCTTGCCAACCTGATCGAACACGATGTGCGGGTCGCGCGTCGGCAATTGCGAAATCGTGTGCATGCAATAGTCCCTTTCCCTTTTCGCCGGCGCCTCAGAACGCCGGAATGACCGACCCCTGATACTTGGTCAGGATGAACTTGCGCACCGCCTCCGACTGGTAGGACTTGACCAGTTGCTGCACCCACGGTGCGCTCCGGTCCTTCTCACGCACGGCAATCACGTTGACGTAGGGATTGTTCTCGCGCTTTTCCACCGCGATGCCATCGCGCGTGGCGATCAGGCCGGCCTGGTAGGCGAACGTGTTGACGATGGCGGCGGCGTCCACGTCGGGCAGCGCGCGCGGCAGCACCACCGATGCGCTTTCGATAAATTCGAGCTTGCGCGGATTGGCCGTGATATCGGCCAGCGAGACGGTGCCCGTGTACGGATCGAAGCCGTCTTTCAGCTTGATCAGGCCGTGATCGCGCAGGATCACCAGCGCACGGGTCTGGTTGCTCGGATCGTTCGGGATACCGATGCGGGCGCCGTTCGGCAGCGCTTCCAGCGACTTCACCTTGCGCGAATAGAACGCGATCGGCGAGATCAGCGTGTCGCCCACGTTAGTGATCTTGTAGCCGCGCTGCTTGATCTGGTCACGCAGAAATGGAATGTGCTGGAACGAATTGGCGTCGAGGTCACCGTTGTTCAGCGCCTCGTTCGGGCTCGCGGTGCCGGTGATGATCACTGTCTCAACCTTCAGGCCATTCCTGGCCGCCTCGCGGGTCACGACTTCCCAGATCTCCTCGTCCACACCGCCGCGTACGCCAACCTTCAGCGGCTTGCCGCCCGATGACTGGGCATAGGCCGATGCAATCGGCAAGGCTGCCAGCACCAGAGCCAGCGTAGCGATGACACCAAGGGCGGAGCGTCGTTTCATGATGAGAGGTGCGAGAGTTTGGGAAGCACCAGTCTATGAAACCCTCCTGCCCTGGTCCACGAAGTAATCCGATATAGCAAATGCGGACTACGCCGCCGCGCGCGAGGCCGTCCTGCCCGCCGGGCGATCCAGCCCCATGTGCTCGCGCAAGGTACTGCCCGCGTAGTCCTTGCGGAATAGGCCCCGGCGCTGCAGGATCGGCACCACGCCGTCCACAAAGTCCTGCACACCATCGGGCAATGCATCGGGCATCAGGTTGAACCCGTCGGCCGCGCCGCTGCGGAACCAGTGCTCGATGTCATCGGCGATCTGTTCGGGGGTGCCGACGATTACGCGGTGCCCGCCCCCACCCGCAAGCTCACGGATCAGCGCGCGCACCGTCAGGTTCTGGCGCTGCGCAATCGCAATCGTCGCGCGAAAGAAAGTGTGATTGCCATTGGCCGGCAGCGCGAGCCCATCCGGCAACGGTGCATCAAGCGACAGCCGGTCGGCGGTAATGCCAAGCGTGCCGGCCAGCCGGTTCAGGCTGTAGTCCCACGGAATCAGGTCGACCAGCGCATCGCGTCGTTGGCGTGCCTGCGCCTCGGTGGCACCGATGATCGTCGTCAGCCCCGGCAGAACCTTGATCGCGCCAGGCCCGCGACCCAGGGCTTCGGCACGCTGATTCAGCGCCAGGCGGTATTCGCGCGACTCCTCCAGCGATTGCGATGCCGAGAACACGGCTTCCGCATGCCGCGCGGCCAGTTCGCGGCCATCGTTCGACCCACCGGCCTGGAACAGCACCGGATGCCCCTGCGGCGGCCGCGGCAGGTTCAGCGGCCCTTGCACATCGAAGAACGGCCCATGATGGGCGATGGGCTGCAGGCGGGCCGTGTCCACGAAGCTGCCCGACTGACGGTCACCCACAAACGCGCCGTCTTCCCAGCTATCCCATAGCGCCTTGACGATGCTCGTGAACTCGTCGGCGCGCGCGTAGCGTTGCGCATGATCCGGCGGCGCCGCGCGACCGAAGTTGCGCGCGGACCCGCCATCGGCCGTCGTCACGACGTTCCAGCCAGCCCGCCCGCCGCTGACGTGATCCAGCGTGGCAAAGCGCCGCGCGATGTTGTACGGCTCGTTGTAGCTGGTCGAGGCAGTTGCCACCAGCCCGATATGGCGCGTGGCCGCTGCCACGCAGGCAAGCAGCACGGTGGGCTCCAGCGCGGTGATGGGCCGAAAATTGATCTGGTCGGCGATGGATGCGTTATCGGCCAGGAAAATGGCATCGAACTTGCCCGCTTCGGCGATCTGCGCCAGCCGGACGTAGTGCTGCACGTCGACAAACGCACGCGGATCGCTGTCGGGCAGGCGCCAGGCCGACGGCACGAAGCCCGAATGCAGCGCGTTGAGATTCAGGTGAAGCTGGGGCGAAGGCGAGGCGGCGGGCATGGTGGCAAGAAGCGGGCGAGCGTTGGCATTGGTGTCTGGCAGACGAGCATAAGGAAGCCCTTCACGGACGGGAACGAACGAAAGCCGATATCGATATGCCGTGCGTCGTC
>DAIOET010000179.1:0-8134 GCA_036746135.1 Cupriavidus sp.
TCTTCTGGTTGGCGGTCACGATCATGCCCGACGCCGGGTTGAACCGCTGCGGCAGCTGCTCGAACGGAATAAACCCCTGCCAGTCGTAGCGCGCATCCCAGCCTGGCGCCGGCGCCAGTCCCATCAGGTCGTTATCGGCGCGACGCACCGGCACCAGGCCCGGCGCGATGTATCCGATATTGCCGTCGACGTCGGCATAGACCATGTTCTGCTGCGGCGAGTGGAAATCGCGCAGTGCCGCCACAAAACTCTTCCAGTCCGTAGCCGTGCCGATTTTCAGGCTGGCCTGGAACGTCCGATCATCCGGGCGCAGCGCCGTCCACTGAAAAGCCACCACGTACTGGGCACCCAGTGGCTTGGCCGCCGCACTGATCGGCTCGGCCACATCGGACATCACCGGGCCATGCCGCGTGGACCGGACATTGATCGTGACGTCGGGCTCGCCTTTGACCGCAATCACCTCCGTGCGCGTCTCGAATTCGGCCCAGCCATCGGGCGTCTGGTAGCGCGTGGGATGCGCCGGGTCGATCCGCTCGATATAGAGATCCTGCACATCGGGGGCGGTATTGGTGAAACCCCAGGCGATCCGCTTGTTATGACCCAGCACCACCAGCGGCGCACCGGGCAGCGTGGCGCCCGTCAGATCCAGACCCGGCGCCTGCAGATGGGCGAAATACCACAGCGCGGGTGCCTGCAGCCCAAGGTGCGGATCGTTGGCCAGCAGCGGCTTGCCGCTGCGCGTATGGGCGCCCGACACCACCCAGTTGTTCGAACCCATCCCTTCCACATAGCCCGATGGCGCGTGCTCCACCACCTGTGCCAGGGCCGTGGCCACCGGTGCGAGCTGGCGATAGAAGCTTGCATAGTCCATCGTGCGCAGCGGCTTATCACCCGGATACGGCGCCAGGATTTCGGCAATGCGGGCGGTCGGAAGTTGCTGGGCCAGCCCCATCCGCAGCACTTCCTGCGTCCAGTTGCCGCCGAGGTCCCAGGCCATCATGGTCTGCCATCCCAGCGTATCGACCGGGTCCCAGTGTTCGGGCCGGGTGCCGAGAATCAGGAACTCGGGAGGCAGCGCCACCTTGCGTGTATCGATGAACGCATTCACGCCATCCGCATAGGCCTGGAGCACGGCACGGATTTCGGGCGAAGTCCGGGCGAATATCGCTTCGGCATTGCGGCGCACACCGAGCGTGCGCAGGAAGCGATCCGTTTCGAGCGCGCTCGGGCCGAGTATCTCGGCCAGCCGCCCGGCAACGATGCGCTTGTTCATCTGCATCTGCCAGAGCCTGTCCTGCGCATGGACGTAGCCAAGCGCATAGTAGGCGTCCAGCGCATTGGCCGCCTGGATGTGCGGCACGGCATTCCGGTCACGCACCACCACCACGCGATCACGCATGCCCGGCAGCGTCAGCGTGCCGGCCGTATCGGGCTGCGATGCCTGGCGATACCAGATATAGCCGCCGATGGCGCCCGTCAGGCCAATCACCATCACGGCAAACACCATCCAGCCCAGCCGTTTGAACCAGCGCATCGGAACGTTCCCCCCGTGGAAAAACGCAAGCATGGCAGATTTCCGCGCAGACAAGAATGCCCGGGCTAGCCGGGCATTGCTGCGACTCTGACTGTAAGCCCGGTCAGGCGGGCTTCTTCAACTGCAGTGACTTGTATTCGAGGAACTCCTCCAACCCGAATTTGCCGCCTTCCCGGCCGTTGCCAGACTGCTTGAAGCCGCCGAACGGCGCATTCATATTGAACGGGCCACCATTGATATCGACCTGGCCGGTGCGGATGCGGCGCGCCACGCGGATCGCGCGCGCTTCATCCCCCGACCACACGCCGCCGCCCAGCCCGTAGACGCTGTCGTTGGCAATACGGATCGCGTCGTCCTCGGTGTCGTAGCAGATCACGGACAGCACCGGGCCGAAGATTTCCTCCTGCGCGACGGTCGCCTTGGGATCGACGTTACCGAGCACCGTCGGTTTCACAAAGAAGCCCCGGTCGAAACCGGCCGGGGTGTCGGGGCCACCGGCCACCAGTTCAGCGCCCTCCTCCAGTCCGCGACGGATATATCCGGTCACGCGCTCCTTCTGCACAGCGGAAATCAGCGGTCCCAGGCGCGTGGTGTCGGCCAGCGGGTCGCCCACGGCAAAGCCTTCCACGACCTTGGCCGCAATGGCCTTGACCTCGTCGTAGCGGCTGCGCGGCACCAGCATGCGGGTGTGCGCCGAGCAGGTCTGGCCCGAATTCAGGAAGCAGGCGCTGATCGTGCCCTTGACCGCCACCGGCAGGTCGGCGTCGTCCAGGATCACCGAGGCCGACTTGCCGCCAAGTTCCAGCGCCACCCGCTTGACCGACTGCGCGGCCAGTTCCGACACGCGTTTGCCGGCACGGGTCGATCCCGTAAACGACACCATGTCGACTTCCGGATGGCTGGCCAGCACCTCGCCCACTACCGGGCCATAGCCGGTCACCAGATTGAACACACCGGGAGGCAGCCCGGCGGCCTCGATCACTTCCGCCAGCACAAAGGCGTTGAGCGGCGCCACTTCCGAAGGCTTGAGCACCACGGTGCAGCCCGCCGCCAGCGCGGGGGCGACCTTCAGCGTGATCTGGTTCAGCGGGTAGTTCCACGGCGTGATCGCCGCCACCACGCCCACCGGCTCGCGCACGACCAGCGAATTGCCGACCTGCTCCTCGAACTTGAAGGCTTCCAGCAGCGCGGCAGCCTGGCCCCAGTTGTACACCGGCCCGCCCACCTGGATGGCGCGCGCGAGCTTGATCGGCATGCCGACTTCGCCGGCAATCAGTTGCGCCAGTTCTTCGGTGCGGTCTTTCAGTCCTTCTGCGATCTTGCGGATATAGACGGCGCGCTCGGCGGCCGGCGTCGCGGCCCAGCCATCAAATGCCGCCCGTGCGGCGGAGATGGCGTCCTCGGCGTCGCGGGCATGTCCCTCGGGGATCGTACCCATCACCGCTTCGGTGGCGGAATGGATGACATCGATACTGCCCGTACCGTGGGGCGTCACCCACTTGCCATTGATAAATAGTTTGTCTCGTTGTTGCATGGCCACAGCCCTCATCAGGTGGATCGGCGGAGTGCAATTCTTTGTTACTTTTATGGTGCACCACATTGTAGGCCGGTTTGCGGATTCGCTTTTCTTTCGCCGCGCGCCGGTCCGGACAACAAGATGGCGATAATCGGCCGCGCAACAACTGACCCGAGGGCCTCGCCGCGGGCGGCCGATCCATAACAAAGGAGCGAGACATGGTCGATCCGATCTATCACAAGACGGAGGCTGGTCAGGAGGAAATCCGCACGCGCGCGCGCAAGCTGGACCAAAAGGTGCGCGCGCTATTGCTGATCGTGAATGGGGAACGCACCAAATCGGCATTGCTGGCGCAAGTGGCGGGTCTGGGCGTGGCCGAGGAGGCATTCGATACGCTGCTGGCGCTTGGCATGATCGAGCCGCAGGCCGACCCCGCCAAGCCGGTATCGGCGCCCGCCGCCGCCCGGCCGGCCGCGACGGCCAAGCCGGCCGACACCAACCTGTTTGCCGCGTATTCGGGCTTCAACTCGGCGGGCGGCAAAGGCATCGATGATCGGGTCGATGACCGCGACGTCCTGGCCGATACCACGATCGCGCCTGCCCTGGCGCCGGCCGCTTCGGGCACCGCACCGGCCTCTGCCGGCGCGGACGGCTACCAGCGGCTCTATCACTTCTATACCGACGTAATCGGCAACCACCTGGGGCTGCGCGGCTACGTGCTGCAGGTCAAGGTGGAAAAGGCCGCCACAGTGGTGGAACTGGCCGCGCTGCGCGACACGCTTGGCGCCGCCCTGCAGAAGGCCAAGGGCGAGATCACCGCCCACGCGATCATCGACCAGCTCGACGACCTGCTGGCGGAAATGGGCGTGGCACCGGCCCGGTAGACGCCTGGAAGCCCAGTCTTGCCCCTGTCCCGGCCACGGGACAGGGAAGAAAACCCGCCGACCGCGCCACTAGCCAGCCGATTCCTCATTCGACTGCGCCGCATTCCCCACCGCATTCCCCACCGTGTACCAATCCACCTTGCGCGTGATGGCCATGATGCAGGCCAGCATGACGAACAGCAGCAGCGATCCCAGCACCAGCGCGTTGTCCTCGGACACCAACAGGCCGTAGAGCGCGCCGTACAGCGCCGTCAACAGTGCCGCAAAGCCCGCGCCCCGTTGCCAGCTGCGCAGCACGAATGTCAGGTAGAAGCCCAGCAGTCCGATGCAACCAGCGCTGGCCGTCAGGTACGCGACCAGGAACGGCGCATGCTCTGAAAGGCTGACCAGCAGCAGGAAGAACAGCGCCAGTGCCAGCCCCGCCAGCAGGTACTGCACCGGATGGATGCGCAGCGTCTTGACGAGTTCGAACATATAGAGACCGGCGAACGTCAGCAGCACGAACAGCAGCCCGTATTTCACGGCGCGCTCGGCTTTGACATAGATGTTGACGGGCTCCATCAGCGTGACGGACGCCGCCTGCATCGTCAGCAGATTGCCCGGCCCGGGATTGCCGGCCAGCTGGTCGCGCACACGGGTATTGAACGCGGTAACGGACCACTCCGCGACAAAGCCATCGTTTTTCACAGTGCGTTGGCGCGGCAGGAAGTCACCGTCGAAACTCGGATGCGGCCACGGCGAGCGCATCGTGAACTGGTTGTGGTCCGCCACGGGCGCCAGCGCCATCGACCTCGCGCCCAGCACCGACAGCGTCAGGCTGAACGGAACGATGCGCGCATCCAGCGGCTTGCCCGCCGCGCCGCTTGCGTCGATCCGCGCATGCAAACCCTGCGGCAGGCTTTCGAGCCGGGTGCCCTGCTCCAGCGGAATAGACTTGCCGCCCAGTTGCAGCACGGGCTGCGAGATCAGGCCGCGCATGTCGCCCACGCCAAGCACCACATAGGGCTGTCCCATCTCAAAGCGGACGTGGCCGGGAGACTTGGGCATGTCATCGGCGGACTTCAGGTCCGGCAGCGCGATCGTGCCAGACCACTGGGTGGCCGTTTCATAAACGATTGCCTTGTGAATGCCCCGGTAGCGTTCGCCGGGCGTCAATTGCGCCTGGACCTGCAGCGTCTTCGGAAACACCAGCAAGCGCCGGCTTTCCTCGCGGTTCCGCGGCGGTACGGCGTCCGCCACGGCGAGCACTTCCTTGTACGGCACGACAATGATCGGGCCGCTCAGCGTCTGCGGGCCAGCATAGCTTTGCCAGATGCTGCGTTCGGCGCCGTCGCGGTACTGGCTGCGCTCACGGACGATACCAAGCACCATCTGCAGGGCGATCCACAACATCAGGATCACGCCGGCAATGATGACGATTCGGTAAAACAGGGCCTTGTTCATGACAGTCTTGCGAGTGGAGATGCGGCAAGACTAGGGTCCGACTGTGTGCGGCGCGCGTGGCCGGCATGAAGTGACGGTGAAGCGATGGTGAGGCGACCGTCAGTGAGGCGGCCGTCAGGCAGCCGGCAGCACGAGTTCGGCACGGGCGCCACCGCCCGCCCGATTGCCAACGCTGGCCGCCCCGTGATGCAACAGCGCGACCTCCCTGACAAGGCAAAGCCCCAGCCCGGTGCTACGATCGCCGCCGGGTCGAGGCAGCGAGTAGAAACGCTCGAACAGCCGCGCGCTCGCAAAATCGGGAATACCTGGCCCGCGATCCTCGACGGTCACGGCGATCCTGTCGCCCGACCGCGCCAGGCCCACGTCGATCACCGTGCCGGGCGGCGCGAAATCCAGCGCGTTCTCCAGCAGGTTGACAATCGCCTGCCGCAACAGGAACACGTCGCCCTTCACCACGCACGATGCCGCCGATGGCGGCTGCCAGTGCAGCGTCACCCCGCGCTGACGAGCACGCGGCTCCAGGTCCGCGACCAGATTGCCGATCTCGTCGGCAATCCGCACCGGCTCGCGCTTTTCCAGCTGCTGGCGCTGCTCGACCTCGGCCAGTGTCAGCAGCTTGCGAATCAACTCGTCGAGCCGTTGCGCCTGGCCACGGATATTGCCGACAAAGCGCTGGCGATCCGCCGCGGGCATATCTTCCTGCAACAGTTCCGCCGCGCCGCCGATGGCCGCGAGCGGGCTTTTCATCTCGTGCGTGAGCGTGTGGATGTAGTGCTCCACGTACTGCTTGTCTTCCAGCCGCAGCCGCATGGTCTCCACCGCGCGACCCAGTTCGGCCAGCTCGCTGGCGCCGCGCAGCGGCATCTCCGCGCGCTCGCCAGCCGCCACCGATCGCGCATAGCGCTGCAACTTGCGCAGGCCGAAAACGAGCCACAAGGTGCAGACCACGCCAATCACTGCCGCGCCGCCAATCAGCAGCAGGCCGTAGGTCAGGATCTTGCCCTGGCTGCGCGCGATAAACGGCGCGACCGTCTGATTGGGCTTGGCCACGGTCAGCACGCCGACGATGCGGTCGCCATCGCGGATCGGCGCCGCCACATACATCACCGTGCTGTCTTCATCATTGGGGTCCGAACGCGTACTACGCGCGCCATATTTGCCCTGCAACGTCCGGTAGACGTCGTTCCAGCGCGAATAATCGGCCCCCAGCGCCTCGCCGGTGGAGTCGAAGCGCACGATGCCACGGTCGTCGGTGATGTAGATGCGGTACCCGATCGCGCCCTTGTGCATCCCCCAGACGCTAGCGTCGACGGGGCTGTCCTGCAAACGCGCGAGCCGCCGGGCGAAGTTGCCGTCCGCCAGATGGCCACTCTTGAAATCGTCGGCGGCCAGCACGGCCAGAACGTTGGCGGTGTCCACCAGCGTATCCTCCATCGCCTGGCGCACGCCCGGCTTGACCTCCTGGACAAACACGCGCAGCGTCAGGAAGGCGGCCAGCCCGACCACCAGGAAGAACCCAAAGAAGATGCGCAGACCGATGTGCATGGATGGCGGGCGTCAGATCGCTCAGGCTTCGAGCGAATAACCCATGCCGCGATGCGTGCGGATTGGGTCGCCCACTGGGTCCACCTCGCGCAGCTTCGCGCGCAGGGTCTTGATATGCGTGTCGACCGTGCGGTCGACGGTATCGAGCGCATCGTGCCAGACCAGATCCATCAGTTGCGCCCTGGCGTAAATGCGCCCCGGATGCTGCACCAGCAGCGCCAGCAACCGATATTCGTAACGGGTCAGTTCCAGCCATTTGCCCTGATAGGACAGCCGCGCGCCATCGGCATCGTGATGGAAGCCGGTCGCGGGCGTGGCTGGCACCACCACGGACTCAGCGGACGTCGTCGCACCCGCGCGGGCGCGACGCAGAATCACCCTCACCCGCGCTGCCAGTTCCCTTGGCGAAAACGGTTTGACCACGTAGTCGTCGGCACCGATTTCCAGCCCGACGATGCGGTCGATTTCCTCGTGGCGCGCGGTCAGGAATATCACCGGAACGTCTGAAAACGTGCGCAGGGTACGGCAGACCTCGAAGCCGTTGATGTCTGGCAGGCCCACGTCGAGCACCACCAGATCGGGCCGTTGCGTACGTAGCCGTGACAAGGCATCGCCGCCGAGCACGCAATGCTCGGCCTGCATGCCGTCGGTACGCAGGGCATAGAGAATGGTGTCGGCAATGGCGGACTCGTCTTCCACCACCAGAATGGACGGTTGTTTCATGGACGCGGCACGGCTGAGTTGGCGCTGCGTATTATCCGCCATCGCGCCGCGGTTCGGGCACATCCAGTAACTGGCGGACGCGGCGAAGAAATGCCTGGATGTCGATCGGGCGAAGGCGTCTCATGGTCGGGCTCCGGTGGGATGGAGCGGCCAGTATCGCGGCGATCGGTGAAGGGACGGTGAGGCGGGTGTGAAGGGAAGACGGGAGGGGGCGGGAGGCGGGGGATGCGCCCCTCTCCCGCTGGCGCGGGAAAGGGGATAAACCACAACCGATCAGGCTTCGATGCCTTGCGAAGCCAGGTACTCGTCGTACGTACCCAGATAGTCGGTGATCGTGCCGTCGGTGCGCACTTCGATCACGCGCGTCGCCAGGCCGTTGATCAGTTCACGGTCGTGCGAGACGAAGATCAGCGTGCCGGGGAACTTGTCCAGTGCGATCTGCAGCGATTCGATCGACTCCATGTCCATGTGGTTGGTCGGCTCGTCCAT
>DAIOET010000180.1:0-8100 GCA_036746135.1 Cupriavidus sp.
CGACGAACGATGCGATTAGCAGCTGGAACTGCGTCTTCAATCTCAATTGCTTCATCTCTAATACCCATTCAAATAGAAGGCGGTGGCCCCTTGGATCGGCGGCCGGCAACCGTGGCCAGCGGCAGCAAGCGTTTGTTCAAATAACGACGAACTTTGCGAACTAAGAGACCCTACTAATGTCCGTAGTTGTTCGCTTAACCAACGGTGAGATTTTCCGGCTAGAATTAGGAAATTCCTTAATGGCGTCTTGCTTCTCGAGTTTCGCACTGCGCTGGCACTGCGTGACACACCGATAGCGCGCGGCAACATATCATCTCGAAATCTTCGCGATGCATCGCTAACTGACGCTGCTCCGGAAAAAGTGGGAAGTGATAGTAATCACGACCGAAAACGATCTCGTACGGTCGTGCGCAGGCGTTGAGCAATAAATTCCATGGAGTATGAAATGCGACCGTCCTGTCACTGCAGGAGATGGTTTTCGCGCGGTATGATTTACAGGAAATACTCCTCGTTTTCCCACTGGATCTCTTCTTCCGCGCGATGAATGCGCGTCGCGTTTTCTCGAAGATGGGTGAACGTTGCCGCCCGGACTCGATCTCGCAATATATGTCTTGCTCCTCCGGCGGCTTACACTTGAGGTCGACGTAAGCGAGGAGATAAGGTCGAGCCAGTACGCGAATCGCTGTTCCTCCGGTACGCTGGCATTAATCAAACGCTGATGCGCGACGCAGGCCAGGACGAAAAACGGTGATAGATGACAAATCAGTGCTCATGGAAGCTCCGCGAGTCGATACACGGGGAGGCCTCTGGAGGCCTCAACTCGAAACGAAGAGCTATATCGACACCCTAACATCGTTCTGGCCGTATCTTGCAGCAGCGCCCCGGCTATGACGGATGCGGTCAAATTGGGCGTCGGATTAGTTAAATTCATCGCCTTGGCGGCAAGGCGGTGTGCTGGCGCCGGCTATATTCCTTGACGGGCCGCCCCCAGCAGCCCGCCCAGGTTTCTCTAGCCACCTAAATCCTGCCCAAGCACCTGCTGGCGCCACTCCCGCGGCGTTGCCCCATACTGTTCCTTGAAGCTTCGGCTAAAATGAGCTGCGTCGTGGAAGCCCCAAGAAAAAGCGATTTTGCTCACGCTGCGTCGCGCCTGCCGCGGGTCTGACAGCTCCCTGCGGCACGCTTCCAAGCGCTGGCGCCATATCATGCGCGAAAGAGGAACAGGTTCGCTCCGGAACAGCCTGCTGAGGTGATCGGGAGACAGCCGCATTGCGGTGGCGATGCTGGCGATGGACAAGTTCGGATCGCGCAGCCGCTCCATTACGTAGGCTTTCACGCGCATCACATGATAGGCACTCAGACTCGAAGCATGGCGCATGTTTGCGCTCGGCAGGCTGCGCAAGCCAGCCGCGATGATGCTTGTAATGCCTTCGGAGACGCCTATTACCGATGATGGGTGCAAGCGGTCTAGGTCGCGCTGTAGCGTGTCCACCATCGACAGAAGCAGGTTCCCGGCCGCGGACGTGTGGGGCACTGTCATTGCGGTGAGCTCCTCCAGATTGGCTATATGCGACGCCAGCGCTGCGCGCGGCAGACGCATCACGACGAGATCGTGGAATTCGTCTTCGAAGTGCAGTTCATAGGGGCGCGTCGTGTCATAGATAACGAAGTCGCCGGGCACCAGCATCGCTTCGCGGCCGTCCTGGCGTACGACCGAGCGGCCGCCGCGTTGAATCTGCACCAAGCAGCGATCCTGTTCGTCGTGGCAAATCATGCTGCCGGTACGCCAGACTCGAGGCACATTGGACCTAAGGTGCGTAAAGTCGAGCGGCCCCAACTGGCTAAACTCAATCTCGCCGAAAACATCGACGTCCGCTGGGCGGTCGCATTCCAGTTGAGCGTATATCGCGCAGATCAAGTCGACCCAGTACGAGAAACGCTCCACCGCTGGAGCTTCATCGGTGCTCAGGCGTTTGCGGTGCGGTGACAACTCGGTGGGGCGCAACGTGCCAAGTGTCTGATAGACGGGTGCGGACATCGGTAACTCCAGGGCTGCGGCCGCGACGCAAATTCCGGGCCTGACAGGTCGATCAAGGATAGTCCGACGGCGCAAAAATTGGCCGCTAGGGGCAATCACAACGTCGAATGTCGGCTCTAAACAAGGTGGGTGCCGGAACCAGTCAAAAGCGCACCGCTGATCAAGGGATACGTCGACAGCGGGCGACCCGCGACATACGCTTACCTCTACCTAGTACGCACTGAAGAGGAGCATTCATGCACCGTCCCCAATCACGACAAACCGCACCGTTACTTTAAAGATGTGCAAATCTGAACATGCAGAATGGCGAAAGGCGGACGGTGGTCCTTGCTGGAGGGCGAAGCAGGAGGGCTTCGGCCAACGGTGCTGACGCCTGGCCGCGCAGTCGCGCGACCGGCTGCGAGCCACTGCTCGCGCACCAGACTCCTATACGCTGCATGAACCTCGCCCCAGGCACCTTGTCGTGATCTGCGGTCTTTCCTTACAGGTAACCGCAGGACTTCATGGCGCCCCCGCACCGGAACACGGACATCCGTGCCGGCGCGCGGCAAGCGTTCAGACAACTTCTGCCCGCGGCGGGCAATCACGCCCGCTGCGGCAGCATGCACGCTCCAGGCCCGTCGCGCGACGTACTTCACGGCCCCCATGGGTGACGTGTAGGCTGGATTAATCAAAATCAGTTCGACTCCGGCACGGTGGCACTTGGCCACGAGCTGTTGTCAATATTTGGCATAGAGCAGGCCCGATACCATACGAGCAGCCTTGGGACTGGCCTGGCTCCACGCGCCTTCTTCTTCGCCCTGAAGTCCAGATCCTCGGCCACCAGTGGCTTTCTGGCGTCTCTCGCCAGACGGAAGACCTGGCTCAAGGCATCAGACAGCACGGCCTCGCGCTGTCCCGAGGTGGCATCCTCGCGCAGCAATGGCAACCGCAGGGTGCGCAGTTCAAGTCTGTCTCGGTCACGGCCAAGTGGTCGGCATTAAAGTCGACGCCGACTGCGCCGTGCTGGACCGACAGCGTGGCCGGTTCGGCGGGTGGATGCTGATGGCGAAAGACGCCCGCCAGCTGCGCTCGTCCCGGTGCAGGCGCCAACTTAGGGAAACGTTGTCGGCGAGCGCACGCTTGCTGCGGGAGTCTGCGCGCCCGATGCACTTCGGACCGCCTCCGATGCGGAGCGCTGATGGCCGCCTAATGTGTGGAGCGCCGGCAGCAGGCGGCCCTGGCGATGCCAGCGCCGCAACGTGGCGACGGCCACTTTGAATGCAACGAATCTTTTTTTAGAGAGGAACTGGACCAAATATATCAAATGCTGCCTTCTCGTTATTCCTCGAACGTGATGAACTGCGCGGACGACCACACCTTCGCGTCGTCGCGTTGTCGCCCCAAGAAATAGACTGGTCTGAAGCCAAAAGGTGCGTTACCCGGTGCAATCTCGATCGTGCCAGCCAGGTCGTGAGGCAACGGATGGTCGGTCAGCCGCTCGACCGCAACGAAAAGCTCGGTGCCACCGAGTGTATGCTTGGCCGACCCGTTCGCAAGCAGGTCCGCGCCACGGATTTCCCAACGGAACGACGGCGCATGCGCGAAGGGGTTCCGCTGCAGCGAACCGCCGACCTTTTTGAAGCCGTCGATGGTTCCCTCGACTACGATAGTGGCTTCGGCAAGGCCGCTGACGTCGATATCGACGCTATCCGCATCGCCGTATGTATCGCTGCGGAATTCGATATCGGTCGTACCGATGCGCCAAGCGGCTTCCTCCAGATGCTCGAAGCCGTTCGATCCGAAGTTGTGGATCGTGCCGTTGATAATCCGGATTACGCCGCGCCACGCGGCCCAGCGGTAGCGGTCGCGGATTCGTGCACCGCCCCAGCGGACGCGAATCAATCGCTCTGCGTAACCAAGTTCCGCGTGCAGGTCCCGCTCCCAAATCTTGCCGGTATGGTCGTAGGCCGCGACATATTCCCAGCCTGTGTCGCCGAGCAGCCGATAATTGAGCGTTGCCGAGCCGCGCTGGCGAAACGCGTCGCCTTGCCGGTGCGCGCCGCATTTGACCAGGATTGCGCTGTGTTCGCCGGTGGTCGCCCACGTGTGCCGCGCACGTAGTGCCTTGCCAATACTGTGTCTATCGAGCGAATCCGACAGGACGCCAGTCAGTCCGCCGCGCACGCCGAAAACCTGCACGCCGGGGGCGCCGCCGCCAGGGCGGCCACGATGCTCATCGCCGCTCGCCGCGACGCCGAGCCGGTAGCCGCGCTCGATCACGTCCTGATACAGCCAGCCGAAATGCCCCCAAGTCGATGCAATTTCGACCAGGCGCTCCAGTTCCGGATGATGCCAGTCTGGAATATAGCGCCGGCCACCGACGTGCGGCATCACCAGATGCCGGGCGGCGTCTCCAGCGTATGCATCCCACAGCTCCTCGACCGGCCAGCGGCCGAGTTCGACCGCGTTTCCCTTCATGTCCTCGTTCCAGACGAGCGTCCGGTTGTGCTCACCGCGCGCGTTGTACGGGAAGCCAGGGCGTTCATCACCGAGAAAAACGACGTTGTGGTCGCCGCCCGCCGTCGAACTGCCGCACCATTCCTGCACCGGATAGACCACGAAGCGGCCCGGCTCGTTGAACCGCTCGACGGCATCCACGCCGGCCTGCCAGTTCGCATCGGTAATCTGGAAATCGTTAGCGGTGTAGCCGAGCACGTCGATTCCGCCGATCTCGCGGGCATACGCGGCGTTGTAGCTGGGGCTGTTCGTGCCGACCGTGTCGTGTGCATGCACGTGTAGGTCCGCGTACCATGCGCGTGGCGCGGGCAGCGCCTTGTCGACGGTCAGTCGCGCCTGCGCGGCGCGCACGTTGGGCAGGCCTGGCACATCGGCGACGATCCGCAGCGCACCAGCGCGCGCCGGCAGACCGGCGATTGCGCAGGTTGCCCAGCCCGACGCGGGCAGCGGATGGTCGCGCCGGTATACTACCGTGTCGCGTTCGTCATACGCGGTCACGCGCGCTGTGGCATCCAGGTCGCGGCATGCGTTACCCCAGCGGTCCTGCAGCGACAGCCGAAACGTTGCCGGCTGCCCTGGATGCACGAAGCGCGGGCCGTTCAGCAGCACGGCCGCCGGCGCACCCGCATGTACATCGATCGAGATGTCGCCCGGCACCGCGACGAAGCGCGACGTGCCGAGCGGGTCCACATACAGCCGGAACCGGAAATCCTCGTCGACGAACGTCTGCACGCGAGTGCCCGGCCCTTGCCGCCGGTCGCCTAGCCGGATCACGATTCGGTCGCCGGCATTCACGTAACCGTCGACGATGTCGACGATCACCGCCTTCTGGAACGGCCGCTCGTGTCCCTTCTGGTCGAAGCGGACGTTTAGGGACTGCACGGACGCTGGGCTCTGGCCGACCACCAGCGGCACCGCGTGATACTCGGCGCTTATGTAGTTCGCGGCGGTCGGGTCAGTCGTCTGGAACAACGCCCAGTCCGAATAGAACTTGAACGTTGCTTTGAGCCAGCCGCCGTCGGCGATGCCGGACGAACCGACTTCGTAGTCGAGCACGATCTCACCCCAACTGCCTGCTTCGAGACGGTCGACATTGCAGCGCACGCGGCCAGCGAATGGCAACTGCTTGTGGCGTTCGTAAAGGCCGGCCGGCGCAGTGTGCGGTCCAAGGCGTTCGCGCAATGCCGCGGCGCGCGCATCAATGCCGTCGTCGGCGGCGGTGTCGTCGGAGGAAAGTTGGAAATCGGTCATCGGAAACGTGTTAATGGTTCGGTCGGGGAGGAGAGGGAGGCGATATATGGAATCGGCAATCAATGTGTGAATGGCCAGGGCGCGGCGGGATTCCAGACAGGCACACCGAGATACGCATACCACGGCGCCATCACACAGAGCCCATACAGGATTGCGATCAACACCGAGCCAGCGCCGACTTTGGCGTAGTCCGCGGTCGAGAATGCTCCACTGCCGTACGCAATCACGCCGGCGGTAATTTGCGTTGGCAGCAAATAGGCGAAGCTGTCGGTATCGCAGATCAGCAGCGTGAACGCGACCGGATGGAGCCCAAGCTGCGTCGAGAGTGCGAGGGCGATCGGTGCGATCATCGTGACGGCTGCAACGTTCGAGAGCATCCCGATTCGGATTACGTGCGTGCCAACCATCACGATTCCTATCGCGACCCACCAACCGTAGCCGTGCGCGGCGGAGCCGAGATGCGCGGCCGCCCATTGAGCGAGCCCGGACGAACTGATTGCCGAGGACAGCGACAGCGCGCCGCCAAGCAGGAACAGCGTGCCCCACATCGTCCGCCGCTCGATGTCGTGCCAGTCAATGCCGCTGAGCATGCCTGGGGCAAACAGCACGGCAAGTGCAATCAGCGCGACGATTTCAGACGGCAGGTGATGCAGTGGTTCGGCCGCCCACGCGAGCGCGACGAGCGCGAGCATCCCAAGCACATGCCAGTCACGGCGCTTCGCCGGCGGAAGCGCGCCGCGCATTGCCAACAGCGCCGCGCGACCGCCGGGAATCGGCACGGCCCTCGAGCGGAAATACGTCTGCACCCACCATTGGGTGAGCACAAACATCCCGAGGTACGGCCACTGCAGCTTGAACCACGTGAAATACGAGATGCGGATGCCGAGCTCCTTCTCGAGTAGGCCTGACACGACCATGTTCGGCAGATGCGCGGTCAGGATGCACATCCCGCTGATCATCGCGCCATAGACAATCGTCTGTATCACAATCGCCTTGCGCGCATCGCGTTCACGCGGCGAGTCGCCGAACAACCGGACAATGCCGTTCGCGACCGGCAGAAGGGTCGCCGCGCGCGCATTCGCGGCCGGTACGACGAGCGACAGCGTGAAGTTGACGGCGAACATCGCCCAGATTACGCCGTTCGCGGTTCGCACGCGCAGCTGGTCGAGCAGCAGCAGCGCAATCCGGCGGTCGAGCCCGCAGGCCTGCATGATTGCGGAGAACAGGAACGCGGCAACACACAGGAATACGACAGGCGCTGCGAATCCGCTTGCCGCCTTCGGAAAGTTCGGTGCCGCATGCGACAGCACAAGCAGCATTGGCAGCAGGATGCCGGTGATGCCGACCGGAATTGCCTCAACAACCCAGACGATAGCAACCCACGCAACGACTGCGAGTGTGGCTTGACCGCTGGCCGACAGGCCAGGCAGCGGCGGCACCAGCCACCCAATCGCGAAGAACGCGACCCAAGCCGCCGAAAAGCCGAGCCGCGCGCGGACCTTCATGTCGTGCGCGGCCGGTCCCGCATGAGCGCCGTCAGGCAGGGCGGACGGGGTGGCCTTCGCATCCTGTAGCGCCAGCCCGATTATGTCGTGAGCCACTTGCTTTCTCCTGTTCGTCACGCTGTAATGCGCCGGTCCATCACCGGCTGCTCGGGTTTGGATAATACGTTTTAATACAAGCTGGCTATAGAATCACTTTTCATATCGATATCGGTTCAATTGAAATGGACGACACGGAGCAGACCTGCCGATGACTTTGGTTCGAGAAGATGCGACATCGTTGTATATGCAGATCGCAGCGACACTACGCGATGAAATGGAACGCGGCGTGTATGAGCCAACCGGGCGGCTGCCGTCCGAATCCGAACTCGGAGAGCGTTTCAGCGTGAGCCGTGTGACGGTACGACTTGCGATCGGCTGCTTGGCCGATGAGGGGCTTGTCGAGCGCAAGCAGGGAAAGGGCACGTTTGCGACTCGGCGCCGACTACGTCATCGCCTTGATGTGCTGCGCGGTTTTTACGATTCGCTTAGGCGCCAGGGCGTGTCGGTACGGATGGAATTGCTGCGGTTCGAGGAATGTGAGGTGCCACCAACGCTGCGCAAAGCGTTTTCGGCCGATGTCATCAGCTGCGTCTATCTCGAACGGCTGCATCGCGTCGACGGGGAGCCAGTGGCGCTGGCGCAAACCTGGATGTTGCCGGAAGCGCGGACGATCTCACGCAAGCAGGTGGCTACGCTCCCTTCCTACGAGATGATCGAGTTGTTGCCAGGATGGCGGATTGCCGACGCGGATATGTCGGTAACGGCCGT
>DAIOET010000181.1:0-8074 GCA_036746135.1 Cupriavidus sp.
ATGGCATTGATGGGTCAAATGATGAGCGCGCCGCTGCTCATTTCCTCCATCATCAGGCACGCTGCGCGCTACTACGGCAGCACCGAAATCGTCTCACGGCGAACTGAAGGCGACCTCCATCGATATACCTATCGCGAGTGCGAACTGCGTGCCCGCAAGGTGGCGCAGGCGCTTGAGGCGCTGGACGTGGAGCAGGGCGATCGCGTGGGCACGCTGGCCTGGAATGGCTACCGGCACCTGGAGGTCTACTATGGCGTGTCGGGCATGGGTGCCGTCTGCCATACGATCAATCCGCGCCTGTTCCCGGAACAGATCGCCTATATCGTCAATCACGCCGAAGACCGCTTCATCTTCTTTGATGCCACGTTCCTGCCGCTGGTGGAAGGCGTGGCGCCACACTGCCCGAACGTGAAGGGCTGGATCATGATGTCCGACCGCGCCCATATGCCGGCGGAATCGAAGGTCGATCTGCTCTGCTACGAGGATCTGATCGACGCCCACGATGGCGAGTACGAATGGCCGGAACTCGACGAGAACCAGGCGTCGAGCCTTTGCTATACGTCCGGCACCACCGGGAATCCCAAGGGCGCGCTGTATTCGCACCGGTCGACGGTGTTGCACTCGTACGCATCGGCGCTGCCCGACGCGCTGGGCTGCTCGGCCAAGGACGTGATCCTGCCCGTGGTGCCCATGTTCCACGTCAACGCCTGGGGCCTGCCTTACTCGGTGCCGCTGGTCGGTGCCAAGCTGGTATTTCCGGGCGCCAAGCTCGACGGCGCGTCGCTCTACGAACTGTTCGAGCAGGAAGGCGTGACGTTCTCGGCGGGCGTGCCGACCGTGTGGCTGGGACTGCTGCAGTACGTGCAATCGAACAAGCTCAGGTTCTCGACGTTCCGCCGCACCGTGATCGGCGGTTCGGCCGCGCCGCCGGCGATGATCCGCGCGCTGGAATCGCTCGACGTGGAGGTGATCCATGCCTGGGGCATGACCGAGATGTCGCCTCTGGGTACGTCGTGCAAGCTGCTGGCGCGCCACAAGGACCTGCCCGAGGATGCGCGGCACAAGATCCTGGAAAAGCAGGGCCGCGTGATCTACGGCGTCGACATGAAGATCGTCGACGGCGAGGGCCAGGAACTGCCGTGGGACGGCAAGGCGTTCGGCGACCTGCTGGTACGGGGCCCGTGGGTCATCGACCATTACTACCGCAATGACAACAACCCGCTGGTGGATGGCTGGTTCCCGACCGGCGACGTGGCCACGATCGACGAAGAGGGCTACATGCAGATCACGGACCGCAGCAAGGACGTGATCAAGTCCGGCGGCGAGTGGATTTCGTCGATCGATGTCGAGAACGTGGCCGCGGCCCATCCGGCCGTGCACATGGCCGCATGCATCTCGGCATATCACCCCAAATGGGACGAGCGCCCGCTGCTCGTGGTGGTCAAGCGCCCCAATATGGATGTCACGCGCGAGGAACTGCTCGGCTTCTTCGAAGGCAAGGTCGCCAAGTGGTGGATTCCCGACGATGTGGCGTTCGTCACCGAAATCCCGCTGACCGCGACCGGCAAGATGCAGAAGCTCAAGCTGCGCGAGCAGTTCAAGGACTACAAGCTGCCCAGCGCCTGAGGCATCCACGCCTCGGGCATCGAATGACCGGCAAGGTGGCAGGCATTTGCGGTGTCCCCCACGGGGACAAACGCAGACGCGGCCGCGCGCGCATGGAGGGCGCGGGCGGCCGTCAATCGCCAACGACAACAAAGTGAAGGAGACAGGTATGACGAGGTTGCGTCCGCTGGTAAAAGGTGTGGCTGCAGTTGTTGCTCTGGGTTCCGCGCTGGCATCGGGTATGGCGGCGGCCGAAACGGTGAAGATCGCCTTTATCGATCCGTTGTCGGGGCTGATGGCCCCGGTGGGCCAGAACCAGCTCAAGAGCTGGCAGTACGTGGCTGACGTGGCCAACCAGAAGGGTTGGGGCGGCGCGCACAAGTTTGAAGTGGTGGGCTTCGATAACAAGCTGAGCCCGCAGGAAAGCCTGACCATCCTCAAGCAGGTGGTCGACCAGAATATCCGCTACATCGTGCAGGGCAACGGCTCGTCGGTGGGACTGGCGCTGGAAGATGCGGTGGCCAAGCACAACGAGCGCAATCCGGGCAAGGAGATCGTCTACCTGAACTACGCGGCCGTGGACCCGGACATGACGAACAGCAAATGCAGCTACTGGCATTTCCGGCTGGACGCCAACTCGGATATGAAGATGGAGGCCCTGACGACGTATCTGGCCAAGGATACCAACGTCAAGAAGGTCTACCTGATCAATCAGAACTACTCGTTCGGGCACCAGGTGGCGCGCGCCGCCAAGGACTACCTGAAACGCAAGCGGCCAGACATCCAGATCGTCGGTGAAGACCTGCACCCGCTGGCGCAGGTCAAGGATTTTGCCCCGTATGCGGCCAAGATCAAGGCGTCGGGTGCCGATACCGTGATCACGGGCAACTGGGGCAGCGACCTGGCCCTGCTGATCAAGGCGGGCAAGGACGCCGGCCTGCCGGTCAACTATTACACCTACTACGCGGGCACGACCGGCGTGCCCACGGCGATGGGTGCGGCGGGCGCGGAGCACGTCAAGTACGTGGGCTACTACAACCCGAATAATCCGACGTTCCGGGGTGCGGATATCGTCGAGGGCTACAAGAAGAAGTACAACGACGACTTCTATGTGATGGCGTCTTACACGGGCGTTGCCATGCTGGCCAAGGCCATCAAGGACAGTGGATCGACCGATCCGGTCAAGGTGGCCAAGGCGATGGAAGGCATCAAGGTGGAGAGCATGAACGGCACCGTGGAGATGCGTAACTCCGACCATCAGGCCCAGCAACCGCTGGTGGTGGCCACCTGGACGAAGGTCAACGGCAAGGACGTCAAGTACGACCAGGAAAACACCGGTTACGGGTGGAAGACCAACGCGACGCTGGACCAGTTCGTGGCGGCGCAACCCACGTCGTGCCAGATGAAGCGGCCCGGCAGCGGCGGCTGATCGGCCGGCTGGACGTGGGATGGGGTTCCCCGTGGCGCGGGAACCCCTGACAATATGGCTTTTGTCGGGTTACGTTCCGGCTCCGGGAACCGGCCCTGAGGACTCGCCGTGGAATTCTTCGTCATCTCGCTATTGAACGGCGTCAGCTATGGGCTGCTGCTGTTCATGCTGTCATCGGGGCTCACGCTGATCTTCAGCATGATGGGCGTGCTCAATTTTGCCCACGCCAGCTTCTACATGCTGGGCGCCTACTTTGCCTACACCATCGCTACCAAGGTCGGCTTCTGGCCGGCACTGATCCTGGCGCCGCTGCTGGTGGCGGGTGCCGGTGCGCTGGTGGAACGCTTCGGGCTGCGTGCCGTCCACAAGTACGGCCACGTGGCGGAGCTGCTGTTCACGTTCGGACTGGCCTACCTGATCGAGGAAGGCGTCAAGCTGGTCTGGGGCCTGGCTGCCGTGCCTTACCGCATCCCGGCCGAACTGGACGGGCCATTGTTCACGGTGTTCACGTCGTCCTTTCCCAAATACCGCGCCTTCATGATGCTGGTGTCGCTGGGCATGCTGGTGGCGATCTACCTGGTGCTGACGCGCACGCGCATCGGCCTCGTGATCCAGGCCGCGCTGACCCATCCCGAAATGGTCGAGGCACTGGGCCACAACGTGCCGCGCGTTTTCATGATGGTGTTCGGCGGCGGCGCGGCGCTGGCGGGGCTGGCCGGTGTGATTGGTGGCAATGCCTTCGTCACCGAGCCTTCGATGGCGGCCGCCGTGGGGTCGATCGTCTTCGTTGTGGCGGTGGTGGGCGGCATGGGTTCGCTGGTTGGGGCGTTTATCGCCTCGATCCTGATTGGCGTGCTGCAGACATTCGCGGTGACCATCGATGCATCGCTGGCGGGCCTGTTCGGCAGCTTTGGCGTGGCCGTCAGCGACGCAACGCCCCTCAGTTCGGTATGGAAACTCACCGTGGCCCAGGTGGCGCCGGTGATGCCTTACCTGCTGCTGGTGGTGATGCTGATATTCCGCCCGCGCGGGCTCATGGGCACCCGGGAGAGCTGAGCGATGGAGTCGACGACGATGCAACAAAGCTCCAATCCGGTGGTGACGGGGCGCACGCTGCGGTACCGCCCGCTGAACCTGGCGCGCTGGATCATCTGGAGCATCACGGCGCTGCTGATGCTGGTGATGCCGCTGCTTTTCACCGGGGGTTTCGCGGTGACGCTGATGTCGCAGATGGGCATCATGATCATCTTCGCGCTCTCCTACAACATGCTGCTGGGCCAGACTGGCATGCTCTCGTTCGGGCACGCCGTGTATTCGGGGCTGGGCGCCTTCATCGCCGTGCACGTCCTGAACATGATCGGGGCTGGCAAGGTCTGGCTGCCCGTGTCGATGCTGCCGCTGGTGGGCGGCCTGGCCGGGGCGTTCTTTGGCGTGCTGTTCGGTTACGTCACAACCAAGAAGTCCGGCACCACCTTCGCGATGATCACGATGGGTATCGGCGAGATGGTCTTTGCCAGTTCGCTGATGTTTCCCGATTTCTTTGGCGGTGAGGGCGGCATCTCCACCAACCGCGTGGCCGGTGATCCGTTCCTGGGCATCACGTTCGGCCCGGGTCGCCAGGTCTATTACCTGATCGCGATCTGGTGCTTTCTGTCGATGGTGGCCATGTACGCCTGGACGCAGACGCCGCTGGGCCGCATCGCCAACGCGGTGCGGGACAATCCCGAGCGCGTGGAATTCATCGGCTACAACACGCAGCGTGTGCGCTACCTGGTGCTGATCCTGTCGGCATTCTTCGCTGGCATTGCGGGTGCGCTGTCCGCCATCAACTTCGAGATCGTCTCGGCCGAGAATGTCAGTGCCGTGCGATCTGGCGGCGTGCTGCTGGCCGCGTTCATCGGGGGCGCGGGGGTGTTCTTTGGCCCCGTGATCGGCGCCATCGTTTTCACGCTGTTTGCCGTGGCGCTGTCGGACCTGACCAAGGCCTGGCTGCTCTATCTGGGTCTGTTCTTCGTGATGATGGTGATGTTCGTGCCCGGCGGCATTGCGAGTCTGTTGCTGATGCAACTGCCGCTGGTGGCGAAGAAGAAATTCGGGCGCATGGTGCCGTCGTACTCGCAGGCGGGCGTGGCGGGCCTGGTGTTGCTGGCTGCAATGATCCTGACGGTGGAAATGGTCTACAAGGTGCAGGTCGACAGCGCCAACGGCACAGCGATGACGCTGCTTGGCATCGGCTTCGATGCGGGAACCTTGCCGCCGTGGATCGTGGCGGCGGCGCTATGGGCGCTGGGCTATGCGGCATGGCGCTGGGCCACGACGAAGGTGCGCGCGGAGCTGGACGCCATTCAGGCGGAAACGGGAGGCCAGGCATGACTGCCGCACTCGAACTTTCGGACGTTCGCAAGCGTTTCGGGCAAACCGAGATCATCCGTGGCGTCACGCTGACCATCGGCAAGGGCGAGCGTCACGCACTGATCGGACCCAACGGTGCCGGCAAGTCCACCACGTTCAACCTGATCTCGGGACGCTTCGCGCCAACCTCGGGCACGGTAAAGCTGAATGGTGAGAGCATTGCAGGATTGCGGCCATTCGAGATCAATCGCATGGGGCTGTCGCGCAGCTTCCAGATCACCAATATCTTTCACCGGCTGTCGGTATTCGAGAATCTGCGCTGTGCGGTGCTCTGGTCGCTGGGGTACAAGTATTCGTTCTGGCACCGGCTCTCGGCGCTGCGCGATGCGAAGGAGCGCGCGGACGAGGTGCTGGAGCTGATCGGCATGCAGCACCGCCGCAACACGCAGGCGGGCCTGCTGACCTACGCGGAGCAACGCGCGCTGGAGATCGGCATCACCATCGCCGGCGGCGCCGAAGTGATTCTGCTCGACGAGCCCACCGCGGGCATGAGCCGCTCGGAGTCCGACCATGCCGTGGAACTGATCCGCAAGGTGACGGTGGGCAAGACGCTGGTCATGGTGGAGCACGACATGAGCGTGGTATTCGGCCTGGCCGACCGTATCTCGGTGCTGGTCTACGGCGAGGTGATCGCCACGGACACGCCCGAGGCCATCCGCAACAACCGCCGTGTCAAGGAAGCCTATCTTGGCACCACGCTTGACGAACCCGAGATGGCAGGAGCCCACGAATGAGCAAGCCCATGCTGGAAGTTGCCGGCCTGCATGCGTACTACGGCAAGAGCCACATCCTGCACGGTGTGGATGCCCATATCGACGAAGGCGAGATCGTGGCGCTGCTCGGGCGCAATGGCGTGGGGCGTTCGACGATGGCCAAGGCGATCCTGGGCATGGTCAAGGCCGAGGGATCGGTGCGCTTCCGTGGGGACGAAATCCTGGGGCGCCGCACTTTCGAGATCGCGCACGCGGGCATCGGTTATGTACCGGAAAACCGCGACATCTTCCCCACGCTGACCGTCCGCCAGAACCTGCTGCTGGGCGAGAAGCGCAATCCGCGCCAACAAAAGCCGCGCTGGAGCGTGGAGGACATGTACGCCATGTTCCCGCGCCTCAAGGAGCGTGAGAACACGTCGGCCGGCGTGCTCTCGGGTGGCGAGCAACAGATGCTGACGCTGTGCCGCACGCTGATGGGCGACCCGGACCTGATTCTGATCGACGAACCGACCGAGGGCCTGGCGCCGATGATCGTGACGCTGGTCGGCGACTTCCTGAAGACGCTCAAGGCGCGTGGCGTGTCGGTGCTGCTGATCGAACAGAAGCTGGCCATTGCGCTGGATATCTCACAGCGCGTCTATGTGATGGGGCATGGCCACATTGTGTTCGAAGGCACGCCGACGGAACTGAAGGCGAATGCGCAGATTCGGAAGGAATGGCTGGAGGTGTAGTCGCTTGGATCATCCGGACAGCCAGTAGGCGCACAGGAGGCCGATGACGGTGAGGCCAAGGAATGGCGCACACCAGGACCACCGCCGCGCATCGATCCTCCCGGGCCGGATCATGGCCACGAGCGCGAGCAGCGCAGCGCAGAGATAGGCCAGGATGGGCCAGAAGTATTCATCATGGGAACCGCCGGCCAAATGACGCACCATTGCCTGGATAACGAGGACGGCAAAGGCTGAAACGACAATCCGGGCCAGGCGATCAGTAGCACACCCGCATCTCGACCATAGTGCGGACATCGTCCGTGCGCCGGACAAGCCCAAACCTTGCTTTGTGGATGTCCCGCAATTGGGATCTCAACGCGTTGTTCCTCTCAATTTATTTGACGAGGTCATTTGCTACCGAGCCCATCGGATTCCTCCATTCACACGGCTGAAGCAGGCAAGGTATTGGATGGACGGGACCTCTGCCTTGCCGCCCATCAACGGCGAGGCGTCGCAGCCGCGACTACTTCACCCATCGAGTCGATTGGAGGCGAACTTCAAACGCAAATGTCATTCGTCGCTATGTCACTCTTAAAGTGCACTTTCGCGCATAAAACGCGCTTCCACGTCCGATTTCCTACGGGTTCCCCCTGAGGGTTTCAGTCTCGCCGCAGGATCAACATGAACGCCGGAAAAGGCCGCCATAAAGCCCGCGCATGGCGCCGCTCGCGCGGCCCAAAATTGAAATTGAACGACCGTGCTATTTTGTGTATGCTTGTTTCGCTTTCGAGCCGGAAGGCTTGTGGCACAAGGGATTGCGGGCCAACACCAGCAGGCGCCGGAGTCCTTGCGGTACCAGAGCAATAACTGCATTCGAGAATTCGAATCCCGAGACAACCCATGAGCCCCTAGAAAGAACGAAGGGCTCACAGCTACCAAAGGAACGCGTATGACAGCGCAGTATCAGGTACAGGACGGCGTAGCCGTTATCACGCTCGACAATCCCCCCGTCAACGGGCTCGGTCACAGCACCCGCCTTGGCATCGTCGAGGGTTTGACCCGTGCGCTGGACGATGCCGCCGTCAAGGCCGTCGTCATTACCGGTGCCGGCAAGGCGTTCTCGGGCGGCGCCGACATCCGTGAATTCAACACCCCCAAGGCCACGCAGGAGCCGACGCTGCATTCGGTGATCCGCGCGCTGGAAG
>DAIOET010000182.1:0-8071 GCA_036746135.1 Cupriavidus sp.
GCACCGCCGGAATCATGCGCTTGAAGTCTTCCTTGGTCGGGAACAGGTTGGTCACCTTGTTCGTGAACGTTTCGCGGGCTTCCTTCTGTTCCAGGTTCGCGATGATTTCCGCGAAACCGAACATACCCATCGCCAGCGCCACGAAGTCGATGCCGTCGGTCAGCTCCGGCACGTCGAACGAGAAGCGCGCGGCGCCCGAGTTCACGTCGGTACCGATCAGGCCCATCAGCAGGCCCAGCACGATCATCGCCACGGCCTTCGGCAGCGAGCCGGAAGCCAGCACCACGGCACCGATCAGGCCCAGCACCATCAGCGAGAAGTACTCGGCGGGGCCGAACTTGAACGCCAGTTCCGACAGCGGCGTTGCAAAAGCGGCCAGGATCAGTGTGGCCACGCAGCCGGCGAAGAACGAGCCCAGACCGGCAGTGGCCAGCGCCACACCAGCCCGGCCACGCCGTGCCATCTGGTAGCCATCGATGGTCGTAACCACGGACGACGATTCACCGGGCAGGTTCACCAGAATGGCGGTCGTGGAACCACCGTACTGGGCGCCGTAGTAAATACCGGCCAGCATGATCAGCGCGGCCACCGGGGGCAGCGTGTAGGTCACGGGCAGCAGCATCGCGATGGTGGCCAGCGGGCCCAGGCCCGGCAGCACGCCGATCAGCGTACCGAGCACGCAGCCCAGGAACGCGTACGCCAGGTTCTGCAGGGTCAGTGCCGTGGAAAAACCCAAGGCAAGGTGTTCAAACAATTCCATTTGGGGCGACTCCTTAGCCGGTGATGAAGGCAGGCCACACCGGCATCTGCAGGTTGATGCCGTACACGAACGCACCCATGCTGATCAGCACGAGCACGACGCTGTTGAGCAGCGCGCCCTTCCAGCTGAATTCATGGCTGGCCATTGACGACACGATCACCAGCACGAACACCGACAGCACCATGCCCAGCGGCTTGAGCAACAGGCCGAACAACACGACGGAACCGAGAATCCACAACAGAATCTTCAGATCCCAGCGGGCAAGCTGGTCTTCCTCGCCCTTGGACGACAAAGCCCCGATCGTCACGAGCGCGCCCAGCAATGCAAGCACGAGACCGAGCAGGAACGGGAAATATCCGGGACCCATCTTGGCGGCTGTTCCCATTGAATAGCCGCGCGCGACGAAGGAAAAGCCCAGACCGACCAGGACGAACATCAGGCCGGAGGCAAAGTCCTTTTGGCTGCGTATGCGCAAAACGATTCTCCTCAAAGTTGTGAAAGCGGTACCGCGTGGCCTATCGGCTCTGACACACCACGCCGCGAACGCGCGAATGCAGACACGTTCGACGCGATGGAGCGAACGATAAGAACGCGATCTTTCAGGTGCCTTTCATTTGTCTGGGGTTCAGGGTATTTCCCGATTCCCCATACGTATGCCCTCCTGAGCACTTACATCACGTTGTGATGTATTTTTCGGAGCGATGAAAGTCAATTGAAAGACGAGGCCGAAAGCATCATGAAAGGAAAGATTGCGCAGTGAGGCGGGGATGCGGCGCAAGAGGGGCGCGGAGCTTTCTGCTGGCTTACAGCCGTGGCATCGGACCCGGCGTAGAGGTCGTATGTGTAGTCATATGAAATGCCGTCGGATGTGTGTATGCGTTGCGCGACGTATGACGGCTGTTTGCGCGCCACTCCCGGATGGCGAGAGTGGCGCGCCCTGGGCTAGCGAACCGCTTCCACGTCCGCGTCCTCGCATGGCGTTCCCATGCTCGTGTCCGGAGCCTGCCCCACTGCCGCCGGCAGGATATGGCTGCGCTTCCAGTTGCCATACCGGTAATACAGGAAGGCCAGCGCGACTGACACCACGGAACCCAGCGGAAAGCTCCACCAGATCGATTCCGCGCCAATCCGCGGGCCAAGCAGCCATGCGAACGGCAGCCGGATTACCCACATCGATACGAACAGGATCACCAGCGGCGCCATCACGGCGCCCGTGGCGCGAACAGTGCCAAACACCACGATCGTGAAACCGAACAGGATGAACGACCAGAGCACCACACGATTGATATGCTGGGCGATCTCGATGGCCACGCCGTCGTCGCCCAGAAAGATGCCGAGCGAATGGCGGTTGAACAGGTAGATCAGCGCCACCAGAGCGCCCGTCATCAGGACATTGAACATCAGACCCACCTGCGTGACGCGCGACACACGCGCCCACAGGCCCGCCCCTACGTTCTGCGCGACCATCGACGATACGCTCGCGCCTACGGCCAGCGCGGGCATCTGTACATAGGTCCATAACTGGGATGCCACGCCGTAGGCGGCGGTGGTCTGCGATCCGTGGGTGTTGACCAGCGACATCATCACGATGGCCGACGACGAGATCACGACCATCTGCAGCCCCATCGGCAGACCCTTGGCCACCAGCGCCCGCAGGATGGCCCCATCAGGCTTCAGCAGCGCGAGTTGGGAGCGGTGCAGCAGCAGGAAATGCTTGCGCCGGTATAGCAGCGCGATCATCGCCGCAAGGCTGGTGAGCTGTGCAATCAGGGTGGCCATCGCGGAACCGGCGATGCCCAATGCGGGAAGTGGCCCCACGCCAAAGATCAGCAGCGGATTCAGCACGACGTCCAGCACCGCGGACAACAACATGAAATAGAACGGCGTGCGCGAGTCGCCAGCGCCGCGCAGCGTCATCATCACGAAGTTGTAGAAATACATGAACGGCAGCGCGATAAAAATGATGCGCAGATAGATCACCGCAAGTGGCGCGGCATCGGCCGGCGTGTGCATGGCCGCCAGGATCTGCGGCGTGAAGGCGAAGCCCAGCGCCGACGCCAGCACCGATAGCGCAACGAAGAACGTGGTGCTGGTGCCCACCACGCGCCGTGCTTCGTCAATGTCGCGCGCGCCGATCGCCTGCCCGATCATGATCGTGTTCGCCATGCTGATGCCGAAGACGACGCCCAGCAGAAAGAACAGGATGATGTTGGCGTTCGACGTGGCAGTCAGCGCCGACTCGCCAAGAAAGCGGCCCACCCAGATCGAATTGATCGATGCGTTGAGCGATTGCAGGATGTTGCTGCCCAGCACGGGCAGCGAGAACATGAGCAGCGTCCGGCCGATCGGGCCGGTGGTCAGTCTGGCGTCTGGCTTCATCAGGTTGAGATATTCCGCACTGCAGCAATGAATGAACTCCGGGACCCGCCAGTCTAGAACGGCGGCCGTGGCGCTGCCAGCGCGGCGCGCTGACGGGCACGGCCGATTATCGACCGCCGACGCTTCTCCATGCGCACATCTTCCCGAAGCGTTAAGCTTGCCGTTTTCCGACCGATCGTTCGCGGGCCGCCGGCCCGGCGTCCCAACCCGCTAAGGAGACACGCATGGTGTACCAGGATCTCGCCCTCTACATCGATGGAGAATTCGTCAAGGGAGGCGACCGGCGCGAGCAGGACGTCATCAATCCGGCCACTCAGGAGCTGCTGGGCAAGCTGCCCCATGCCGGCAAGGCCGACCTGGACCGCGCACTGGCCGCCGCGCAGCGTGCCTTCGAGACGTGGAAGAAGACGTCGCCGCTGGAACGCTCGGCCATCCTGCGCCGGGTGGCGGAACTGACCCGCACCCGCGCCAAGGAAATCGGCCGCGATATCACGCTGGACCAGGGCAAGCCGCTGGCCGAGGCCGTGGCCGAAGTGACGATCTGCGCCGAGCATGCCGAATGGCACGCCGAGGAATGCCGCCGTATCTACGGCCGCGTGATTCCGCCGCGCAACCCCGCCGTGCGCCAGATCGTCGTGCGCGAGCCGATTGGCGTCTGCGCTGCGTTCACGCCGTGGAATTTCCCGTTCAACCAGGCCATCCGCAAGATCGTGGCGGCGATTGGCGCCGGCTGCACGCTGATCCTGAAGGGACCCGAGGACTCGCCCAGCGCGGTGGTCGCGCTGGCACGCCTGTTCCACGATGCAGGACTGCCCCCGGGTGTGCTGAACATCGTCTGGGGTGTGCCCGGCGAAATCTCGACGTACCTGATCGAGTCGCCGATCGTCCGCAAGATCTCGTTCACTGGCTCCGTGCCCGTGGGCAAGCAGCTGGCCGCACTGGCCGGCGCGCACATGAAGCGCGTGACGATGGAACTGGGCGGCCATTCGCCGGTGCTGGTATTCGACGACGCCGATATCGAGCCGGCGGCCGAAATGCTGGCCCGCTTCAAGCTGCGCAACGCGGGCCAGGTGTGCGTGTCGCCGACGCGCTTCTACGTTCAGGAGAAAGCCTACGACCGCTTCCTGGCGCGCTTTACCGAGGTAATCGGTTCCATCAAGGTTGGCAATGGCCTCGACGACGGCACGCAAATGGGCCCGCTGGCACATGAGCGCCGCATCGCGTCGATGGAGCAGTTCCTGGATGACGCCAACCATCGCGGCGGCAAGATCGTGGCCGGCGGCTCGCGCATCGGCGACAAGGGCTTCTTCTTTGCCCCGACCGTCGTCACGGACCTGCCCGATGATGCCAAGCTGATGGTGGACGAACCGTTCGGACCGGTGGCGCCGGTGACACGCTTCAAGGATACGGAAGAGGTGCTGCGCCGCGCCAACAGCCTGCCGTTCGGCCTGGCATCGTACGTGTTCACGAACTCGCTGAAGACGGCACATCAGGTATCGAACGGCCTGGAAGCCGGCATGGTCAACATCAACCATTTCGGCATGGCGCTGTCGGAGACGCCGTTCGGCGGCATCAAGGATTCCGGCATCGGCAGCGAAGGCGGCCAGGAAACCTTCGACGGCTATCTGGTCACGAAGTTTATTACGCAGGTCTGATCGCTGGCGTCCTGCCTTCGATGCGCGCCTCTCTGGAATTCGCGGAGAGGCGCGCGGAAATAGCTGCCTTACTTGCCTCCCCTCGCCTTCCGGTAGTCCTCCGCGAACGCCTTCCACTGCGTCAGCGACACATCGCGCCCATGCCGGGCCAGCCGCAGCGCCATCGATTGCCAGCGTCCGCCCGCGGCGTAATCCTGCAGTTTCTCGATCCGGTCCGCCGCCTGATGGCCACAGCCGCGCAAATGCGCCCAGGCCGCCGCACGCGCCATCGTCGTCAGTACATTCAGCAAGGCAACCTTGTTGCGGCAATGCGCTAGGTCCACGCGATCCGTGGTCGGTTGCAGGCTCTTGACCAGAAACGACTCACGCCGGCTCAGCGTCACGTACGACAGCAGCGCCGGCGATGCCGCCTGCATGATCTGCTGCACCGTGGCCACGCGCTGGGCATCGCTGCTCCAGTGCGGCTGGTGACGCTGCATGGTGGACCATGCGCTGGGCGCCGCCCGCTTGACGTCGATGAGCCGCTTCGACGTCAGTTCCCGCATTTCGTGGGCGAGCACGACGTAGCGCTCCAGGCCCAGGCTGCCGACGCCAGCCACGCGGCGCGCGGCATCCTCCGCGACGAATCGATGACCGTGATGTTCCTGCTTCGAGTAGAGCGAGACGATATGCGCGGCGCGGTCGCGCTGTTCGCGGTCGGCGCGTAGCGCACGGCGGTCCAGATCGAGCCGTCGACGCCCGCCTCGCATCTCCGTACGCGCCGCCAGCAGCGCCCCGCGCCTGCGGCGCTTGACCTGCCGCAGCAGCGTGGCCACCAGTCCCGTTGCCGTGGCTCGCTCGATCCAGCGCGGCTTGCCGGCGCGCAGCGTATTCGTGTATTCGCCCAGCATGTTGGCGCATGCCACGCGGGCGTCCGCCTCCGACAGGCCATATTGGTGGGCGGCCACCAGCACGCTCGACAGCATGCGCACCGCATCCACCGTGAACGGCGCCACCAGTGCGTCGTCGAAATCGTTCAGGTCGAAATAGACCAATCCGTTGTCGCCTTTGAACGAACCGAAATTCTCCACATGCAGGTCGCCACAGACGTAGGTCAACGGTGCATCGAGTCCGATCTCGCGCCCGAGCGATGCGGCATAGAGGTGATTGGTGCCACGAAAGAAGGCAAACGGTTCCGCCGCGATGGCGGCCAGCTTGAGGGTCAGCCGTTCCGGATCGCGGCCGTGGTTGTATAGCAGGATGCTTTCAGTGGCAGCGTGCATATGCGAGGTCCAGGGTTGAACAACGCGGCGCCCGCCGCCAGTGTCTGGACGCTAGCGGAAGAACACGCCGCGGGTCAGGAAAGTGTAATCCGCTTCGGCCGCCATGAGCCACACCAGCACCAGCAAGCACAGCGGCGGCAGCAGTATCGCGCAGATCAGCGCCATGCGCTCCCATGCCATGTGCATGAACACAGCGATGATCAGCCCTGCCTTGAGCGCCATGAACAGCAGGATCAGGAACCAGCGCAGATAGCCGGTCAGATGATAGTAGTCCACCAGGTACGACAGCGTGGACAACACGAACAGCAGCAGCCAGACCTTCAGGTACAGCTTGATCGAGTGCGACTGGCCGCCGTGCTCCTCGGCCGGTTCGGCGCGCGGTGCCGCATGCGTAGGCGTCGATGCCATGATTCGCCTCACCAGAGATAGAACAGCGCGAAAATGAAGACCCAGACCAGGTCCACAAAGTGCCAGTACAGGCCGGCGATCTCAACGGCCTGATAGTTGCCGCTGATATCGTAGTGGCCGCGCAGCACCTTGCTGGCAATGAACAGCAGATAGATCACGCCACAGGTCACGTGAAAGCCGTGGAAGCCCGTAATCATGAAGAATGTGGAGCCGAATTGTGCCGCGCCCAGCGGGTTGCCCCACGGACGGATGCCTTCCACGACGATCAGCTTGGTCCATTCGAAGGCCTGCATGCAGACAAAGACCTCGCCCAGCCACGCCGTCACGAACATCAGCTTGGCGCATGCCATGCGGTCGCGGCGATAGGCGCAGTTGACAGCCATCGCCATCGTGCCGCTGCTGGTGATCAGCGTAAACGTCATGATGGCAATCAGCAGCAACGGCACGGGCTGGCCGCCGACGTCGATGGCAAAGACTTCGCTGGCATTCGGCCACGGCACCGTGTTGGACATGCGCACCGTCATGTAGCCGGTCAGGAAGCAACTGAAGACGAAGGTGTCGGACAGCAGGAAGATCCACATCATCGCCTTGCCCCACGACACCTTGAAGGCGCGCTGGTCCGAGGACCAGTCCGCCACCAGGCCGCGCAGGCCACCCGGCGAATGACCGTGCGGCGATGACGCTGGAGAAGAGACTTGTGCACTCATTTCTGGCTCCATCGGCGTACCCGCCGTCATCCCCTGCCGCAGATGTAGTTGACGATCTCCGGCGTCAGCCAGCCCAGCGCCGCCAGCAGCACCACCCATACCGCCAGCAGAAAATGCCAGTACCGCGCACAAAGGCCGATGCGCACCAGCGTGCGCGTACCACTGCCGCGATCGAACGCCACGAAAACGAATCCAACCAGGCCGCCAATCATGTGCAGGCCGTGCATCGCCGTCAGCAGATAGAAGAAACTGCCAGCGGGATTGCTGGCCGGCACCACATGCGCGGCGTACAGGGCCGACCACGCCCAGAGTTGCGAAGCAACGAAGGCCACTGCACCGAGCCCGCCCAGGCGCAACGCACCGCGTGCGCGTGCCATGCGGCCGGCTCTGGCGGCCCGCGATGCCACCGACATCGCCACGCTGGCCAGCGCCAGCAATACCGTGGACAGCCACACCTGCCACGGCAGCGCAATGCGGTGCCAGTCCGGGCTATCCATGCGCATGACGTATGCGGCCAGGAATAGCGTGAACAGCGCCGTCACCACGCCCATGAACACCCACAGACCGATGCTGCCGGGCGCATGCTGTCCGTGGCCGTGCTTGGCGTCGCCGCCCGCGCCGCCTCCGGAGGATTCGGGCGAGACGCGAAATACCCCGGCGCCCGCATCGGCTGCAATCGTGTCGGCGCTCATACCACGGCTCCCCGGCTTGGATGCGGTTCAGGTTCCGCGCCGCCAGCCTCGGGCGGTGCGTTCTGCGCGATGAAGTCTTCCTTCGCGCCCGGCACGCTGTACGCATAGGCCCAGCGGTAGACCACGGGCAAATGCGGCCCCCAGTTGCCATGCACGGGTGGCGTCTGCGGCGTCTGCCATTCCAGCGATGCGGCGCGCCACGGGTTCG
>DAIOET010000183.1:0-8019 GCA_036746135.1 Cupriavidus sp.
TAGTGATAGTGGTTCTCGGCCCAGCGCGCCAGATGCTCGCGGCTCAGCGTGCCGCTGGCCCATGCCTTGCTGAACGGCGCCTGGTTGGCGCTCTTGCCTTTGATGGCGTTTTCCAGGGCGGCGCGGAAGTCTTCACGGTTCATCAGTTCGGCCATTTGGGGGCTCCTGTTCTGTGACATTCGGGTTGAGAGGATTTGTATACTTTCTACAACGATGATCAGACGATAAAAAAACCGCGCAAGGCGGTGACCTGCATGAATCCGGTATCAGGCGGCGGCAGCCTCCGCGGCGGTGATGCGCTGCCAGGCCACGCCTGCCAATGCCACGTCTTCGAGTCCGACACCCACCGATTTGTAGATCACGATGTCGTCGGCATGCTCGCGCACGGCGCGGGTTTCCAGCAGCACGTCGGCCAGCTCGACGATCTTGGCGTCGGGCAACACGGCCTTGTCGGCGAGTACCAGATCGCCGGCCTCGCGCAGCGATTGCGGGCGCCATTCCACCACCACGGCACGGGCGCGGGCCAACAGGGTGTCGTCGAGTTCGCGTGTATGCGGCAGGCTCGAACCGATCGCCGCCACGAACGTGCCGGGTTTGACGATCGCGCCGGAGAACAGCGGCGTGGTGGAGCGTGACGCCGTCACGATGATGTCCGCTGCGGCGACGGCTTCTTCTGCCTGGGCAAAGACGACCGGAATGCCGCACTGCGCGGCCAGCCGCTCGGCGGCGCCCGCATCGGCATACGGATCGCAGACAAGAATCCGCTTGATCGGCAACGCGGCGGACAGCTGCAACGCATGCTGCACCCCTTGCGTGCCCGCACCGAACAACGCCAGCGTGTCCGCGCCGGGGCGTGCCAGCTTGCGCGCCGCCAACACCGTGCAGGCTGCCGTGCGCAGTCGCGTGATGGCGCCAGCGTCGAATGAAGCAAGCGGGCGTCCGTCAACCGTCGAAAACAGCAGGATGACAAAAGAGAACTGACCGGCGATGGTTGTGTAGACCTTGGCGCCGGCCACTTGCTGGGCCGGAATGACCGCGCCGAGCGTCGAGAGCTTCACGCCGCCGGCTTCTGTGCGGATTCGTTCCTGCATGGCGGCGTCTCCGCGGCCAAAACTCTGGAAGGCTTCCAACATCGCGGCCTGGGCATCGGCGGCCGTGACGTGGCGATCGATCATCGCGTCTGTGACGTGGAGCATGGCAAAAGCGTCTCGGAAGTCTCGAAAGGTATTTCGGTATACAGTCTACACATAGTTTCGAAAAAAACCAGAGGGTTTTCCCAAAGCGACGGTGCCTTCCAGAGTGGTGCGCAATGCGCTAGAACCGTGCGCTGTGGCCGATTGTGGTTGGTTTCGCGCACCGCTCGGGTGATTTCCCTAGGTCGAGCAGTTTTCGCTTGTTTTCGATATCTGTCGGGATATAGTATACAAAAAAGCCGAAGCACAGAATTCTTATACCGCCCCCACAAGGGCCTCCAGGAAAAGGGGAGCCTCATGCAACAAACCGTTGAGATCGGCCTGGCACATTGGGTGTATCTGCTAGGTGTGGCAGTGATCGTGTTGACGATGATCCTGCGAGCCAATGTCGTGGTGCCATCCATCCTGGGCACCTTTCTCGTGATACTGGCCATCACGGGCAGCCCGATCAGTGCACTGGGCGGCATCTTTTCCGCAAGCCTGGTTGCCGCCAAGGAGTTGTTCAATATCTTCCTGGTGATCGCTTTCATGACGGCGCTGCTCAATGCGCTAAAGACCTTGCGGTCGGATATCCGCATGGTCGAGCCATTCCGGGTGGTCATGAAGAACGGCCATAGCGCCTACTTCATCCTGGCCGGTATCACCTATGTGATTTCACTGTTCTTCTGGCCAACGCCGGCGGTGCCCCTCGTTTCGGCGATCCTGCTGCCGGCCGCCATTGCAGCCGGCCTGCCGCCGCTGGCCGGTGCGATGGCGATTGCTATCGCGGGTCAGGGCATGGCGCTGTCGTCCGACTATGTGATCGGCGTGGCGCCCGGCATCAGTGCCAAGGCCGCCGGTGCGGCAGTCAGTGCCGCGGTGGTGGCGGACCGCGCGCTGATTCTGTCGATCATCACCGGTGCCATCGCGCTGTCGCTGGCCTACCTGTCCATGCGCCGTCACATCGTGCCGGCCAATGGCGCACTGCTTGATCGCTGGCAGGCGCGAGCCACGGGAACGGATGCCGCGGTGGAAGCGACCGGTACCTTCGACAAGGCCGAGATCGCGCGCGGTACATCGCATGAAGAGCCGCTGGTCACCGACGCCAATATCGAGCAAAGCCTGGCGATGGTGGCGCGCCGCCGCGTGAAGTGGTCCAAGTTCTTTGCAGTGCTGACGCCGCTGGCGTTCATCTGCGTGGTCACGTTGATGGTGCTGCCGAAAGTCGCGTCGGGCATGCCCGATCTGAAGGGCGGCGCCGCTGCCGCGCTGGTGGGCGGTGTGGCGGCGTTGCTGATGATGCTGGCCACGCTGGCGGCCGAAGGCCCGCGCAAGATGCTCGATGTCTGCCCGGACCACATCACCGATGGCTTTGTGTTCGCGTTCAAGGCGATGGGATCGGTCCTGCCGATCGCCGGCTTCTTCTTCGTGGGTGCCGGTGAAACGGCGGCACAGATTCTGGGCGTGGATGCCGGCGGCAAAGCGCCGAGCCTGCTGTTCGAGCTGATTCAGGCTTACCAGCACATGATTCCGGACAACCACGTGCTGGTGGCGTTTGGCGTGCTGCTGGTGGGCATGATCACCGGCATCGACGGTTCGGGGTTCGCCGGCCTGCCGCTGACCGGCACGCTGGCCGGTGCGTTGGGTCCGGTGGTGGGATTCGATTCCGCGACGCTCGCCGCCGTCGGGCAGATGGGTGCGGTATGGACGGGCGGCGGCACGCTGATCGCCTGGTCGTCGCTGATCGCCGTGGCCGGGTTTGCGCGGGTGCCGGTGCTAGACGCCGTACGCGCGCTGCTGCTGCCGGTGCTTGCCGGACTGTTCGTCTCCACGATCTGCGCCATGTTCCTGTGGCACTGAACCGTCGATTCATTGATTAGCGCGTTTTCAGAGAGTCTTATGCCGAAAGTAGTCTTCCACAAGAACGGCCAGGTGTTTGCTGACGAGGTCAAGCCGGAGACCAACCTCGTCGTGCGTGCCGGCATCAAGCAGTTTCCGTATCCGAACCTGCGCTACGAATGCGGCATGGGCAAGTGCTCGAAGTGCGCGTGCAAGGTGCTGGCCGGTGCGGAGCACCTGCCGCCGCCCAACTGGAAAGAAAAGAAGCAGCTCGGCGACCGGCTGGACCAGGGCTTCCGGCTCACTTGTCAGATCTGGCTCACGCACGACATCGAGCTGGAGCAGGAAGAACTGGCGGCCTGACATGTTCGTGATCCTGACCAGCAAGCCCGGCCAGTTCCGCACCGAACCCGTGCCCGGCGTTGAGCCGCGCGAGACATGGGAATACCTGTTCTACGGGCGGCCCAAGGCGATCTTCGTCATCGCCGAACTGACGGAAGCAAAACAGACCATCAAGGTGCGCGTGATCGATGAGTCGGGCGGCGATGAAGCCGAGCCGCTGATCAATCACGTGCCGACCAAGTTCCTGGAGCGTTTCGATACGCTCGCCGCTGCCCATGAAGCGCTGCAGAAGCTGGCGCATTTCGGCAGCATGGATCTCTCGATAAGGAAGCAATGATGCGGGCCGACACCGAAGCCGATGCCACCGTGACCGAAGACACCGATACCGATAGCGGCGGCGCTGTGCCGCAGACGCGCACCGTCGAAATCACGTTCGTGACCAATAGCGGCAAGACCGTGACCGCACCGGAAAACAGCAACCTGCTGCGCGTGTCATTGCGCGAGCAGGGCGGCATTCCATTCAAGTGCGGCGGCGGTATCTGCGGCACCTGCAAGTGCCGGATCGAAAGCGGACTCGAACACACCGATACCGTCAAGCCGAAGGAACGCAAACACCTGAGCGACGACGACCTGCGCGCCGGCTATCGCATGGCGTGCCAGACGTTCGTGAAAGGCGACGTGGCGGTGTCGTGGGAACCGAGGACAGGGCCTCGCTGAGAGCGTTGGCGAAAAGCGGCCGCCCACATGGGCGGCCTTTATTTTTTAGCCGCGCTAATCACCGGGCAGCCGACCCATTGGACGCCGCGGCCTGCGGCTGCTCCGCCCCGTAGGTTTTCACCAGGTAATCGACGATAGCGGGGATGTCCTCATCCTTGAGCGGCGCCCCGAACGGCTTCTTCATCTTCTTGACCGTGGCGTCCCAGTAAGCGCGCGTCGAGGTCGACGGCTGCGTGGACACATACTGGGCCGAATGGCAGATCATGCAATTCTGGAGCGTGAGGTTGTAACCGGGCAGCGTGCTCGGCTTGTAGCCGGCGGTTTCCTGCGGCAGCTTGATTTCGACCGGGCGGGCGTTCGACGCCGCCGACGCGGCACCCAGCGCGCATGACATCGCCAGCATCAAGGCGTGATGTAGTTTCATGGCGACCTCCGTGTCAAACCACCAGGATGCGCGTGGATTCCACGACATTCCGCATATATCCGGCGGGATTCCAGCTTGCCGTCAGCGGCTGGATTTCGCCGGACCGGGTTCTGGCGCGCACCCGCAGGTCGAACTCCCCTTTTCGTTCCGGACGAAACGCCGCGCTCCACTCGCGGAACGAATAGCGGCCGAGGTCCTTGCCCAGTTCGGTGGGGCGCCAGGTTGCGCCGCCATCCTCGGAGAACGCGACGTCGGCAATACCCTGGCCTCCGTCGAAAGCAATCCCCTTGACCGTGACCGGCTGCCCGGACCGGACAAAGCTGCCCGGCATGTGGCTGGTGATAAAGGACCGCACATTGAATCGGCCAATGGGCACCGTACTGGCCGGCGCGGTGCCCGGTGGCACGCAAGCGCAGTCGTTGGCCGGAATGCGATATGCGGGGTTCATCCAGAAGCCTTCGAAGGGCTTGTCGAGTACCTCGATATGGGACAGGTGCTTGACCCAATAGGTACCGTAGTGGCCCGGCACAACGAGCCGCAGCGGATAACCGTTGAGCATCGGCATGTCCTTGCCGTTCATGGCCCAGGCCAGCATGACTTCGCCATCCATTGCATGGTCCATCGACAGCGCCTTGACGAAGTCCGGGCCGGTTTCGAGAGGCGGCCGGTCGAGACCGTTGAAGCTGACCTGCACGGCACCGGCCTTGATGCCGGCTTTCTCCAGCACGGTTTTCAGCGGGATGCCGGTCCAGCGCGCATTGCCCATCGCGCCGTTGCCCAGCTGCCCGCCGTTGACGCGCGGCGAGAAAAAGCCGCGGCCATTACCGGAGCACTGGTTGACCGCCACGAGGTCGACGGCGTTGCCGAGCTTGCGCAGTTCCTGCAGGCTCAGTTCCACGGGACGCGTTACGTGGCCGTCGATTTTCAGGCGATAGGTCGATGCATCGATCGACGTGGGAATACCGCTCCAGTGATAGCGGACGAAAAATGCATCGTTGGGCGTGATGACGTTTTCGCCAAATACCTCGAACGGGGTTTCGAGTTGCGGCGGCCGATTCGTCAGCAAGATCAGCGGGCGCTTTTGCGGAAACGCCACCAGTTGCCGGTGCCCATTTTCGAATGGCATTTCCGCCGTATTCGCCGCGCCAAAGGCGCGCGTGGCGGCGAATCCGAGCGACGCCTGCAGCGTCAAGGCCGCCCCGCCCTTCATCATGCTGCGGCGCCGTTGATCGACTTCGCCTCTTGTGGGTTTCCTGGCCATCATTGCCTCCTCGCGGGCAGCCGGGAGTCGGCCGCCTTCTTATAGGTGTATTAGCCGTTGAGCGTAATCGTAGTGCGCGTTATTGCCGAAACAAGTTATTTCGGTATGGCTGATCGGAAAATCCGATGCATGCAAAGCAGAGCGCGGAGGTTCACCGATTGGCGAATGCCAACCGGTTTTCGAAGGGGGAGAGCAGAGGAGAAAATGCTGCAGTGCCACCGGATGGAATTCCGGGGCGCGGCCGCGAATGCAGGGGATATCAGAAGGTTTGCGCGACGCCGCCGGTCAGGTCCGCAAACTCACCATCGCGGAAATCTTCTCGGCTGCTTCCAGCAGCGGCGGCAGGAACTGGTCCACCATTTCGTGCGCGCTGGTGCGATTGGCCTGGCCGCTGATGTTCAGCGCCGCAATCACCTGGCCGCCGCGATTGCGGATCGGCGCCGCCAGCGACACCAGTCCCTCTTCCAGCTCCTGATCGTTTTGCGCCCAGCCCCGCGTGCGGATGTCGGCGATCAGCGATTTCAGTTCGTCGACGCCAGTGACAGTGCGGCGTGTGCGCGGCTGCAGGTCCGACGCGCGCAGCACGCGGTCGAGTTCGGCGTCGTCAAGGCCGGACAGCAGTACGCGGCCCATCGACGAGCAATAGGCGGGCAGCCGGCTGCCGATCGACAGGTTGATCGTCATGATCTTGCGGGCCGGCACGCGCAGCACGTAGACAATCTCCGTGCCGTCGAGCACGGAAATCGAGCAGCTTTCGTGCACGGACTGCGACAGCGATTCCATGACCGGTTCGGCCAGGTTCCAGAACGGCATCGACGTCAGGTACGCGAAACCAAGGTCCAGGATCTTTGGCGTCAGGCGGAACAGACGCCCGTCGTTCTGCACATAGCCCAGTCCCACCAGCGTCAGCAGGATGCGCCGCGCCCCGGCGCGCGTCAGGCCGCTGGCCTGCGCGATTTCCGTCAGCGTCTGCGCCGGATGGCTGGCGTTGAACGCGCGGATCACCGACAGGCCGCGCGCGAACGACTGCACATAGCTGTCGCTCGGCTTTTCTGTCGTACCGGCAACCGGTGCATGGGTCGTAGCGGAATCGGCAGGATGCGCCATGATGGGTCTGAAAGGGTCTTGATGGGGTCTGGAAGGCCGAAAGGGTAGAGGAAATGTGCCTGCTTTGCCAGCCCGGAGCAACCTTTTGACTTGCGCGGCAACCACGGCGGAACTATCCACGGCACTGACGAGACGAACCTGTCTATCGCATAATGTGCGGCCGGCGAGGGTGGGCCTGGGCTCGTGAGAAGACGGGCGCGACATCCCACCACGGGCAGCCACGAAAACAATGTCATACAAGGGAATGGGTCCGGTGAACGAGACAATCCAGTGGAATGATTGGGAGGCGTTCTGCTGTGTGGTGGAGCAGGGTACGTTTACGGCGGCGGCTGCGGCGCTCGATTGTCCGAAGTCACGCGTATCGGCGGCGGTCATCCGGCTGGAGACCGCGATCGGCGCCAAGCTGCTGGAACGCACCACACGCCGCATGCGGCTGACCGATGCCGGTGGTGCGGTCTATCGCGATGTGGCGCCGCTGTTTGCACGGCTACGCGAGATCCGCCAGGAGACACTGGCGCGCGAGGAGCGCGTACAAGGCATGCTGCGCATTGCCACGCCTTACGAATTCGGCGCCCAGCAACTGGGCGGCGTCATCTGCCGGACCCTGGCCGCGCATCCCGCGCTCGACATCACCGTGGAAATTGCGCAGGGGCTGGTCGATCCGATCCGCGAAGGTTTCGACATTGCCTTCGTCACAGTCGATACCGAACTGCCCGATTCCGGCACCATCGCACGCCGTATCTGGAACGTGGAACGCGGCCTGGTGGCCGCGCCCAGCCTGGCCGCAAGCCTGCCGGTGCAAATGAAGCCCGAAGACTTGTCCAATATGCCGACGCTGGCCACGCCGGGTGCCTCGGTCTGGGAGTTTTCACGTCAGGGACAGCGGATCCCGGTGCCGATCCGACCGCGCATGCAGACCTATAACGCCGAACTGCGCATGCAGGCCGCGCTGGCGGGTCTGGGAATTGCACGGGTGCCGATGACGGCCGCGGAAACGGAGATCGCGCAGGGCAGGCTGGTGCGGGTGATGCCGGACTACCCGTTGCCGCCGCTGAGAGTTTTTGCGTTACTGCCCGACCGAAGACTCCAGCCGCGCAAGGTTCGCGCGTTCATGGAAGCCATCGAATCGATGATGGGGGCGGATCTCGACGATCTCG
>DAIOET010000184.1:0-7966 GCA_036746135.1 Cupriavidus sp.
TCGAGAAGCGCGACGTGCCATCGGGCATCAGGCCCTTGCCCTGCGTGGAGCGGATGGCCTGGCACAGGTTGGTCTTGCGCGACAGGCAGAACTTGCACTGACGGCATTCCGGCGTGTAGAGCGGAATCACGTGATCGCCCGGCTTCAGCGAGGTTACGCCGGGGCCGACGTCCGTCACGATGCCCGCGCCTTCATGGCCCAGGATGGCCGGGAAAATGCCTTCGGGATCGGCGCCGGACAGCGTGTAGTAGTCGGTGTGGCAGATGCCGGTTGCCTTGACTTCGACGAGCACTTCGCCGGCGCGCGGGCCGTCGAGGTCCACCTCTTCAACGGTGAGCGGGGCACCGGCTTTCCAGGCGATGGCGGCTTTGGTTTTCATGAGGCGACTCCTGAGCGAAATGAGGTAGGGCGGCGAGACAAGCGCCGCTGACAGGCCAAGACTATACGGGCATCGGCACGATGCGGCCAGACGGGTGCGCGATTATCGGCTGCCGCGCGCGGCGCCAGGCAGTACAGATCCTCCCGATGCCGACACGGACAGCTGTCCTTCATGGCGGCGGCCGAGCCACCAGCCCAGCCCTGCCCACACGATGGCGAGCACGGCGCCCGCCAATGCAACGGTGGCCGGATGGCCCGACAATGCATCGATCCCCGTTTTGACCCAGGCACTCACCGCGTCGCCGGCGCGATAGATCGCGGTGTCGATGACGTTCTTGGCCTTGTACTTGGTCTCGGGATCGACAACCGTGAAGAGCATCTCGCGCCCGGGCCGCAGCATCGCGTACTCTCCCACGCGCCGCACGATCATCGCCGCCGCGAGCACCGCGAACGTGGGCCACATGGCCAGCACCACAAAGCCGGCGGTGACGGCCAGCGGTACCGATGTCAGCAACGCGGTGACGCCATAGCGTCTGGCCACGCGCCCGGAGAAGAAGACCTGCACCAGAATGGTCAGCCCCTGGACCGTGGCATCGAGCGCGCTGAACACCTGTGTCTGCTGGGCGCGCGAGGGGAACGCCTCCGATACCAGCCGCGCCTGCTCGAAATACAGAAACGTGCTCGACGTCGCCAACAGGATCACGAACAGGCTGATGCCCAGCAAATAGTGAGACCGCATGATCAGTCCCAGCCCGGCCCACAAGCCGCCGCCCACCGGTTGCGCGGGGTCCGGCGAGGGCGTGGAGGCGCCCGGTGCTCCCGCGCCAAGCTTGCGCCGCCACGCGAACAGAAAGCCGACGCCGGGCAACGTTGCCGCGAGCAATGCCGCCGACAACAGCATCAGGCCGGTCAGGCCGATGCCGCCTACGAGCCATCCGCCGAGCACGGGGCCAGTCAGTCCGCCCGCGCTGGCGCCCGCGGCAATCAGCGCAAACAGCCGCCGCGCCTGTTCGGGACGGAACACGTCGGCCATCAGGCTCCAGGCCACCGACACGACGAACAGGTTGAATACCGACAGCCAGACGTAAAACACGCGCGCCAGCCATACGTTGTCTGGCATCGCCCGCGTGGCGAAGGCGAAGACAAGCAGATTGGCGATGAAAAACGCATAGACCCACGGCACGAAGCGCCGGCGCGGCAGCCATTTGCAGCACGCGCCGTAGAACGGGATCGCCACGAGCATCACGACGAACGTCGCCGTGAACAGCCACTGCAGATTCTTGACGCCTCCGGCGATGCCCATCGTTTCACGCACGGGCCGCAGCATGAAGTAGCTGGCGAACAGGCAGAAGAAAAAGAGAAAGCCGGCCACCACGGCCGGCATCTCGCCGGCGCGCACGCCAAGCAGCCGTCCGGTACGCGGCGCGTCGGGATGCGGGTCGGGTGTGTCCATGTCAGCGCGCGCGTCAGGCCAATGCCGCCGCAATGCGAGCGCGCTCGCGCGTATCCGGCATGCGGCCGAAGGCGGCGCCGAGGTTGTCCGCCATATTCTTTGGCTTCGAGGTGGCGGGAATCGCGGCCGTCACGGCGGGATGGCTGACGATGAACTTCAGGAACAGCTGCCCCCAGGAATTGCAGTCGATCTCGCCGGCCCAGTCGGGCAACGGCTTGCCGCGAACGGCGGCGAACAGTCGCCCGTCCTGGAATGGCCGGTTCACCAGCACGGCCACGCCGCGTTCCTCGCACAACGGCAGCAGCGACTTTTCCGCGTTGCGTTCGGCCAGTGAATAGTTGACCTGCAGAAAGTCCACTTTCTCGTTGCGCAGAATCTGAGCAAGTTCTTCGTGCGCGTCGTCGCGGTAGTGCGTGATGCCGATATAGCGAGTCTTGCCCTGTTCCTTGACCAGCCGAAGGATTCGGAGGTTGTTGCGCCAGTCGATCAGGTTGTGCACCTGCAGCAAATCGACGCTGTCGGAGTGCAAGTCCATCCGCGATTCGGTGAATTGCGCCACGGTGCCGGATGCGTTCGAAGAAATCTTCGTCGCCAGAAATACATTGGCGCGCGCACTGGCTGCCTGGAGCAGGTCTCCGGTCACGGTTTCGGCGTTGCCGTAGCTCGGCGCGGTATCCACCACGGCCTTGGGAATGCGCTGTAGCAGCATGGCCAGGACTTCGGCCTGCGGTGCACGCTCTTCCCTGCTCTTGCCGACGTTGAACGTATCAGCCGTACCCATGCCGATGACGGGCAACTGCTCGCCGGTGCCTGGAATCCTGCGGCGCATTGGCGCTTCCACGGTGGCGGCCTGCGCGGTGGCTGCCAGGGCGGGGCTGGACGGCAGTGCGGCCAGCGTGGCGGTGAGTCCCAGAAATGTGCGGCGGTCGATCGGCATGGCTTGCGTTCCTCGAACGGTCTGGTCCAGACGACCTTAGCGCTTGCGCGGGGCGATGTAAACCTGACATTCGCTGCGGCGCGGGTCGCGCCCGATTGCAAAAAAGCGGCGCCCACTGAACAATCGGCGCGTACTTTCCCTATCCAGCAGCGATCATCGACCCTTGAAGAGGACCCGATCGTGATATCGAGCTTGCCCGGCGTGCTGTTCGACGGCGTGACATACGGCAGCCTGCTGTTCCTGATCAGCATCGGCCTGTCGGTGACGATGGGCCTGATGAACTTCGTCAACCTCGCGCACGGCGCCTTTGCGATGCTGGGCGGCTATGTTTCGGTGGTGCTGATGAGCCGGCTCGGCGTGCCGTTCCTGGCCGCGCTGCCGGTGGCGTTCCTGGGCGCCGCGCTGGTGGGCTGGCTGCTTGAACGCACGCTCTATCGGCGGCTCTACCGCGCCAGTCATCTCGACCAGGTGCTGTTCTCCATCGGCCTGACCTTCATGGCGATGGCGGGTGCCACGTGGTTCTTCGGCCCCGCACAGCAACCGGTGGAATTGCCCGATTTCCTGATTGGCCAGATCAAGGTGGCCGGCCTGGAACTGGGCGCCTACCGGCTGTTCCTGCTGGCCGTGGTTATCGTCATCACGGTGGTGCTGGGTTGGCTGGTGGCCCGCACGCGCTTTGGCGCGCAGGTGCGCGCGGCGGTGGACAACCAGCAGGCCGCCAGCGGGCTGGGTATCGATGTGGGCCGGGTGTTCAGCCTGACCTTCGCACTGGGGTCCGGGCTGGCCGGGCTTGGCGGCGGCCTGGGTATCGACGTGCTGGGGCTCGATCCCACGTTTCCGTTGAAGTACATGGTCTACTTCCTGCTGGTGGTGGCGGTTGGCGGTGCGGGCAGCATCCGAGGGTCGCTGGTTGCGGCAATCGTGCTGGGCGTGGCCGATGTTGCCGGCAAATACTATGTGCCAGCGGTTGGCGCCTTCGTGATCTACGCGATGATGGTGCTGCTGCTGGTGGCGTTTCCCGCTGGACTCTACGGGAGGCGCGCCGCATGAAACCCCACCGCCCGCCGCATCGGCTGCCCGATGGCCGCTGGCATCCGGCCGAGATCGTGTTCTGGCTGGTGCCCGTGGCCGCGTTCTTCGCACTGCCCGATTACCTGATCCTCGGCAGCCAGATCCTGATCGTCGGATTGTTCGCGCTGTCGCTCGACCTGATTCTCGGCTATGCGGGCATCGTATCGCTGGGGCACGCCGCGTTCTTCGGCCTGGGGGCCTATACGGCGGGGCTGCTTGGTGCGCATGGCTGGGGCGAGCCGGTCTCTGGCCTGTTTGCCGCGGCAGCAGTGGCCGCGATGGCCGGATGGCTCTGCAGCTACCTGGTGGTGCGTGGTGGCGACCTGACGCGCCTGATGGTCACCCTCGGTATCGGCCTGATGTTGTTCGAGGCGGCCAACAAGGCGGCGTTTCTGACGGGCGGCGTCGATGGGCTGTCCGGTGTGACGATGAACCGTCTGCTCGGTGTGTTCGAATTCGATCTGTTCGGCAAGACGGCCTACGTCTACAGCCTTGTGGTGCTGTTCCTGCTATTCGTGCTGGTGCGGCGGATCGTGGCGTCACCGTTCGGCCTGTCGCTGCGCGGTGTGCGCGAAGGTGCGAGGCGCATGCCCGCACTGGGCGCCAACGTGCCACAGCGCCTGAGGACGGTCTTCACGGTATCGGCGGCGATTGCCGGCGTGGCGGGGGGACTGCTCGCACAAACCACGCAGTTCGTCGGCATGGATGTGCTCGGCTTTCCGCGCTCGGCGGAGTTGCTGGTGATGCTGGTGCTGGGCGGCACCGGCCGGCTCTATGGCGCACTGGTCGGCGCGGCGCTGTTCATGATCGCGCAGGACGTGCTGGCCGGCATCAACCCCGTGTACTGGCAGTTCTGGATCGGGCTGCTGCTGGTGCTGATCGTGCTGTTTGCCAGGGGCGGGGTGATGGGCGCGGTCAGTGCATTGGTGGCGCGCAGGCGCGTGGGCGCGGCGATGGAACGGGGAGCCGATGCATGACCGCCACGCTGCGTACGGAAGGACTGTGCAAGTCGTGGGGCGCATTTGCCGCCAATACCGATATATCGCTGACGTTTGCACCGGGCGCGCGCCACGCGTTGATCGGCCCGAATGGCGCGGGCAAGACCACGTTCATCAACCTGCTGACGGGCGCGCTGCCGCCCTCGGCGGGTCGCATCTGGCTGGGCGAGCGCGAGATTACGGTGCTGCCACAGCACGCGCGCGTGAAGCTGGGCATGACGCGCACGTTCCAGATCAATACGCTGTTTCCAGGGCTGACGGTGTTGGAATCAGTGGTGCTGGCGGTGGCGGAGCGCACCGGTGCGTCGCGCATCTGGGCGCGTACCGTGACCTCGCAGACAGCGCTGGTGGACGAGGCCATGTCGGTTCTGGCGCTGCTGCGGCTGGAGCGCGACGCCGATATCGAAACACGGCACCTGCCGTACGGCAAGCAGCGCCTGCTGGAGATTGCCCTGGCGCTGGCCACGCAACCATCGATCCTGCTGCTGGATGAACCGGCGGCGGGCATCCCTGCTGGAGACAGCGCCGAGCTCTTCGCGGTGATCGCAGCCTTGCCACGCGATATCACGATCCTGTTCATCGAGCACGACATGGACCTGGTGTTCCGCTTTGCCGAGCGCATCACGGTACTGGTGGCGGGCCGTGTGTTGACCGAGGGGACGCCGGCCGAGATTGCCGCCGATCCGCGCGTCAAAGAGGTTTATCTCGGGGAGGCCGCGCATGACTGAGCTGCTGCGCGTGGAGGGCATCAGCGCCGGCTATGGCGATGCGGTGGTGCTTGAACACGTCGATCTGAGGCTGGACGCCGGTGACAGCCTGGCGCTGCTGGGCCGCAATGGCGTGGGCAAGAGCACGTTGCTGGCTACGCTGATGGGCTTTACGCGCGTGCGTGGCGGAACCGTGTTCTGGCAGGGCAGGGACGTTGGCCGCACGCCGCCGCACCGCCGTGCGCAGGCAGGCATCGGCTGGGTGCCGCAGGAGCGTTGGGTGTTTCCGTCGCTGACGGTCGAGGAGCATCTGAGTGCCGTGGCGCGGCCGGGTCCTTGGGACGTGCCGAAAATCTATCGGATATTTCCCAGGCTGGAGGAAAGGCGGAGCAATCTTGGCAACCAGTTGTCCGGTGGCGAGCAGCAGATGCTGGCGATTGCGCGGGCGCTGATGGTCAACCCGGCGCTGCTGCTGCTCGACGAACCGCTGGAGGGCCTGGCGCCAATCATCGTGCAGGAGCTGCAGCGCGTGATCGCGGGACTGATTGCCGATAGCGGCATGGCAGTGATCGTGGTGGAACAGCACGCGCGCATGGCGCTGGCCATGACCCGCCAGGCGCTGGTGCTGGATCGCGGCCGGGTTGTGCATCGCTCGGATAGCGCCAGCCTGCTGGCCGATCGCGCGCTGCTGGATCGGCTGGTCACGGTGCGGCAGGGCGGGGCGGCAGACGGAAACCCTGGCTGACCGGATTGGCGGCAATCGGGAGCAATCGGAAGCGTTCGGAAGCGTTCGAATCGCTTTCAGAACCGTCTTATTTCAATACGTCGCCGCGCAGGCAAGAATGCATTCACCGTTGCGATATGCAGCGGCGCGGGTGGCAGATGTCCGAAACTTGATGACTGCCACCCGATGACGGCTGCGCCCGTTCCGGCAGCCCTTTAGAATGGCCCACTGCTGCACAGGCGCGAGTCATGGCGCGCCTGTTGCGGCAAGGGGTTGTTCCGGCGCGGTGCGATTGCCGCGCGCCATCGTTACTTCGATTTCACATATGGATGTTCGTACGATTGAACCGGACGATCTGGAACTGATCTGCCGTCACCGCGAGGCGATGTTCCAGGAAGCCGGCTTTGCCGCCGATACGCTGCGCACGATGACGGCCCACTTCCGCGACTGGCTGCGTCCGCGGCTTGCCGATGGCAGCTATTTTGGATTCTTCGCGCTCAACGGCACGCGGCCCGTGGCAGGCGTCGGGCTGATGCTGATCGACTGGCCGCCGCACCCGGCCCATCCGGACCTGGACAAACGCGGCTATGTGCTGAACGTCTATGTCGATCCATTGCATCGCAAGCGCGGCATGGCCAGGCAGTTGATGGTACTGGCCGAGGCCGAGTTGGCGCGGCGTGGCGCCACGTTTGCGATCCTGCATGCCACGGAGGTGGGCAAGCCCCTGTATCAGGGTGAAGGCTGGCGGCAGACGTCGGAGATGTCGAAAGTCATCGCCGTGCCGAAGCCTTAGACGTAGGCGTAGACGTAGACATGTCTAAGGCGGAAGGCTGCTGTAGAAAGCGGCGAGATTGGCGATGTCGGCGTCGCTCAGGGGCTTGGCCATCATCGTCATCATCTCGTCCTTGCGCGCGCCGGTCTTGTAGTCCTTGAGGGCCTTGGCAAGATATTGCTCGACCTGGCCCGCCAGATTGGGCGCTTCTGGTAGCTTCGACTTGCCGTCGAGGCCGTGGCAGGTCTGGCACTGTATTGCCTTGGCGCGGCCTGCCTTGGCGTCGCCCGCCAGCGCCGGAGCGCTGGCGCAGGTCACCAGCAAGACGAGGGCGGTGGCATGGATGCGACCGCGCATCCCGGTCACTTGGCGCCTGAGTAGGAGATGCGGTAGATCGCGCCGGCGTAGTCGTCCGACACCAGCAACGACCCATCCTGCAACTGCTGGACGTCTACGGGCCGCCCCATGTACTCGCCATTCGGCGTCAGCCAGCCTTCCGCAAAGACTTCGGTCTCGCCAACCGAACCGTCCGGCTTGACGGCGGTGTACATGATGCGCGCACCGATCGGCTTGGTGCGGTTCCAGGAACCGTGCTCGGCCGCGAAGACGCCGCCCTGGTATTTGGCGGGGAACATCTTGCCCGTGTAGAACGACATGCCCAGGTCAGCCGCATGGGCTGCGTATTCCACCACCGGGAAGACTACGTCTTTCGGCGGCGACTGATCCTTGTATTCGACGGTGCGTACCTTGCCACCGCCATACCAGGGGAAGCCGAAGTTCTGGCCCGCCTTGGTGGCGTGGTTCAGTTCGCCAGGCGGCTGGTCATCGCCCATGCCGTCCACCTGGTTGTCGGTGAACCATAGCGTCTTGTCGGCTGGATTGAAGTCCAGTCCGACCGAATTACGCACGCCGTGGGCATAGACCTC
>DAIOET010000185.1:0-7943 GCA_036746135.1 Cupriavidus sp.
TCGATGGCGCCGACGGGGCCGGCGATGGTGGTGACCTGGGTATGCGCGTTCATGGTGGAAATGGCAGGAGATAACGGCACAACAAAAAACCGGGCGTCAACCCGGTACGGCTTGGCGGGTACCTCGATCAGCGATCCACCATCAGGCGCTCCACGGGCTTGCCGTGAATCAGATGGCTGTCGATGATCTCGTCGATGTCCTGCGCGTCGACGAAGGTGTACCAGACGGCCTCGGGGTAGACCACGAGCACGGGCCCGAGTTCACAACGGTTCAGGCAGCCGGCCTTGTTGATGCGCACGCGGCCTTCCGCGCCCGCGATGCCCAGCTCCTTGCAGCGCTTCTTGGCATATTCCTGCATCGCCTTGGCGTTGTGGTCGGCACAGCAGGCCTTGCCGTCGTCGCGCTGGTTCAGGCAGAAGAAGACGTGGTGTTTGTAGTAGCTGCTCATGGCGGCGAACGGAACTGCGCGGCCTCGCCGCGGTAACGCGGGCACAGGCGCGGCATGAATCTAGGAAGCTCGGAATTATACGTGGTCGCGCCCCCCGTTCCGTGTGGCAGCGGTGCCCGGAAATCCGGAAAGACGGCCGCTCTATCCGGCGCTGGCGCCCTGTCCATCCATCAAAACACCGTCGCGGATGCTTCCGGACACACTTTTCCGCCGCCAATCGGCATCGTCGGCGTCCGGATTCCCGGAGTGGCGAATTCCGGAATTCCGGAATCCCGGAGCGCCGCGGCCCGAAAATCCCTCTGCCTTCCTTGTAAATCAATGACTTGGCCGCGCCGGGGCGCGTGGCACGGCTGTTGCAAATAGTTACTTCCAGACGCGCTCGATCGTAGGCGCGCAACGTGGGCGCCGCCGAGCGCCCGGTACCGGTCAAAACACCGAGGAAGACATCATGAGGAAACCCTTCTACAAGATCCTGTACGTGCAGGTCCTGTTCGCGATTGCCGTAGGCATTCTGCTCGGCCATTTTGCGCCCGATACCGGCGTGGAAATGAAGCCGCTGGGCGACGCGTTCATCAAGCTGATCAAAATGATCATCGGCCCGATCATCTTCTGTACCGTGGTGTCCGGCATCGCCGGCATGCGCGACATGAAGAAGGTGGGTCGCGTGGGCGGCAAGGCACTGCTCTACTTCGAGATCGTGTCGACGTTCGCGCTGCTGATCGGCCTGATCGCTTCGCACGTGCTCAAGCCTGGCGTGGGCTTCAACATCGATCCCGCCACGCTGGACACCAAGACGATCTCGCAATACGTGTCGAAGGCGCATGGCCAGAGCACGGTCGAGTTCTTCATGCACATCATTCCGGACACGATCTTCAGCGCGTTCGCCAATGGCGACATCCTGCAGATCCTGCTGGTCTCGTTGTTCTTCGGCTCGGCACTGGCCGTGGTGGGTGAGCGCGCGCGCATCATCCACGACATGGTGGATCAGGTCTCCAAGGTGTTCTTCCACATCGTGCATGTGATCACCAAGGTGGCTCCGATCGGCGCGTTCGGCGCGATGGCGTTCACGATCGGCAAGTACGGTCTGGGCTCGCTGATCCCGCTGCTGAAGCTGATCGGCACGTTCTACTTCACCGCCATCGTGTTCGTGCTGGTGGTGCTGGGCACCGTGGCGCGCCTGACCGGCTTCTCGATCGTCCGCTTCGTCGCGTACATCAAGGAAGAGCTGCTGATCGTGCTGGGTACCAGCTCGTCGGAAGCCGCGCTGCCGCACCTGATGGAGAAGATGGAAAAGCTGGGCTGCTCGAAGTCGGTGGTCGGCCTGGTCGTGCCCACCGGTTACTCGTTCAACCTGGACGGCACCAACATCTACATGACGATGGCCGTGATCTTCATCGCCCAGGCCACCAATATCGAGCTGACGCTGATGCAGCAGCTGACCATCCTGGCGGTGGCGATGGTGACGTCCAAGGGTGCCAGCGGTGTGACGGGCTCCGGCTTCATCACGCTGGCCGCCACGCTGGCCGTGGTGCCGACCATCCCGGTGGCCGGCATGGTGCTGATCCTCGGCATCGACCGCTTCATGAGCGAATGCCGCGCGCTGACCAACATCATCGGCAATGGCGTGGCCACCGTGGTGGTGTCGGCATGGGAACGCGAGCTTGACCGCGCCCGCCTGAACCGCGTGCTGCGTGGTGGCGACGATGACAACGTCGAACTCGCCGACGCCAGCGTCTGATGTGACCCGGCCTGTGTCCGGCGCGCCTGCAACGGGCGCCGCCGGCACAGGCTTGCATCCCCCTGCTGGCGACCCTGACTCCGGGGTCGGTCAGCGGGTATCATCGGCGCGACAGCTCCCGCGCGCGCCGATGCCCCATTCCGACGACTTCCTTGCCGTGCACGATTCCCCCGCGCCTGACTCCGTGCATGCGCCGGAGAACAGTTCGCGCTGGTGGGGCTTTGCCGTCGCGCTGCTGGCCGGATTGCTGGCGCTGTGCGTGCTGACCTGGCTGCTTTCGGTGCAGCGCGGCATCGCTGCGTTGCAGCAGTCCACCGCCATGCGTGCCGACCGCTATGCGGGCACGCTCGAATCCACGCTCGACCGTTACGAATTCCTGCCGGCGCTGGTGTCGCTGCATCCGTCGGTGCGCGCACTGCTGGCATCGCCACAAGACCCGGCGCGCATTGCCGCGGTCAACGACTACCTGGTGGAGGTCAACAGCCGCGCCCGCGCATCGGCCACCTATGTGATCGCCGCCAACGGACTGGCGCTGGCCGCCAGCAACCACGGGGAACCGGGCAGTTTCGTCGGCACCGACTATCGCTTCCGCCCGTACTTCCAGATGGCCTCGCGTGGCGAGGTGGGCCGTTTTTACGCGATTGGCGTCACCAGCGACGAGCCCGGCTACTACATCGCCCAGCCGATCGAGGCCGGTGGCAAGGTGATCGGCGTGACGGTCGTGAAGCTGAACCTCGAATGGTTCCAGCGTGCCGGTTCGGGCCGCGGGGAGCCATTGATGGTGTCGGACGACCACGGCGTGATCTTCCTGTCGTCGGTGCCGGGCTGGCAGTACCGCACGCTGCGGCAGCTGCCGCCCGAGCTGCAGGCCGAGATGCATCGCACGCGGCAGTATCACGACGTCGATGTCACGCCGCTGCCGATGCAGCCGCTGACGTCCCCGGTCATGCGCTGGCTGGCCCACAACACGCTCAGCGATAACCAGCGGCTGGTGCGGGTGGGACCCACCGACAGGAAGCCGGGCGACAATGCGCCCGACGGGATCGACGGCGCGGGGTTGCGCCTCGGCATCGCGGACCTGTCCGATATCGGCGGCGACCGCTACCTGGCAATCAATCGTGCCGTGGGGCCCGCCGGCTGGAATATGCAGGTGATGGCGCCGCTCGATCCGGTGCTGGCCAACGCACGGAGCGCCACCATCGGCGCCGCGCTGGCCTATGCGTGCATCTGCCTGCTGCTGGTGAACCTGCGCCAGCGTCGCCAGCGCGCGCGCGACATGCTCTACAGCCGGCGCCTGCTGGAAGCGGCGTACGACGAGCTTGAGCGCCGCGTCGAGGCCCGCACGGCCGACCTCATGGCGATCAACGAGCAGCTTGAGGGCGAGGTGGCCGAACGCACGCGCGCCGAAAGCGAGCTGCGCGCAACGCAGGACGAACTGGTGCAGGCCAGCAAGCTGGCCGCGCTGGGCCAGATGGCGGCGGGCATCACGCACGAACTGAACCAGCCGCTGGCCGCGTTGCGTACGTTCTCGGACAACACGCGGGTGCTGCTGGAGCGAGGGCAGCTCGATGCGGCGACGGGCAACCTGTCCGCAATCGCCGACCTGACCGAGCGCATGGGCAAGATCACGGGACAACTGAAGCTGTTCGCCGGCAAGGCGCGTCAGCGGCGCAACGCGGTGCGCGTGCGCGCGGCAATCGACCATGTACTGCAATTGATCGCGCCGCGTCTGGGGCACGTGATGCTGCGCGTGCGCGGCCTGGACGGCGCGGCCGCGGACCTGGCCGTCTGGGCCGACGAACTGAAACTGGAGCAGGTGCTGCTGAACCTGGTGGGCAATGCACTCGATGCCATCGCCGCCGAAGGGCAGGCCGATGGTAGTGTGGAGATCGCCATCGGCGCCACCGAGGAGCAGGTCCGCATCGCAGTGCGCGACAATGGCACCGGCATTGCGCCGGAGGCGCTGCCGCACCTGTTCGAGCCGTTCTACACAACCAAGGAGATCGGGCAGGGCCTGGGCCTTGGCCTGGCCATCTCGTCGTCGATCGTGCGCGAATTCGGCGGGCAACTGGTGGCCGGCAATGCGGATGGCGGCGGCGCGGAATTCGTGGTGACGCTGCGGCGGGCACGCCAGCCCGTGGCGGCGTGATGAGGATAGGGAAATGATTGCGATGCAAGACGGACTGCGCGTGCTGTTTGTCGAGGACGAACCGCTGGTGCGCCAGGCCACGGTGCAGAGTCTGGAACTGGCTGGGTTTGCGGTGCTGGCGCTGCCGTCGGCGGAGGCGGCGATGCCGCACCTGACCGCGGACTTTCCGGGCGTGCTGGTGACCGATGTGCGCCTGGGCGGCGCCAGCGGGCTGGACCTTCTGCACCATTGCCGCAATACGGCGCCGGGCGTGCCGGTGATCCTGGTCACCGGCCACGGCGATATCACGATGGCCGTGCAGGCGATGCGTGAAGGCGCCTACGATTTCATCGAGAAACCGTTCGGTGCGGATCGCCTGACCGATACGGTGCGACGCGCGCTCGAACGCCGCGCGCTGGAGCTAGAAAACGTGGCGCTGCGCCGCGAGCTGGCCGGGCCTGCCGCCGGCACGCGCATCATCGGCCGGTCGCCGGCGATGGCGCAGGTGCGCGACCTGATCGCCAACGTCGCGGAAACCGACGTGCCCGTGATGATCAACGGTGAAACCGGCACGGGCAAGGAATTGGTGGCGCGCAGCCTGCACGCGCTGTCGACGCGCCGCGACGCGCCGTTCATCGCGCTGAACTGCGGTGCGGTGCCCGAGGCGATTTTCGAAAGCGAGATGTTCGGCCACGAGGCCGGTGCATTCACGGGCGCCGGCAAGCGCCGCATCGGCAAGCTGGAGCATGCATCGGGCGGCTCGCTGTTCCTGGACGAGATCGAGAGCATGCCGCTGGCGCTTCAGGTGAAGCTGCTGCGCGTGCTGCAGGAAGGCACGCTGGAGCGGCTGGGGTCGAATGCCTCGCTGCCGATCGATGTGCGGATCATCGCTGCCGCCAAGGGCGACATGGAGGGATTGGTGGCGCAGGGCACGTTCCGCCAGGATTTGCTGTACCGGCTCAACGTGGTGACCATTCCGCTGCCGCCGTTGCGCGAGCGGCGCGAGGACATCGTGCCGCTGTTCGAACACTTCATGCTGGTGGCCGCCGTGCGCTATCAGCGCCCCGCGCCGATCCTGTCGGAAATGCAGCGTCAGCAACTGATGCAGCGCCCGTGGCCCGGCAATGTGCGCGAGCTGCGCAATGCGGCGGATCGCCTGGTGCTGGGTGTGCCGGAAGGCGGCCATGCCGGCAAGGCCGAAGGCGGGGACGAATCGATTCCGCTACGCGAGCGCATGGAGCGCTACGAACGGGCCGTCATCGCCGATGCGCTGGCGCGCACCGGGGGCGCCGTCAGCCAGACCGCCGACCTGCTGCAGGTGGGCAAGGCCACGCTGTACGACAAGATCAAGCGCTACGGTCTGTAACCGCGCGGCCGCCTACTTCCACATATTGCGCATGCGCGCGGCGAGGTCGACCTGCGGCAGCGCCGGCTTGGCCTGCTCGTCACCCGGCATGGGCGGGGGCGGCCAGGACCGGCTGTAGAAGTTCGGCATCACGCGGTTCGGCAGAAAGCGCGTACGCGACGCGTAGACATGGCGGTCGCCGAAGCCGACCTGGTTGTGCACGTAGAACCGCTGCGGAACGATGACGTCCAGGTGATCGCGCGCACGGGTCATCGCCACGTACAGCAGCCGGCGCTCCTCTTCGATTTCCTCGGTAGTGCCCGTCGCCAGGTCCGACGGCATGCAGCCATCCACGGCATTGAGCACGTACACGGCCTTCCATTCCTGACCCTTGGCGGAATGGATCGTGGACAGGATCAGGTAGTCTTCATCGCGTGACGGCACGCCCGATTCATCGCTCGACGCGCTCGGCGGATCGAGCGTGAGTTCGGTCAGGAAGCGCTCGCGCGAGGCATAGGTCGCGGCGATGCGCTCGATCTGCTGCAGGTCGGCCTGCCGCGCGGCCGCATCGTCGTGCATGCGTTCCAGGTGCGGCTGATACCAGGCAATGACCTGCTCGAATTCGGACGGCCACGGCGATGTTGGCGCCATCAGGGTGCGGGCCAGTTTGAGCAGGTCATCCCAGGCAGGCGCGGCGGCGGGCGGGGCTTCGAACGCTTCGAGTGCCAGCAGCGGTTCGGTGGCGGCTTCGAGCCCTTCCAGCACGCGAGCGGCGGTCTTTGGCCCGACACCCGGCAGCAACTGCAGCGTCCGGAAACCGGCCATGCGGTCGCGCGGATTTTCGAGCCAGCGCACCACGGCCATCACATCCTTGACGTGCGTCGATTCCAGAAACTTCAGGCCGCCGAATTTCACGAACGGGATATTGCGCCGCGCCAGTTCGATTTCGACCTGAGCGCTGTGGTCGGCAGCGCGAAACAGCACGGCCTGGTGCATCAGTGCCAGGCCGGATTCGCGCCGCGCCAGTATCTGCTCGACCACGAAGCGCGCCTGGTCGGCTTCATCGTTGACCACGACCACGCCAGGCTTTTCCGCCGATTCGCGCAACGACCAGAGGTCTTTGGTGAAGCGCTCGGCGGCCAGGCCAATCACCGCATTGGCGGCCTGCAGAATCGGCTGCGTGGAACGGTAGTTCTGCGACAGCGTGACCTGTTCCGCCGACGGGGTGAACTGCGCGGGAAAGTCGAGGATGTTGCGCACCGTGGCGCCACGGAATGCGTAGATCGATTGCGCGTCATCGCCCACCACGGTCAGGCCGCGGCCGCTGGGCTTCAGCGCCAGCAGGATCGACGCCTGCAGTGCGTTGGTGTCCTGGTATTCGTCGACGAGCACGTGGTCGAAGCGCGCGCCCATGTCCTGCGCCAGCGCGGGTTCGCTCATGGCCTGCGCCCAGTAGAGCAGCAGGTCGTCGTAGTCCAGCACCTGCTGCTTTTGCTTGGCATCGACATAGGCGGCGAACAGTGTCTTGAGCGCATCGGCCCACATCGCGTAGCGTGGAAACTGGGTCTTCAGCACCACCTCGATCGGTAGCTGCGTGTTGACCACGCGCGAGTAGATGGCCAGGCAGGTTTCCTTGCGCGGAAAACGCGAGGTCTGTTCGGACATGCCCAGATCGTGGCGTACCACGTGCATCAGGTCCGCCGAATCGCCTCGGTCGCTGATCGTGAAGGTGGGCGCCAGGCCCAGCGTTTCGGCATATTCGCGCAGCAGTCGCGCGCCGATGGCGTGGAACGTGCCGGACCATTGCAGCGCCGCGCGTCCGGCACCGCTGTTCGTGCCCAGTGCCTGGTCGACGATGCGCTCGACGCGGCGGCCCATTTCCGCCGCGGCGCGGCGCGAGAACGTCAGCAGCAGGATGCGGCGCGGATCGGCGCCGCCCACCACCAGATGGGCGACGCGGTGCGCCAGCGTATTGGTCTTGCCGGAACCCGCGCCCGCGATGATCAGCAGTGGCGCCTGGCCCGCATATTCCACCGCCGCGCGTTGCTCCGGATTCAGCTTCGACAGGTACGCGGGCGCCTCCGCAACGTCGGCGCGCAGGTCGGTATGGGGAGCAGCTTCGGGGACGAGATCCGGTAACACGGCGGGAAAAGGTCTGGGCAGGATGAGAAAAATCTGACCGCCCACTGTATATCCATACAGCTTCGGCTGGCAAGCCGGCCGCGCTCGATACGTGACCGGGCAACAAAAAAGGTGCCGCTTGGGCACCTTTTGCGTTGGCTTT
>DAIOET010000186.1:0-7898 GCA_036746135.1 Cupriavidus sp.
TGCATGCGAACCGCGTGGTCAATCCGCTGACCGCCGAGGCGCAGATCCAGGGCGGATGCGTGTTCGGTCTGTCGATGACCAAACCTGGGTTTGCCATCGAGATCGAGAACGGCGTGGTCAAGAACAGCAACTTCCCTGACTATCCGCCGCCGCGCATGCCCGATGCGCCAGTAGTGGATGTGTTCTTCGTGCCGTCCAACGACAATCCGACCGGCCTGGGCGAACCCGGTACGCCGAGCATCGCGCCGGCCGTGGCCAACGCGCTGTTCCGCATCACGGGCAAGCGTCAGCGGCAGTTGCCGTTCGTACTGGCCTGAGCGGGTTCTCCCTGCTTATGGTCGGCTCCCCTCTCTCGCGCGCGGAGAGGGGAGTCTAGCGGCAAGCAGCGGTCTGGGTCCTTCCACACCTCACCGCTGCTCCCCGTCCTCCGCATTCCGCCACGCCTGTACGAACTTGCGCAGGTCGCCCGCCGATGCATCGGTGATGGCCACAAAGCGCATGTCATTCGCCGTCCAGCTTTCGAGCTGATATCCCTGCCGTACCCGTTCCCCCACCCCTGAGCCGGCACCTGGAATCACGAACACGTCGACCGGATGCTGGTTGCGGCGATAGACCAGCACGGCCACGCGCCGGCCGTCGATGAAGTCCACGCGTCCGCCGACGAGCGGAAAGCCCGCCGAGGCCAGGTCGCGCACATCGGGCGCGTAGTCGATGCGGCCGTTGAACCAGGGTTTGACCGTGTGGCTGTCGGTGGAGATCACGTCGCTGGCGCGGTTCGAAATCAGGCCACGCACATGGCTGGCGACAATGGCGTTGGCCAGCAGGTCGTCGGGCGATGGCCGCGCCTGATACTGGAACACGCCCAGTCCCACGGCAGCCGCGGTGATGGCCGCGAGCGCGGCGTTGGCCCCCGGCGACCATGTGAACCAGCGGCGCCAGCCCGCCTGTGTTTCCGGCGCGGCATCGAAAAGGTCATCTTTCGGCGGGGCGGGCAGTGCATCGACGATCCGTGCACGCAGTTCGGCAGGCGCGCGATGGTACGAGGCGCCACGGCGCGTGGCGCGGCGCAGCGCCTGCAGGTTGCCCAGCGCCTGCACGCAGCCGTCGCAATCTTCGAGATGCCGTTCGAGCCGCACGCTGTCAGCCGCGCCTACCTCGCCGTCGGCGGTGGCCTGCAGCAGGTTGCGGGCCTCATTGCAATCCATGACGCGGGCCTCCTGCGGGTGGAATGGGGTCGGCGGATGCCGGCTGATCTTGCGCGGTGTTGCGCGGCGGGCCATCGCGCAGTGCCACCACGGCTGCGGCCAGCATGCGCCGGCCACGCGCCAGGCGTGACATCACGGTGCCGACCGGGATGTCGACGATCCGCGCAATATCGCGATAGTGCAGTTCCTCAAGCTCACGCAACACCAGTACCTCCCGAAATACCACCGGCAACTGCTCCAGCGCGGCGTGTACCAGGCGCACGTCTTCCTCGCGCAGCAGCCACTGCTCCGGGTCGCCCGGCGCGCCGTGCCAATCGGGCAGGTCGATATCGGCCTGCGACTCGTCATAGCCGGTTTCCGCCGCGGCCTTGCGCTTCTGCCACGTGGTGAACCACGTGTTGCGCACGATGGCCAGCAGCCAGGGCCGTGGCTGGTCTCCGCGGAAACTGGCGAACAGCCGGAACGCGCGCAGAAAGGCCTCCTGCACCACGTCGTCGGCATCGCCCGTATTGCCGCAAAGCCAGCGGGCAAGGTTGTACGCGGCGTCCAGGTGCGGCAGCACCAGGGCGTCGAATCGGCGGCGCATATTGGCGGCGTCCAAGTCAGTCCTCGAGGGGCGGAGCGGCAGGGCACTGCATCATGGGGCGTCTCCCTTGTATTACCGGCGCTGCGCCGATTCTATTCCCGCAGGATTCAATCCGCCAATGGTGTTCTCCCTCCCCCACACGCGGAAGGTGGGGCGCCGTCCATCGGGAATAAATCCGGTGCGGCGCCGGTATGACAGACACCATCCAACCAATGGAGACGGTCATGAATGGAAACTGGAGCCGGCGCGACATCCTGCGCCTGGCGGGCGCGGCCGGCGGCGCCGTGTGCGCTTCGGCATTGCCCGGCTGGGCGGCCACCCGCGACGAGGATTTCGTCTTCGTCCAACTGTCCGATGCGCATTGGGGCTTTGAAGGGCCACCCAATCCCGATGCGCGCGGTACCTTGCCCAAGGCCGTGGCGGCGGTCAACGCATTGCCACAGCCGCCGGATTTCGTGATGTTCACGGGCGACCTGACGCATACCACCGACGACCCGGCGGAGCGCCGCCGCCGCATGCGCGAGTTCCGCGACATCATCGCGCCGCTGCGGGCCGGCGCCGTCCACCTGATGCCCGGCGAACACGATGCGAGCCTGGACAACGGCGCCGCCTATCAGGAGTTGTTCGGCCCCACGCACTACACGTTCGACCACAAGGGTCTGCATGCGATCGTGCTCGACAACGTGTCCGACCCCGGCGGACAGGTGGGCGACGCGCAGCTCGCATGGCTGGCCGCCGATCTTGCAAAGCAGCCGCGCGATGCACGCATCGTCGTATTCACGCACCGGCCGCTGTTCGATCTCTATCCACAATGGGACTGGGCCACGCGCGACGGTGCCAAGGTGATCGATCAGTTGATGCCGTACCGCAACGTCACCGTGTTCTACGGACATATCCACCAGGAACATCACCGCATGACCGGCCATATCGCGCACCACGCGGCACGCTCGCTGATGTTTCCGCTGCCTCCGGCGGGATCGCAGCCGCGCCGGCTCCCCGTGCCGTGGGACGCCGCGCATCCGTATCAGGGACTGGGCTGGAGAGAGGTGAACGCGACGGCAACGCCGGGCAAGGACCCGTTCCGGCTGGCCGAGCAGCCGGTGACCGGGAGGGGATGACGCCATGCCAACCGTGAACCGGCGCAAGTTGCTGGGCCTGATACTGATCGCCGCTATGACGCCCATGCTGGGCGCCGCCGCGCCGCGCGTGATTCCGATGCGCGCGCGGCGCTTTGTCTTCATCCCCGACCGGATTTCGCTCAAGCCCGGCGAGACGGTGGTGCTGGCGATCACGGCGGAGGACGTGATCATGGGGTTTTCGGCGCCCGACTTTGCCGTGCGGGCTGACGTGCCGCCGGGCAAGGCCGTGGAGGTGCGGCTGACCGCGCCGAAGCGGCGGGGCAGCTATGCCTTCCTGTGCGACATCTTCTGCGGCTCGGGCCACGAGAGCATGGGCGGCACGATCGAGGTGGCCTAGCCGGGGCGGCCGCCGCGCCCGGCGCGCCTGACGCCGGGTGTGCAGCCGCGCCACACTCTCCCGATCCCCCGATTCGACGGGCGTATGACCGTCTTATTTGAGCGTACGATGGCGGTGCATTGAGGCATCATCGGGCTTGCGGCCAATACCTTTCAGGCGGACACCATGGAAACCCAGGAAAGCACCTTGACCCTTGCATTGCTGACGGTGCCGGCCCGCGCGGCCATCTGCCGCGCGCTGCTGGCGGCGGGCGAGGATGGCCTGCCGGCCATCGTGCTGGCCGAGGCGTCGGGCGTGACGCTGCGCCGCGCGGCCCACCACTTCCAGGAGATGGTCCAGGCCGAGGTGCTGGCGCTCGCCATCCGGGATCATCAGGTCTGCTATATCCTCAAGGCCCGTCGCGCCGTGCGCGAGGCGCTCGAATACGTCGATCGCAGCGGCCTCAACTAGCAGTGCCTTTCCGGGCGCTTTTTTGACTGCGCCGGTCAACTGGCCGGCGGGGTTCTCCGTTCATCCAGCGTGGCCCGCGTCCCTTGCGCGTCGCGCCTCGCATCAGGAATCCCAACCGTGAAACTCGCAAACCGGATCGTCACGCTGCCGCTGTGGGCGATCCTGTACTTCGTATTCGGCTACGCATCCCACAAGATCAACGGGCCGTTTGCCGCGACCGGCTATATCTGGCTGCCCGCCGGGGTGACCGTGGCCGCGTTCATGCTGGCGCCGGCTCGCCGCTGGATTGGGTTGTCCCTGGCGTTCCTGGTCGCGCAGATGCTGCTTGGCGTGGTCGAAGGACGCGATCCGTTCCGCATGCTGCTGTTCTCGCTGGACGAGATCGGCTTTGCGGCGGTGGCCGTGGCGCTGGTGCACATGATGCGGTTTTCGCTGGAGGGGCTGGCGTTTCTGCGTGGCCTGCTTGTGGCCGCCGTGGTCAGTAGCGTGGGCGGCGCGGTTTTCGGCGCGGGCTGGTTCTGGCTGTTCATGGATGTGCCGTTCTGGGCCACGGCCAAGGTGTGGGCGGCCGCGGACTTTGTGGGCGTGCTGATCGTGACGCCGGTGTTCGCGGGATGGGGCCGCTTCAGCGCCGCCCGCTCCGGCGGCCGGCGCCGCGGTGAATTCCTGGCCGGCATTGCCGCGCTGCTGGCCGTGCTGGTTGCCGTGGCGGCCGTGTTCGACGGCACGCGGCTCGTGCAGCTCTCGCTCGGTGTGGCCTACGCACTGACCTATATTCCGCTGTTTTTCGTGGCAATCGTGGCGCTGCTGCTGGGTGGGCGCGGTGGATCGGTGGCGGTGGCGTTGCTGTCGGCACTGGTGTTGCTCAATACCGCGCAGGGCGATGGCCCGTTTGCCGACACGGCCGTCTATCACGGCTATTCGCTGCTGGTGGCGCAGCTCTACCTGGCGGTGGCGGCGCTGCTGACGCTGCTGATCAGCACGCTGCGCACCGCGCGTGAGCAACTGCACGAGGCGGCCGCCAGCCGGCAGAACGACGTGGAGCTGGCACTGGCGGCCAGCGGCCAGCTCGTCTACAACCTCGATCCGCACAGTGGCCGGTTGCGCTGGAGCGGCAGCGTCGAACAGGCGTTTGGCTTGCCTGAGTCCGCCTTTGCCACGCTCGACGATGTGCTGGCCAGCGTGCATCCCGACGATCGCGCCGAGGTGCGCCGCCGCTGGCTGCGCGAAAGCGACGGCGAAGTGCGCGGCGATCTGACGTTCCGCCTGCTGCTGCCGGCCGGCGCTACCACGACCGTCGTCGACATGAGCGGTCCGCTGCTTGACGGGGACGATACCGTGGCGCTGATTGCCGGTGCCTGGCGCATCGTGGCAAGCCACGATACTGAAGGACGGCGCGCGGCATGACGACCGATCGGGCCCCGCGCGTCGGGGCCTTGCTGATCCACGGCCTTGGCGGTACCCAGTACGATCTGGGGCCGATGCACAAGGTGCTGCGCCGCGGCGGCGTGGAAACACACGCCGTCACACTGCCGGGCCACGGCGGCACGCCGGAAGACCTGCTGGCCGTGCGGGCCGAGCAGTGGATCGACACGGTCACCGAGGCGTACGACGCGCTGGTGGATCAGTACGACACGTTCCACGTGATCGGCATGTGCATGGGCGCGCTGTTGGCCGTTGCCTTGTGCGACCGGCGGCAGCATCGCAAGGGCCTGCTCGTGGCGCTGTCCGCGCCGGTCTATATCGATGGCTGGTCGACACCGCCTTACCGCTGGCTGCGGCACGTGGTGTACCACCTGCCTGTGCTGCCCACCCGCATCAAGGTGGAGGAGAACGAACCGTTCGGCATCAAGAACGATCTCGTGCGCGCCATCGTCAAGGCCAAGTTCGAACGGGGCGACAATTTCCACTATCGCTGGGTGCCGCTGACTTGCATCCGGCAGGTGGATCGGCTGCGGCGCTGGGTCATCGACGGCGCGCACCGCGTGCCGTGCCCGACGCTGGTGGTTCATGCGCGCGAGGACGAGCTGACGTCGGTGCGCTCCGCCGATTTTCTGATGGCCAACGTGCCGCAGGTGCGCGGCGTCGTCGTCGAGAACAGCTATCACATGATCTGCGTCGACAACGATCGTGAGCAGGTCATGGCCAGCGTGGTCGAATTTCTCGGGCTCGATGCCTCGGCCCGCCCCATCCGCGCGCGGCGCGCGGTGGAAGCGCCGATGTCGGCCGAAGCGGTGCAGGCGCTGGTCCGCGACTATCTGGCCGCGCTGACCACCCGTCATTTCGAGGCAATCTATCCGCAGCTGGACCCCGCCATCGTCTGGCGCCATGTGGGCGACCACCCACTGGCCGGCGAGTACGGCGACCGTGACGCCGTGATCGGCCTGTTCGAGCGGCTGTCGCAACTGGCAGGCGAGTCGATCCGTATCGAGGCAGTCGGGGCGCCGCGCATCGACGGCCTGACCGTGGAGGTCGATATCGCCGTGTCCTACCTGCTCGATGGCATGCCAATGCACGGACACGGCGTCCAGACCCTGCAACTGCGCAATGGCCGCATTGCCGCCGTGGAGTACCGCTCGGCGATGTCAGTGGATAAGCCGGCCGCGCTGGCCGGCTAGCGATCAGAACACGCGGCCGAGCTGGAGGTAGATGTTCCACACGCCCGCCGGCGCCGCCGCGAATCCGAAATAGAGCGGCCCGATCACGCTGTTGCCGCCAATGAACACACTGGCGCTGGACTTGTACGGGCCGCTGCCGAAATTGCGCCGTCTGAGCCAGACATCGCCCATTTCGAGGCTGGAACCAAAGACCGTGGTGCGCAGGCCCGGCAACGTGAACTCGCGCAGTTCGTTCAGATAGGTCAACCGGCCATACAACAGGTAGTTGCCCGAGAACTGGTCCGGCGCATAGGCCGACAGACGCTGGAATCCGCCCAGCGTGAAGCCCAGCCCGCCGCTGACGCTGTTGTTCGAGCGATGGTCGTTGTATGTCATCGCTCCCTCGGCGGCCAGGTTCAGCGTGTGGCGGCCATAGCTGCCGGCCCAGAGCGCCTTGGCGTGGACGTCGTCGAAGCTGTTGTCGGTGCCGCCGAACGAGAGCTGGTTCACCGCAAAGAGGTAGTAACCCTTGCGCGGATAGAGCGGGTCGTCGAGCTGGTCGATGGTCAACTGCGCCCGCACGACCGGCTGGCGCACGCTGGCGCTGAAGCGGCCGTTGGGCATGCCGGCCAGCAGATAGTCGGAGTCGTAGCGCACCTGCTGGTAGTTCGCGCCGACGCGGAACTCGCCCAGGCGGCCGATCGGCAGGCCGAGATCGATACCCGCCAGCGCGGTGTCGACACGCACGGCCGTCAGTGGCGTTGCGTTGCGTTTGTCTCCGTTATCCGGATAGATATCGACGTGCTTGCGGCCATATTCCAGATAGGGGGCGATGTAGAAGCCCAGCCGGTCGAAGATGGGCTGGCGCAATTCGGTGTGCCACTTGGCCTGGTTGCTGCCCAGCACGATGTCATTGCGCCATTCCAGCCCGCCCTGCGTCAGCCACGGATAGCGATGGCCGAGTTGCAGGTTGAACGCCCCCTTGCCGTCGAAAGTCGTCGACAGGCCAAAGCCGAACAGCAGGAACTGCGGTCCCCACGATTTCTCCTGCGCGTCGACCTTTAGCACGGAGCGTCCGTCCCTGGTGATCAGCTCCTGTGTCACGCTTTCGAAATCCCCGCTGGTCGATAGCTGGTCCAGGTCATGGTTGATGGCCGCGGTGTCGTAGCGGTCGCCTTCGCGCACGCGCAGGTATTGCTGCACGTATGAAGCCGGGATGCGGCCCGACGTGTGAATCTCGATCGCATCGACGCGGCGTGGCTCCAGCGTGGCCATGCGCGTGGCACGCGAAGCCACATACTGGTCCCACGCCTCGCGCGGCAGGGCCAGCGCGGCCAGCCGTGGCGCGATGGCTTCGGCCGCGGCATAACCCTTCTGCACGCCGTCGTGGGCGTGCGAGAAATCGGTAAAGGACAGCGTGCCGAGATCCGGCTCCAGCAGCACGTCGCGCGGTCCGAGCAGGGCCTTTTGCGTCGCCACGTTCTGATTGGTCAGGATCGTCACCATCTGCTGCGTGACGGCCGCCGGCGAATCGAGATTCGCGGGGTCGTCCAGCGGCGTGGCCACGTTGACGGCGATGACGAT
>DAIOET010000187.1:0-7834 GCA_036746135.1 Cupriavidus sp.
GCCCAACCGGGCGGCCTTCGTTTTATCTGGCGCGTGTTCTTAAAGCGAAGTCGGCGGCATTTCCACGCTGCCGAACTCGGCCGACCGCGTGCCGCTGATCGGACGATTGCTGGCGCCGAAGTAGGCAAACGCTACCGACAGCTTGACGGCCTCGGAGTCATTGCGGCCCGCGGCGTGAAAGAGCCGGCTGTCGAACATCAGCACATCGCCGCGATGCAGCGCCAGCGGCATCGTGCCTTTCAGCAGACTCTGGCTGGCCGGATGCGCCTCCACCAGGAATTCCGCCGGGTCCAGTTGCGCCGGGTCCAGCTTCGCCCGGTGCGAGCCAGGAATCACCCGCAGCACACCGTTGCGCTCGTCTTCATCGCCCAGCGCCAACCACACGGTCACCAGCTCCGGGTTCACGAACGACCAGTAGCGCGTGTCGCGATGCCATCCCGTCTGGCTGCCGTAGTGCGGATGCTTGGTCATCACGCAGTTATGGTGGGCCAGGGTCAGGCGGGCAGGCTCGCCCAGCAGAGCCTCGACCGTGGCCACCAACTGCGGATGGCTGGCCCAGCGGCGGAACGCCTCGTCACGGCCATAGGCCTGGCGCAGCCGGCGCACCGTATTCCCGCCGGCATCGTTGCGCGTGGCCGGCGCCCCCGGATAGCCGAGATCGGCCTCGAATTCCACGGGCGGCACCGCGGCCGCCAGATGCTGCCGGGTCACCGCTTCCAGCGCCGCGCAGGTGGCTTCGCTGGCGAAATTGCGCAGCACGATATAGCCGCCCGAGTGAAATTCACGCGCCAGGCTGGCCAGCGCCGCCTGGTCGGCCAGCGGCGCGGAACAATCGAAATCGAGAGAAGCAGGCGCGCCAGACACGCGCAGTTGCGAGGCAGTCATTGCAGCAGCTAGGACGATTCTGAAAATGGCAGGGTGCCAATATGCCGATGATGCCAGAAGCAGCGAGATCCGGCGCGGCTTACCGCCCAATTCCGGTGCACTGCGCCACTGTCAGGCGTGCACGAGCGTGCGGCAACCCACTGTCCGATGCGACCCACACGCCGCTACAATGGCCGGACCTTGCCGCACCGTAACGTCGTCGCCAACCCTCCATTGAGGCCGCCAAACGTGACAGCCCGACCCAAGATCACCGCCTCGCTAGCCGAGGCCCAAAACCAGCTAAACCGCATCGTGCTGGGTAAGCCGCAGCAGGTACGGCTGGCGCTGGCATGCATGCTGGCTGGCGGCCATCTGTTGCTGGAAGACGTACCGGGCGTGGGCAAGACGACGCTCGCGCATGCGCTGGCACAGACGCTGGGCCTGCAGTACCAGCGGGTGCAGTTCACCAGCGACCTTCTGCCGGCCGATCTTGTCGGCGTTTCGGTATATATGCGCGAATCGGGCGACTTCCGCTTTCATCGCGGCCCGGTGTTCGCGCAACTGGTGCTGGCCGATGAAATCAACCGCGCGCCACCGAAGACGCAGAGTGCGCTGCTGGAAGCAATGGCCGAGCATCAGGTGACCCATGACGGCGTCACCCACGCACTGCCGACGCCGTTTTTCGTGATCGCCACACAGAATCCGCTCGAACAGATTGGCACACACGCGCTGCCGGAGTCGCAGCTGGACCGGTTCACCATGCGGATCTCGCTCGGATATCCGGACCCGGCCTTCGAACGCGTGCTGTACCTGGGCGGCGCCACCAGGCCCGAGCCCTCGGCGGTCATGGACGCGGAGCAGGTCGTGGCACTGCAGGCCGCTGCCAGCAGGGTCTACGCCAGTCCGGCATTGGTGGATTACGTGCTGGCGCTGGTACAGGCCACGCGCGTCGAATCCAGCTTCGCGGCCGGCCTGTCGCCACGCGCCGGCCTGGCATTGCTGGCCTGCGCGCGCGCCTGGGCGTTGCTCGATCAGCGCGACATGGTGGTGCCCGAGGATGTGCAGGCCGTGTTCGCGCCAGTGGCCGGGCATCGGCTGCTGCCGACGGACCAGGGTGGCAACTCGCTTGACCGCCTGGTCGCGAGCGTGTCGATTCCCTGAGTAACGACCGCCTCGCGCCCGCATCATGCGACGTGCCTCGACGGCGTCCAACCCTGCGTCCGGTCCACGTGCAGGGCCCTCACCGGCCCTGACCACGCCTCGCCCGCGCCGGCCCCGCAGGCCCGTCAATGGCGTGGTCACTCTGGACCGACGCCATCTCTATATCCTGCCCACCCGCAGCGGGCTTGGCTTTGCGTTGCTGCTGCTGGCCATGCTGACGACCTCGCTGAACTACAACATCAGCCTGGGATTCGCGCTCACGTTCCTGCTGGCAGGCATCGGCATGTCGTGCATGTGGATGGCCTATCGCAACCTGCTGGACCTGGAAATCTCGGCCGGGCCGGTGTCGCCGCCGTTTGCCGGGGAGGTCGCGGGGTTCGCACTGCAGGTTGGCAATCACGACAGTGCCGCACGCATCGGCATCGAGGCCGTGGCGTCGGCAGACCGCGCGGCGGGCACGGCGCCGGCATTGACGCTCGACGGGCTCGGGCAGGGACAACACACCGTTCATGTCGATGCACCCCGGCGCGGACGGCTGGCGCTGCCGCGCGTAACCATCTCAAGCCGGTTTCCGTTCGGGATGTTCCGTGTCTGGAGCTACGCGGATTTTCCGGTCACGACCTACGTGTACCCGGCACCGGAACGCCAGCCCCCGCCGCTACCCATGACGCCGCGCCCGGATGAGAGCGACGATGGCGATATCAGCATGGCGTCCGATGACGGGATCGACCAATTGCGCAAATATCGCCCGGGCGACCCATTGCACCGCATCGCATGGAAGCACAGCGCACGCACCGGACGCTGGCTGAGCCGCACGGGGCAAACCCAACGCCAGCCCAGTTGCTGGATCGATTGGGACGCGCTGCCGTTCACGATGGACACCGAGGCACGCCTTGCGCGGCTGTGTGCATGGGTGCTGGCCGCCGGCGACCATTTCGAAATCGGCCTGCGCCTGCCGGGCGTGGAGATTCCGCCTGGCTGTGGCACCGCCCACCGCCGTGCATGCCTGGAAGCGCTGGCAGTGTGGCCGGAGCGGCGTGCATCATGAAGCCGCAACCGCAGCCGCGAACGCTCGGCCATCAGGAACACGGCATGCTGATCGGCCAGCTGGCATTGGTGCTTGCGCCGCAGGCACGGTCGCTGCCGGTATCGGTCAGCCTGCTGCTGGTGCTGTTGCTGGCATGGCGCTGGCTGCTATGGCGCCACCGGGCACCGTTGCCATCCAAGCTGATGGTTGGCGGCGCCGCGATACTGGTGCTGTTGATCGCCGCGGCCCTGGTCTGGCGCGGCGGCGGCAGCTTCGGCCGTGAACTGTGCGTTGCGCTGCTGGCGGCATTCGTCATTCTCAAGCTGATGGAAACGCGCGCGTTGACCGATGCCACGCTGGTCACGCAGTTGTCGTTTTACCTGCTGCTCACGCTGTACCTGGAGGATCAGCCGTTCTGGCTGGCGATCTACAGCATGGCGATCGGCGCCTGGGTCCTGCGCAACTGGCTGCTGTTCCACCATCCTGAAGCCCGGGGGCGGCTGGCGATCTGGCCGCTGCTGGGCCGCATGGCGTTGTTCGGCCTGCCCTGGGCGCTGTTCCTGTTCCTGCTGTTTCCGCGTCTGGATCATCCGCTCTGGCGCCTGCCGCAATCGGAACCGACAGGCCGCACCGGCATCAGCGACACCATGCGGCCGGGCAGTGTTGGCGAGCTGATCCGCTCGCCGGAAGTGGCATTCCGCGCGGATATCGTCGGCAGCCCGCTGCCCGCGAGCGCGTTGTACTGGCGTGCGCTGGTACTGTGGAACTACGACGGCCAGGCGTGGCGCCCCGAGGAAGATCCGGCCATGCGTTCAGCACCCGGACTACGCGACGATGCCGACGCTGGTGACGATTTCCACGCCATCGCTGGGGCGTCGGGCGCCGGACCGCGCGAGTACAACGTCACGCTGGAGCCAACGCGCAAGCCCTGGCTATATCTGCTCGATCGTGGCGTGGCGGTGTCGGACAGCATGGCAGCCCGGCTATCGGCGGATGGCGAGTTCTTTGCGCGGACGCCGGTGGACCGGCCGCTGCGATATCGCGCGCTGTCGATGCTGCAAGACGTGCCCCAACCGTTGACGCGCCGCACGCTGCAGCTTTCCCTGGCGTTGCCGGACGGCAATCCACGCAGCCGCGCGCTCGCCGCGGAGTGGATGACGCAATATTCCGATCCGTGGCAACGCGTGCAGGCCGCCATGCGCCTGTTCGCCGCCGCGCCGTTCGCCTACACGCTGTCACCGCCGCCGCTGGGCAAGGCGCAGGTGGATAGCTTCCTGTTCGATACCAAGCGCGGCTTCTGCGAGCACTACGCCAGCAGCTTCGTATTTCTGATGCGTGCGGCCGGTGTGCCCGCCCGCGTCGTCCTTGGCTACCAGGGTGGTGAGTTCAACCCGCTGGGTAAGCACTATGTCATCCGGCAGTCGGATGCCCATGCGTGGGCCGAGGTCTGGCTGACCGGGCGGGGCTGGGTGCGTGTTGATCCGACTAGCGCCGTGGCGCCAAGCCGGGTGGAGGACGGAGTCGACGCTGCGCTGGCCGGGGAAGATCTACGCGCCTTGCGAGAACTGCGCGCGCCGGGATGGCTGCGGGATCTGCGATGGGGCTTCGACGGCCTGGCGTACAAGTGGCAGCGCTGGGTGCTCGAGTACGACCGTGGGCAGCAGAGCCGGCTGCTGGACCAGGCCGGCCTCGGCAATCGGCTGCCGCAGGTGCTGGCCGTCGGGCTGGCCGGCCTTTCGTTGATCGCACTTGTGCCGATGTGGTTGCGCCGACGGCGCACTGACCCAGTTCAGGCGCTCTACGACCGGTACTGTGCATTGCTGTCCCGGCATGGCATCGTCCGGGAGACGTCGGAGGGCCCGCGCCATTTTGCGGCCCGGGCCGAGGCCGCGCTCCCGCAGGCAGCCGCGGCCGTGCAATCGTTCACCAATGGCTATGTGGCATGGCGCTACGGCGCGCCGGGCGCCACCACCCAGTCCGGCACACTCAGCCAGCTGCGCAAATCGCTGAAGGATCTGTCGAAAAGCCTGAGGCGTATATAGCGCCAGCATCACCCGCAATCCAACAGGACATTAGTGATCGTCCCGTAACAAGGTCACACTGTCTACGGAGGAGAACTTGCGCTGAGCTTGGCCACTGCATATAGTTTCATTCGTAACTATCTCAGATGAAATTATTATGTCGTTCGAACGCCGCATTGATCGCTTTTGTGCCGAGCATCCTGAAGCGCCGCGCGACCTGATCCTGGCCTCCCGGCTAATGCTACGTACGGCGCGGCTGCTACGCCACCATATCGAGCGGGCACTGGCTCCGCATGAATTGGACCTGAGCCAGTATCTGGTGATCAGCATGCTGGCCGTCGATGCGGGGGAGCCGGCAATGCCGTCGGAACTGGGCATGACGATCGACGCCACGCGCACCCAGATGACGCGGCTAATCGACGGTCTGGAGGCAAGGGGACTGGTGCGGCGCAAGACCTCCGAACACGACCGGCGCAGCCTCGAACTGACCTTGACGCCGGACGCGCATGCATTGCTGGAGCGTGCCGCGCCTGCCGTGCATGCCGCCTATGGGCAGGCATGGGCACCGCTCGGCAAGAAAGGACTCGCCGCCGCTACCCGTGACCTGGCGGCGCTGCACCAGAATCTGGTGGCGCTGGAGGCGACCCGGCCGTGAGCGTTAATGCCGGAACCTGGCACAGGTTGCGCGCCCGCGCGCGATGGCTGCGGCTGCTCAGTCATCGGCAGAGGCAGACGCTCGTCATGATGCTGCTGGGGCTGACCACGGGCGTCGAGTTTCTTGAAAACATCATGTTCGTGTTCGCATCGAGCCATATCGTTGGCGGCATCGATGCAGACCCGCGCAGCTTCGCGCTGGTGCAGGCCGCTTACGCGGTAGGCAGCATGATGATGATCCTCAAACAGCAATGGTTGGCACAGCGGTTTGGCTACCGCTACTACCTGACCGGATCGCTGCTGCTTTTCATGGGCGGGACACTGATGGCGGCCACCAGCACCGGTCTATCGCAAATGGTTGTCGCCCGCTTCATGCAAGGTGTGGGTGGCGGTGCGCTGTTTACGAGTTGCCGAATCCTGGTGAACCTGATGTTCGGGCCTGCCGATCGACCGCGCGCCTCGCGCTTTTTCATGCTGGGGATCTTCGGCGCATCGGCAATGGCGCCAGCTTTCGCGGCTGAGCTGGTGGAGCACGGCGTCTGGCAGGACGTGTTCTATGGCGTGCTGCCGTTTGCTGCCCTGGCTGCCATCGGCACCTGGATGCTGCTACCCGACGCCGAGTCACGCGCCGACCAGGAAGGGCCGGCACTTGGTCCGTTGCTGCTGTTTGGTCTGGCCATCGTCGCACTGCAGGCGTCGATGACCGAAGCCCGGTTCGACATCTTCTCGCACCCGCTGCGCGTGGGCGTAGTGGCGGCGGTGGCCCTGGCGCTGCTCGGTGCCTTCCTCTGGCAGCAGTGGCACCACGACACCCCCGTGCTGCACCTGCGCGCGCTGCGACAGCCCGTGTATATGACGGGCCTGGCCATGTACTTCGTCTATTACATGATCAGCAATCTGAGCAGCTATGTGTTCCCGATCTACGCGGAACAGGCGCTGCGCTTTCCGCTGGCCACTACCGGATGGCTCAATACGTTGGCGGCCGTCATCAGCCTGGTCGGCATCTGGATCTACCTGCGCGTGGCTCGACGTCTCACGCACAAGAAGCCGGTGATGGTTACCGGGCTTCTGCTGATGGCTGCCGCGATGACCTACTTCTCGTTCATGTCGCCAGATGTCGGGCCCGCGGCCCTGGTTCCCGCGCTCATCGGCAAGGGCCTGTTTGGTGTGATGGTCATCATCCCAATTGCCGGGCTGACGTTCGGCACATTGAGCGGGGACGATTTTGCGCACGGCTATCGCAGCAAGAATCTGGTCCGTCAGATCGCAAGTTCATTTGCGTCCGCGCTTGGCGCAGTGCTACTTCAGAACCGGCAATTCGCGGTACATACGAGCCTGGTGCACGCCATCGGCCAACGTCCCGCGGAAGCTGAAAGCTGGATGCATACGGCGCAGTCATTACTCATGGCACGCGGTTTCGATGCCGGGCAGGCCCATGCCGGTGCGCTGGCGCAGATGGCTGCGATCGTCGATCAACAGGCGCGGCTGATTGCCTGCGAGGATCTGTATCGGTTGATTGCCGCGATTGCGCTGGTAGCTGCGGTCTTCATGCTTGTGCAACGCCGGCTCGATTGACAGACTTTGCCGTGCGGGGAGGAGGTACTCTGCCTAGGCGCTGGCGACAGCGCGGCAACGGCGGCGAATCGCCATTGCGAGGAGCCTGCATGCCCTGAGGTCAGGCACGCGGTTCAATCATCATCTTCAGAACAGCGACAACTGGCGCATGCCAAAGCCAACGGTTTCTTCCACACGCGTGCGCGCATGCGCGAGCGAGCCTTCGGCGCCGGAGTAGTTGCCGGCCGCCCAGTGGTAAACCACTGGCATGTCACCGCGATCGGACAAGCGGACTTCGCCGAGCTTGTCGCCACGTTCATTGCGGTAGTAGTGGGAACGGTAGCCGCGCTCCCAGTGGGGAGGGACTTCCTTCTTGCGCCGACGCGCGGCCGACTTCTTGGTCACTGGCGTCAGACGCCGCGCCAGGTCGGTGCCCGGCGAGATGGGGGCGCGGGTGAAATCCAACTGCATAGACTTCCTTCTTCTCTCGATTCAGCAAGAACCAGAAATGGTGACGTGAGTCACCACACGCTTCATGCATCGCAGTCGAGAT